>CAYWEI010000001.1:0-43238 GCA_964457265.1 uncultured Candidatus Saccharibacteria bacterium
AGATGCGCTTGCGAAATTTCAAGCATCAGTTGGTTTAGAAGCAGTGGGGCAAGTTGGGCCGAAGACACTCGCACTGTTGAATGGTTCGGCGGTCAACACGACAGCTTCTGCTATTTCAGAACGCCCGCTTTATCTAGGTACGCGCGGTGCGGATGTATCTGCGCTTCAGCAATTCCTGAAAGATAAAGGTTTCTATGCTTACCCGGAAATCACCGGTTACTATGGTCCCGTCACTGAAGCAGCGGTAAAAACGTTCCAGCTTGCAAACGGACTTGAAGCGGTTGGGTATGTCGGACCGCAGACGCACGCGAAGATTACGGAAACAATCGGAACTTCCTCATCTTCAACAGAAGTAACAACGCCGACAACTCCAATTCGCCGCGGAGGAAGAGGGGGCGGCGGAAGTTCACCCGATACCACTGCTCCGGTTATTTCGTCTGTTTCTTCGGGTACTCCGAGCGATACTGTCGCGACGATAACGTGGACAACGGACGAAAACGCTGATTCGCAGGTGGAATACGGCGCTACTACTGCATACGGAGCAACAACCACGCTTGATACGACACTCGCAACCTCGCACAGCGTTTCTCTTACAGGTCTTTCACAAACCACGACTTATCATTACCGTGTGCGCTCGGTAGATTCTTCGAGCAATGTCACGTACACAAGTGATCCCACATTTACGACGAGTGCGACACCTGACACGACCGCCCCCGCCCTTTCTTCGATTTCCTCAGGCACTCCGAGTAACACGAGTGCCACAATCACTTGGACGACTGACGAGGCGGCCACATCTTTTGTTGAGTACGGCGCTACAACTTCATATGGTTCCGCAACGACTTCTTCATCCTTAGTCACAAGCCATCAATTTGTTCTTACCGGCCTCACCGGCGAAACTTATCACTATCGCGTGCAGTCAACAGACAGCGCAGGCAACTCAACCACATCTGCTGACCAGACATTTACAATACCTTGGATGTCTATTAGCTCTATTCTCGATCTGGATCTTGCGAATAGTAGGTATTGGTACAACAGTCAAACATATCCTAACCAAGCCTCTGCTCTAGCCGCTTTGGAAGGAACTACATCTGGAATAACCTGGACGATTAGCCCCAAAATAACTGGCGCCGAACTCATCGCGAATCCGACATTCGATATAGACATTGCCGGATGGTCGGTCAACACGGGCTATGAGGGCAATACGGCTCTCAGTTGGGATGCGGGACGGATAAGGAACACTGTGCCTGGCACCGGCCAGTCGCGTTTCAATTCGCCGTGGGCTTCGGTTATCAGCAAGGCATACTTGGTCGCCGCGAAGCTAGCCGAATCAACTCCTGATACGAACGGCACGTTCTTTGTGTTCAAGTCAGCTGGCGGCGGGACCAGTCAAGGCGGGGTGAACTTCGGCAGCGAAGGCACGTCCGTCTCCGCTTACTTCGGCGGCGTTTCCACCGCAATGAACCTCTCCCCGGTCTCAAATATCAACTCTGCGCGCGTGGAGCACTACGATGACTTCAGTGTCAAGGAAGTGATACCTCTCATTGGTCATAATTATCTGGCCTTTGCGGGTACAGTTACGGGTACAACGCCAAGCGCTGTGAGCGGAAGCAAGGTTGTATTTCAGGCCGACGTCAACAGCGAGCGTGACCGCGTACAGCTAGTCTGGGATAGTTCAAAGCATCTTCGTCTTATTGTGACCTTCGAAAACACTGAACAAGCGAATCTTGACCTTGGTGTCGTAGAGGTATCGACTCCGTTCGAGGTGACATTTTCTAGCTCCGCGAATTCATTTAAAGCTAATTTGAATGGAAGCGGAATCGTAAGTGATACCTCAGGAAGTCATCCAGGCCTAGCCTTCATACGCATCGGTAGATCATATACAGGAGAGACGTGGGATGGTGCGATCAGTAGAGTGACCTTGTTTGCCTCTGCCCTAACAGATACACAAATGGTTGATCCAGAAAAGGCCCTTATCGCATTTGGAGATAGTACTGCGGCCGCAAGCGGTGCATCGGGGAGTTCGGCCTATTGGTACAATGTTTTGGCGACTGGTTACAATCCGGACAAGTCAGTAACAAGTAGCGGAGTTGGCGGAGAAAGCTCGACACAAATGCTGGCCAGGGTAACATCTGATACCACTCATCGTGAATGGACGACCATTTTCATGGACTATCCAAACACCTGGGAATCATCGTCTACTTGGATTTCCAATATGAAGTCTGCAGTTGCCTTGCTCAGCACATCTAGATGGTTTGTCATGCCACCTGCTCAGGATGTTCCAAATACATCGAAGACTAATATCGCGGAAGTGCAAGCACTTCTACTCAGCGATACATATTTCAGCGGACACACACTTGCAGCCACAGAACAGGCCGCTTATTTAGCAGCAGTCTCCGGAGCCGAAACGCGATCGGATGGGTTGCATTTTAACGATAGCGGGCAAGCCATACAGGCGAATTACATCAAGGCGTTTTTTGATGCTGCTGGGTGGTAGTGTTCACCCCAATCCCATCCAATTTTCCCAATAACCCGGCACGGATTCCTTCTCTCCCGTGCAGGATTTTGAATTTCCGGAATGCATTTTACCCCCCTCCAAATTCAGAAATCAGGAAGACATTTCAGCCCGCCATAGTCCTCGTTTGGCGGGCTGGGCGAGTGCCGAGGCTCTGCGAGGCGCGAGATGGGCTAGTTGCTCTCAAAATAAGTTCGAGCGAGGGTAAGTAATTCCTCACAAATGCAAAAACCGCCAACTCTGGCGGTTTTTGCATTTGTGACCTCAAGCAAAGCTGGGAGCTTTGCGACGGGGAATGATGCAGCGGAATACCCGGCGAGCCAGGACGTTCTGCGGGCAAGACAGGCGTATGATAGAGTCACTTTCACCGTATGAAAATATTCTATTCTCTCCTGGCGAATACCGGGCTCGCATCCGTCACTAATTTCACGGTCTGGTTCGCGCTCACGTTCTTCGTCTTTCTCGAGACTGAGTCCGTATTCGCTACAGGCATGATCTCGGGAATATACCTGACCCTTACGATGCTCTCCGGCTTCTGGTTCGGGAGCCTCGTAGATCATCATCCTAAGAAGCTCATGATGATGCTTTCCAGCATCGCTTCGCTCGCGTTCTATGTCTCATGCTTCCTGCTCGTGCTCACCCAGCCGGACGGTTCATTCGGTGATGTAACGAATCCGTCCCTGTGGATACTTATCGTCCTTCTGCTCATGGGCGTCGTCGCAGGGAATATCCGCACCATCGCGCTGCCGACGCTCATTACAGCGCTGATTCCGGAAGAGAAACGCCCGAAGGCGAATGGTCTCGCCGGTATGGTGAGCGGCATATCATTCGGCGTAGTGTCGGTCATCAGCGCGTTCCTGGTCGCCTATGCAGGCATGTACGGCGTATTGCTGTTCGCGATAGGGCTTACGATCCTCGCTATCATCCATCTGCTCTTCATTCCGGTCCCTGGAAAGCCGGTCGTTGCGGGCGAACCCGTCGAAGAGAAGAGGATCGATATCAAGGGTACGATTGCCGTCCTTGCCGGCATCCCGGGCATATTCGCGCTCATCTTCTTCACCACGTTCAATAATTTCCTTGGCGGCATATTCATGGCACTCATGGATGCGTACGGTCTCTCGCTCGTATCGGTGCAGAACTGGGGGATTATTCTCGGCGTACTCAGCTTCTCCTTCATGCTCGGGGGCGCGGTAATCGCGAAGTGGGGACTCGGTAAGAATCCGCTACGCGCCATGATGATCGCGAACCTGGTCATCTGGTCCGTCTGCGCGCTGTTCACTATCCAGGCATCGGTCGCGCTCCTCATCATCGGCATGTTCCTCTTCATGTGCGTAAGCCCGTTCATCGAGGCGGCCGAGCATACGGTTATCCAGAAGGTAGTCCCTGCGGAACGTCAGGGACGCGTGTTCGGTTTCGCGCAAAGCGTCGAGCAAGCGGCGTCGCCGGTGACCGCATTCATCATGGGGCCGCTCGCGCAATTCGTGTTCATCCCGTTCATGACGGCAGGTGCCGGGGTCACGCTTATCGGTGACTGGTTCGGCACTGGCCCTGATCGCGGCATAGCACTCGTCTTCACTCTTGCGGGTGTCATCGGCATCATAGGAACGGCTCTCGCTTTCAACTCTTCCTTCTATGGGAAGCTTTCGGTCCGCTACCTCTCAGGACCCTCGGAGTAGGAAGAGGCTATCGGTACTGGCGCAGCCACATGCCCAGGGTGCCGAGGGGAAGATAGCGACCTATGCGGGTCCGTCGTATGGACAGGGCGAGCGCGCGGGTACCAAGCCTGGTCCCGATACGATCGGCGAGGGTGCGCATGTAAGCGCCGCTTCCGCAGCGAACGCGAAGGGTAAGAACGGTGAATGAACGTTTAGGTAGTGCCTCGAGCAATTCATCCCATGCGGTGCGGATGACGTCCTGCCTGAAATCAGCCCCGAGTACTTTGGAGGGCTCCGTACTCCGCGGCGCGCGGGCGAGCAGCTCGTGGATGCGTTTTCCCATAGTCTCTCTCGAAAGATTCGAAATCGTCATTAAGCGTATCGAATGAATGGTCTCGTCATGCTCGGGAATCGCGATAGTATCGAGCGTTCCTTCTAGCGCGTATTGGAAGAGCGGCTTGCCATTCACGGTCTTCGATGAGAAGGCAGGATAGGGGACCGTCTTCGTGCCGGTTTCAGAACGAAGCACGCTGCGCAGCTGTCCGTTCGAGGGCGCGGCGTTCCTGTCTGCATATTCAGGCATACCGAGCACGTCGCCCGTATCGCTTGAGATATCCAGCAGCACTTCGATCCGGTATTCCTTATCAAGTGCGTGATAGGCCTTCTGCCGCTTGCACTCGTCCCCGAGGAGAACGAGAAGCTTGCCCTCGGCCATGGGATCAAGGCGGCCGGCGTAGCTGGCCGGAACGTTCGCGTGGTCAGGATTCCGAGCTTTCCAGGCCTCTATCGCCTGAAGCGGGGTCCGCCCGACTTCTTTCCAGAGAACGACGAGTTCTTTACGCCGCGTGCTCGCCATGACCAGTTATACGATTTGAGGTATCTCTAAGCAGGAATACGAAGGTAAGGAACGCGAGGAAGAGGAGCACGCTACCGGCAACGATAGGAGTCGAAGGAAGGAAGCTCGCCGCGAGGTAGCCACCAATCATCGGTGGGATAGTCTGAGCAAGTGCCTGCACGCTTGCGGCGATGCCGAGCACCTCGCCCTGTTTGCGCGGGTCTCCCGAGCGGCTTATGAGCCCATTAAGATTCGCCATGATAAGGCCCATGCAGACGGCCTGGGGAAGCGTGATCGCATAGAGCATCCAGCTTGATTCGACGAGGACGAAACTTAAAACGGTGGCAGAAACGCCAAGGAGCGCCACCGAGATAATCGCGTAGGGCGAGAAACGCTTGCCGACGAATCCGGTCACGACTGCTTGCGTGAGCGCGATACACACGCCCACGAATGCGAAGTAGTCGCCGATGTTCCCTTGGGAGAAACCGAACTTGAAGATCAGGTACGCACCGAAGAAGGTAGTGTAGAAGGTAAAGCCGCTATGGAAAAGAAAGGTCACGCTGAAGAGCTTGCGAAGCTTCGGCAGAGCGAATGCCTTCCCGATGTTCATGATTGACTGGAAGAAATGGAATGCGTGGTGGGTTTTTTCCTTCAGTGTCTCATTGAAGAGGAAAAGGACTGCGAGCATGTTGAGGAACGCAAGGATTGCTGCGAACCAGAAGGGAGTCGCAGCATCGAACCAGGAGATAAGCGTCGGGTCGGAAAGCTTGCCGCCGAGGAACGGGCCGATAACAAAGCCCATACCGAACGCCGCTCCGATGATGCCGAAGCTCCGAGCGCGTTTTTCGGGTGTCGTCGAGTCAGCGATAGCTGCTTGAGCGACGCTGATGTTTCCGCCTGTAATGCCGTCGACCGCACGCGATATGAAGAGCAGTGGAATATTCTTCGTGATGATTGCTATCGCGAACACGACATACGAAAGCGAGGTGCCGAGCAAGGAGACGGCGAGCACCGGCTTGCGACCGACACGGTCAGAGAGCTGGCCTAGGAGCGGAGTCGCGATGAACTGCATCAGCGGGTAGATAGCGGTTAAGAAGCCAAGGAGTACGTAGCCCTCCGCTATCGTGAGCGAACTGAGATGATATGGGTAAGTCGGATCGGTGAGCAGGAGCGGAATCACCGGAATGAGAATACCGATGCCGAGCACATCGACTAATACGATGCAAAACACTATGAAAAGGGGACTTTTGAATTTGTGCATGATGTATTGATAGCACTGAGGGGAAGAGGAAATTGAAAACCGCTTCTCCGGACGAGTGAATGCCGGAGCAATCACTCGTCCATCGAAACGGTTATCTCAGTGCAGCGGACGCGATGCAGAGCATCGCGAAGGAACGATCGATTCGACGGGACGCCGAATGATGTCGACATTGATTCCCAGATGCTCGTACACGAGTTGCGCGAACATCCAGGTCTCGTATTCGAGCGTAGTTCCTTTGCAGATGTAGTTGCGGAGTTCGCTGCTGCAGACTGTAGTCGAGATGACGAATTCGTGAGTCTTCGCGATCAGCTGGAGCTCTTGCTCGCTCGCCATGCGGAGAGCGAGAAGGCGTTCCTGCGTGATCATCGCGTGGCCTTGTCTCGTCAGGGCCAGGCGCAGGTTGTGAAGCCTGCTGCGATCCACTGGATCATCGTCTCGGATAATGAAGCCGTCAAACTTTAGCATTCGGGGTACCTCTGAGCTTGAGTAAGCTCCTCGGGACACCCCACCATCGGTGAAAGGTCTATCGCCCTCCTAGGCGATTTATACCACAGAAACCCTTAAGAAAGAAGGGAATCTACCACTGCTTTCACCTCGCCTCCGTCAGCCTGTCCCTTTAGATCCTGCATGAGAGCGCCGATGAACCGGCCCATGTCCTTCTTCTCGGAAATGCCCATCGCTGCCATCTTCGCTTTGGCGAGCGTCTCGATTTCCTCGCGACTCATCTGTACGGGCAGGAATGTCTCGATGACGGCGAGTTCCTCTATCTCTGGAGCTGCGAGTTCGGGGCGGCCGCCATTCGTGAACTGCTCGATGGAGTCCTTGCGCTGGTTTGCCGCGCGCTTGAGCACGACGAGCGCATCCTCATCGCCGAGGAATTCGTCCGGCTTGCGCTTCTTGGCTACCACTTCGTTGGTCATGAGGGTGACGATAGAGCGGAGCGTGCGCAGGCGCACCTCGTCTTTAGCACGGAGCGCTTCTAGGATGCCTGCTTTAAGGTTTTCGTGGATCATGCTCAAAATCGTACCATCTTCTTCGGGCTATACGTAATCGGCTTTTCCTTCGGAGCCAGCTGATAGTTCTCATGGAGATAGATGAGATCTTTGCGCACCTCTTCGGCGAATGCCGCTTGCTGAGCGATCGTCTTTGCCATCTCAGAATCGGGAGCGCAGGATTCCGCGGTCTCTTTCAGGAAACCGACGACGGTCGCGAGGAAGGGGAAGTAATCGCCTTGCTCCAGATGGAACTTAAGCCGCTCAAGACGCGCATCATCACTCGCGTCATGAAGCAGCCAGAAACGTGATAAGCAGGATGCGTATTCTTTATCCATATATCTCATGCTCAGACGCGATAAGACGCGGGCACCGATGCATAACTGGCCTTCGTGACGATGACGTGATCGACGAGTTCTATGCCGAGCAGGGCGCCTGCCTCGATCAGCTGCCTTGTCACGTCCACGTCCGCCTGGGACGCATCGGTCACTCCGGAGGGATGGTTGTGCACGAGTATGACCGCTGCAGCCGCGTATTCCAGTGCCGGGCGGAATACTTCCCGGGGATGCACCATGTTCGAATCGAGCGTCCCTATGGATATCACCTCATCGCGGATGACCTTGTAGTGCCCGTTGAGATAGAGGCCTCGCAGATGTTCCTTCGGGAGCGTGCGCATGTCGACGACGTATTCGAAGACATCCCGGGCGGTGCGGACGACGGGCGCGCCTGCTTCGTTCTTCGCGAAGAAACGCCGGCCCATCTCGCTCGCGGCTATTATCTGCATCGCTTTCCCTACAGGGATGCCTACTTCGCGGGCGAAGCGTTCAGGATCGGTCTCCTGCATCAGGTTCCTCTCGCCGTACTCGGTCATTATGCGGTGGGCCATGGCCAGCACGCCTTCTCGCGTAGTTCCGGTCGAAAGAAGCACGGCGAGCAGCTCAGGCGTGGAGAGCATGGAGGGACCTCCCGAAAGCAGCCGTTCGCGAGGACGTTCCTCGCAGGGCAGGTCATTGATGGTCAGGAAGTAAGTACGCTCGCCGTCGGCGAGCGTTAGTGGAGGGCGAGCGCGGGGGTACGGTGAGGAAGTGAGAGCAGTCATATATCCTCATACTACTGTGCGACGCCAGAGATTGCAGAAAAGAAATCCCCAGAAGATTTTATCTTTTCTTTATCTTTTTTCTTCCTGCATTCCGGTCCTTATGGCTACGGCTGCATACCATTGCGGAATCCGGCCCAAGAAATAGCTGTTTTCCAGAGGAGAGGATCACTATCGGGTCGTCATCCCTGCTTGCTATACTTATGGACATATATGGAACCGATCATCTGGCACGCACTTTCCCCCGACGCAGTCTCGAAGCGGCTCAACGTCGACCCCGCGCGCGGGCTCTCGCGCGAAGAAGCGGTCCGCAAGCTCCAGATAGGGGGGAATACGCTCCCCGAACCCGTACGAGACAGCTTTCTCATGCGGCTCCTTTCGCAGTTCGCAAGCCCCATAACGTTCGTGCTGGTGCTCGCTGCCTTGGCGACGGTATTCCTGGCTCACTACACGGATGCCGCCGTCATCGCCGTGGCGCTTCTCGTGAATATCGTGATGGGCATGGTTCAGGAAGGGCGCGCATCCCGCGCCTTCGAGGCCCTTAAGAGCGGCGAAGCGAAGTTCGCCGTCGTGTTCCGCGACGGCGAACCGCTCAAGGTATCGGCCGATGAGCTCGTGCCCGGCGATCTCGTGACCTTGAGCGCAGGCAGCGCCGTCCCTGCCGATCTCCGTCTTATCGAGGTACACGGGCTGTCTATAAACGAATCAGCGCTTTCCGGAGAATGGATCGCGGTCGAGAAGGATACGGACTCCGCTCCCGAAGGCGCTCCGCTCGTGGAGCGCAGCGGCATGGCGTATGCAGGGACCCTGGTCGCCGCCGGCGCCGGCAAAGGCATCGTGGTCGCCACGGGCAGCGGAACCGAGATCGGCAGCATCGCTCTTGAGCTCGGGAAGAAGGATGAGTCGGTGACGCCGCTCATGCGCGATATCCGCCAGGTGGCGCGGTTCATCCTCATAGCGGTTGCGTTCGTGATGCTCGTCGTGATAGGGCTAGGCATATTCAGGGGACTTTCGTTCGAGGAGACGCTGTTTACTGCGATCGCGCTCGCGGTCGCGAGCGTGCCGGAAGGCCTTCCGGCTGCAGTGACCGTGGTGCTCGCGCTCGGGATGGAACGGATCCTCAAGAAGGGCGGGCTGGTGCGCAACCTGCTTGCGGCCGAGACTCTCGGGACTACCAGCATCATCCTTACTGATAAGACAGGAACCCTTACGGAAGGCCGCATGACCCTCGAGTACATGGTCGGCATGAGTGCCACGCACAGCGAGGCGCGCGCGGGCGAGCCGCGCGAACTGCTGCGGGCCGCGATCATCGCGTCGAATGCCTATGTCGAAGAGCGTTCCGGCACGCCCGGCGATGATGAGAAGGTCATCGTCCATGGCCGGCCTATCGAGCAGGCGATCGTGCTCGCCGGCCTTAAGAACGGCATCGCGCAGCAGGCATGCCTGATCGAGCGGCCTCGCGTGGACGAGCTGCATTTCGATTCCACGCGCCGCTTCGGAGGCATGCTCGTATCGGAGGATAGCGAGAAGCATATAGCGTATCTGACCGGCGCTCCGGAACTCATCATAAGCTCGGTCGGAAAGGTCGTCGGCGCGGAAGGAGAGGAGCATGAGCTTACGAATACTGACAGGGTCTACTTCGCGAATGCGCTCGCGATGGCAGCTAAGGAAGGGAAACGGGTCATCGCGGTAGCGCGCGTGGCGACGGAGCACCCGGCATTCCCCCAGGAAGATGCCCTCTCCGGATTCCTTGCCGGAGGGACGCTGCTCGGACTGCTCGTGTTCTCGGACATCATCCGTCCGGAAGCCAAGCTCGCGATACAGGATATGCACGAGGCCGGCGCACGCGTGCTCATGCTCACCGGGGACAATCCGGAGACTGCGTTTTCCATCGCGAGGACAGTAGGGATCGCAGATGCGCAAGACCGCGCGTATACGGGCGCGGAGCTCTCGGGTCTCACGGACGATGATCTGCTCCAGGTGCTCCGCGACCATACGGTGTTCGCGCGGGTCGCTCCTGCCGATAAGCTGCGCATCGCTGAGGTGCTCAAGAAAGCCGGCGAAGTAGTCGCCATGACCGGAGACGGAGTGAATGACGCTCCCGCGCTCCGCGCTGCCGCTATCGGTATCGCGCTCGGTTCGGGCACGGACGTGGCCAAGGAGGCTTCCGATCTGGTGCTGCTCGATAACGGATTCTCGGTGATCACGGCCGCTATCCGCGAAGGCCGCCGCCTGCGTGATAATTTCAAGAAGATATTCGCGTACATGCTCTCGACGAACTTCAGCGAGGTGGCGCTGATAACTTTCTCGCTCATCATGGGCTTGCCGCTCCCGATACTCCCGACGCAGATCCTGTGGTCCAATCTCGTGGAAGGCGGGCTCATGAATTTCGCGTTCGCGTTCGAGCCGCTCTATCCGGCGGCCATGAAGCGCAAGCCGCAGGACCCTGAGGTCGCGCGCGTGCTCTCGCCGAAGCTGATCAAGCTCATCGGGCTCGTGGGCACTATCACCTCGGTGCTCCTCATCGGCATGTATCTCATCCTGCTGCGCCTCGGCCTCCCGATCGAAGAGGTCCAGACGCTCATGTTCGTGGCGGTCTCGGTTAACTGCATCTTCATGGCCTTCTCGATGAAGAGCCTGTCGACGCCGCTCTGGAAGCTCTCGTTCTTCTCGAACAAGTTCCTCATTTTCGCGCTCATCGGCAGCGCGCTGCTCTTGCTCGCCGCTCTCTATGTGCCCGTGCTGCAGGCTCTCGTGCATGTAACGCCGCCGTCGATGCTCCAGATGGGAATCTTCGTCGGGTTCGGTCTCGTGAATCTCATCACGATCGAAGCCGCTAAATGGCTGCTATTCATCCGCTCGGCGCCTGAAGCCTGATTGGTATACTAAGGTCACTATGGATATCCTTACCGTCGCGATAGTCGTGCTCGTGCTCATCTTTGCCCAGGGCGTCGGCCTCTGGCTGGTGTTCCGCAGGCGCGAGAACGCGCTTCCGGCCAAAGACGATGGAGCAGGGCTCCTGCTCATCCAGAAGCAGATGGAGAACCTGGAGCGGGCGCTCGATACCCGCATGTCGGAATCCGCGCGCCAGATGCATGACACGATGCGGAGCCAGAACGAGAGCATGCGGAGCGCCAATAGCGATACGGCTCAGCTCATCCGCGAGATAACGACCGAGATCACCTCGGTCAAGGAGATCGGACGGGAGACCGGCAAATTCGCCGAGCAGCTGAAGAGCCTCCAGGATATCCTCAAGAACCCTAAGCAGCGCGGCATCCTGGGCGAGTATTACCTCGAGACCGTCCTTAAGAACGTGCTCCCGCCCGGCATGTTCCAGATGCAGTATCCCTTCACGAACGGGGAGATCGTGGACGCGGCCGTATTCGTGAATGACAAGATAGTGCCGATCGATTCGAAGTTCTCGCTCGATAACTACAATCGGTTCGTGCACGCGGAAGGTACCGAGCGAATAACGCTCGAAAAGGCGTTCGTGAACGATCTCAAGCTCCGTATCTCAGAGACCGCTAAATATATCCGCCCCGAAGAGAACACCATGGATTTCGCGTTCATGTTCATACCGTCCGAGGGCATCTATTACGATCTGCTCACGAACCAGGTGGGGGCAGGGGAGGACGAGAACCTCATCCAGCGGGCCGCATCCAAGTACAAGGTCATCATCGTGTCACCGACCTCCTTCCTCGCGTATCTCCAGACGGTCATGCAGGGCCTGAAGGCGCTCCAGATCGAGAAGCAGGCCGAAGAGATCCAGAAGCGCGTGGGCGAGCTCGGGAAGCACCTAGGAGCCTATGAGGAGTTCTATAAGAAGCTCGGCGTCTCGCTCGGTACTGCCGTCTCTCATTACAATGCCGGGTATAAGGAGCTCGGGAAGGTGGACAAGGACGTCTACCGCATCGCGCAGGAGAAGATCGGCATCGATATCGCTCTGCTGGATAAGCCGGGGGCACAGGAAGAGTAGAGGAGTATACTGGTCGGCAGGCGTTCTCTATCAGGGCGTCAGAAAGGGGAGGATATGAAAAAGGAGATCTCGATAGAACAGGCTCTGTGGAATCTGGTCGTAATCGCCGTTCTCTTGTTCCTGGCGGCCATGGTGCTCGGGTTCTTCTACCTCAAGCATCGGTCAGATTCGGCGCTGTACGCACGGTCTCTCGAGTCCGTCGCGGCTGAGCAGACTGAAGAGCTCCGCATGAAGCGGGTACGTAAGCCGGCTATCTGCGTGACTATCACCGGGAAGGTGGTTCGCGTCGGGAAGAGCTGCGGCGTGAGAGTATAAGAAGGCCGCCTGGTTCAACCTGGCGGCCGTTTTCTGCTCCCGGTCCGGATAGCCGGGGTGCGGCCGGATACTTGCTTTTTAGCCCAAACCCTTTACTATAGGCCTATTATGGAACTCGCAGTTATAAAGACAGGAGGAAAGCAGTATGTGGTGTCTCCAGGCGCTCTCGTTACCATAGAGAAGCTCGGCCGTGGGGAGGCTACTCTCGACCTCAAGAAGGGCGACAAGGTCACGTTCGACCAGGTGCTCATGACAGATGACGGAACGACCGCTACGGTCGGAACCCCGATGCTCGCAGGCAAGATCGTGACGGGCACCGTCCAGATCGTGGGCCGCGCGAAGAAGGTAGAGGTGGTCAAGTACAAGGCTAAGAGCCGCTATCTCAAGCGCCGCGGACATCGTCAGCCGCACATCAAGGTTAAGATCGATACGATCTCCTAAGAAGATTGAGACCCGGCCTTAAGGCCGGGTCTTGTCGTTTCCGGTAGAGCAGTGGTACCGTGCTATAGAACAGCAAGCATAAGGAGTTGTTCGATGCCGCAGTTCCTCGTTGAAATGATCGATCCCAGTCCAGGGAAGAATAAGACGCTCGCTCGGAAGCTCGTCACCGGCGAGCTTCCGAAACCTGGCGCCTCTTTCCGGCTCGAAGGGATCGGTATGATCATCGCCCAAGAGGTCGAAGAGGCCTCAGGGTCCCGGAAGGCCATCGTCACGGTCCACGTCGTTCGCAAGATCGCTGACCAAGCTATCATGAAGCACGGCTGGTCTGCGCTAGCGATGAACTAGCCGTGCCCAAGAGTCCCGGAGAGGCAAGCGCTTCTCCGGGATTTTTTATTGCCACTAAGCGTAAGGTCCGTCCTTGCGCAGATGCTGCTCTAAGTTTCCTTCCGGTTCTGGAGCGCTGCCGAGAGGGTGGTGGAGTCGGCGTACTCGAGCTCAGCGCCTGTGGAAAGGCCTCGACCGAGCTCAGAAAGAAGAAGGGAGCCGCGGAGAGGCTGAAGCACTTCGCGGATGCGGTCCGCGGTGTGCTCGCCCTCGCTCGTAGCCGAGAGCGCGAGTACTATCTCACGCAGGCCTTCGCGGCTCTTAATCTCGACGACGCGGATGAGGTCATGCTCCCGGATGACTCCTTTGCCGGAGAGCGTGAGGACGCCGCCGAGCACGAAGTAACGGCCGCGATAGGTCCCGGCGCGCTCCACGGCGGCCAGGTCCTGGTCCTTCTCGACGAGCATGAGGAGGGAGTCGTCGCGGGACGGGTCGGCGCAATAATTGCAGAGGCCGTCCGCATTCGCGGCTGCGAAGCGCATGCACATCTGGCACTGGCGTATATCGGCGCCGATATTGAGGATGAGATCGGAGAGACGCGCCCGGTCCGAGGGCGTGACCGCGAGCAGGTGGTAGACGAAGCGCTTGGCCTGCCTCGGTCCGATGCCGGGGAAGCGGGTGAAGGCAGCGGTGAGGTCTTCTATGCGGTCTCTCATAGGACGGGTATTGAAACTCGGAGAGGCAGTACGATTTTGGAGTACGGAATATTTCTCTGCTGAGAAATTTCCTCCTGCTCGGACCGTCGTCCTGCGCAGAGCCTCCAAAATTCGTACTGCCTCTCCTCGTTTCTTGCGTGAGTCGGGATCATAGACTAGAACTCGTTAGCGAGATCGCCGTAGCCGGCCTTATCGATAGACATGAAGGAGGTCCGCTTCTGGTCGAACATGAGGTCTACTTTGCCGGTAGGGCCGTTACGGTGCTTCTCGATGAGGATCTCAGCGATGTTCTGGCGCTCGCTCTCAGGGTTGTTCTTATCCTCGCGATGGATGAACATGACGACGTCGGCGTCCTGCTCGATGGAACCGGAGTCGCGGAGGTCGGAGAGGCGCGGCTTTCCTCCGCGCTGCTCGACGGCACGGGAGAGCTGGGAAAGGGCGAGGACCGGCACATCGAGCTCGCGGGCGAGCTGCTTCAGGGAGCGGGAGATCTCGGTGACCTGCTGGACCATCGAGTCGGAGTTCTTGGTGCTCGTAGGCGACATGAGCTGGAGGTAGTCCACGATGATGAGGCCGATGCCTTGCTCGCGCTTCAGGCGGCGCGCCACGGCACGCATGGCGAGGATATTGTTGCCGGGCTTGTCATCGATATAGATAGGGGCCTTGGAGAGGGTCTCGAGCGCATCCCTGATCTTGGCGAAGTCCTCGTCTGCACGCACGGCTCCGGTGCGGATCTTCCAGGAGTCGACGAAGGCTTCTGCAGAAAGCATACGATCGATGATCTGATCCGAACTCATCTCGAGCGAGAAGATGCCGACGGGCACGTTGTGCTGCACGGCCGCGTTGCGAGCGATGTCGAGCGCGAACGAGGTCTTACCGACCGATGGGCGAGCGGCCAGGATGATGAGGTCTGATTTATGGAAACCGGAGAGGAGATTATCGAGCTCGGGGAATCCGGTCGGCGTGCCGCGGATAGCGCCGTCGTTCTTCGAGAGCTGCTCGATGCGGTCCCAAGTCTCATCTACCTTGTCCTTGATGGCGACGAACTTATGCGCTGCGGTGGCATTGCTTATGGCATAGATGGACTTCTCCGCGTGATCGAGGACCTCTACTGAATCGCGGGATTCGTCGTAGGCGAGCTCGGTGATCTCATGAGAGGTGTCGATGAGGGAGCGCATGAGGTGCTTGCGGGAGACGAGCTCCGCGTAGTGCGCGAAGTTGCCAGGAGTCGGCGCGTTGCCCGCGAGCTCTGCGATGTATGCGCGGCCGCCCACGCGCTCGAGCGTGCCTTTGCCGGAAAGCCGTTCTCCTATCGAGAGGATATCGATAGGCTCGCCGCGCTCGGTGAGCTCGCGCATGCACTCGAAGATAGCCTTGTGCTTGTCGGCATAGAACGAATCAGGCCGGACGAGGTCGGAAATATCGTGAAGCGCGTCAGGCTTAAGGAGGAGGGCACCCAGAAGCGCCCGCTCGGCATCGAGGCTCTGGGGCGGTACGCGCATGACGGTGTCCATTACCGTCTATTCTATCTTCCTTCCTTCCGGGTGACTATGGCTCCGTCCGGGCCGTCTTCCACAAGATATCCACTGCTCGCTATGTGGACACGCAGCGCATCGGATCTGGCGAAGTCCCCGTTCTGGCGGGCGATCTCGCGCTCATGAACGAGCGCCTGTATAGGCGAGGGGATTTCTACGGAGACTTTCGCCTGACCTCCGGAAAGCAGATCGAGGCCGAGCACGCTATCCGCGGTCTCGATTACGGCGAGCTGTTCTGCGCGGTCCATATCCTCGTCGCGTACGGTCTCCCAGAGAAGGGCGAGCGCCTGGGGAGTCGCGAGATCGTCGTGAAGCAGTGCGAGCATGCGACGGCTGGTGTCTGATACTTTCGTACGGCCCCGAGCTTCTGCCTTTATCTTTTCGGCCAGCCGGTAGAGGCGGGTGAGCGCGCCGTTGGCAGCTTCGAGTGCCTCCCAGGTGAATGAGACCTGCGTGCGATAGTGGGCCTGCAGGAAGAAATAACGGAGCGCGAGGGGGCGGTACCCGCGCTCGATGATGTCGGAAAGATAGACGTCGTTTCCGAGAGACTTCGAGATCTTCTCGTCCGCGACGTTCACGAATGCCTCGTGCATCCAGAAGCGGGCGAGCGGCTTACCGTTCGCGCTTTCGGATTGCGCGATCTCATTATTGTGATGGACGGGAATGTGGTCGATGCCGCCGGTATGGATATCGAGCTCGACGCCGAGCAGCGCCTTCGCCATAGCGGAGCATTCGATATGCCAGCCCGGGAAGCCGAGTCCCCAAGGAGAGGACCATTCCTGCTCGCGCTTCACTCCCGGAGGGGTAAGCTTCCAGAGCGCGAAGTCCGCGGGCTGACGCTTCTCCTTATTCTCGGTTATCCGCCGGCCGATTCCTGCCAGCGCTTCCTCGCGTGAATGAAGGGGAGAGATATTCCCGAGCTTCCCATAGGCTGCGAACTTGCTGGTATCGAAATAGATGCCATCGAGCGTCTTATACGTGTACCCGCGCTCTTCGAGCGCCTTCACCATCGCGATCTGCTCCTTTATGTAGTCGGTGGCTCGCGGGAAGCGTATCTCGCTCGTATCGAGGCCGATGGCTTCGATGTCGTCGAGGAACATCTTCGTATACCGTTCAGCTATATCTCCGGCGCGGAGCCCTTCGCGCTTGGCGCCTACTTCCATCTTGTCCTCGCCCTCGTCGCCGTCGCTCTGAAGATGGCCGACGTCGGTTATGTTGATGACGCGCTTCACGCGGTATCCGGCCTGGCTAAGGACGCGCGCGATAAGGTCCGCGAACAGGGGAGCCTTGAGGTTCCCGATGTGCTGCTTGCTGTACACGGTCGGTCCGCAGGAATACATGAGCACGGAGCCTGCGCGGAGCGGACTGAAAAGCTCGCGCTTTCCGGTGAGGGTGTTGGCGAAGAAGACGGGAGCGCCTCTTTTCGCTTCAGGCTTGGGAGCGAATAGAGTGGGGAGCCAGGACATGGAAGTATTCTACCGTATCGGAGCGAACGCATGATAGCCGGGAAGATCCCTGCTATATCCAGCGGTTCTTGCGAGCGATGAAGAGGAAGAGGAGGGCAGCGCCGAACATCAGGCCGGTGACGATCCAGAAATCTCCCGACTTGCCGATGATCGGCATATGGTCCGTCGCGTTCAGGGTGAAGATCGCGGCTACGAGCATCGGTGCGTAGCTTACGAATGAGAAGACAGTCAGGATCTGGATGATTCGATTCTGCGAGGCGGTGAGCAGCGAATCGTTCGTATTACGGAGTTCGCTCGCCATGGCACGGAGCGACGAGACGAGATCCGCGGCATGAGTACGCTCTGCTTCGATACGCGTCGCGTGCTCGTCGAAACGGGTACCGAAGAATGCGGGAGCACCGAGCATGGCGAGGAAATCCGCGAGAGGCTCCTTGTGACGGGCAAGCGCCGTCTCGAAGCGGAGAAGCACGCGGGTGCTCTCTGAGATCTTCCGGACCGCTGATCGCTCCTTGCGGGTGAATATGTCCCGCTCGATGCGCTCGAGCTTGCAGCCCGTCTGCTCGACCTCGTCGCTGATGGCCCCATAGAGGCTATGCATCACGCGCGACAGGATCTCATCCGTCTTTATCTTTTTCGCGGTCCCGAGGAGCTCCTCCGCTTCGAATACCTTATGGAGGCTGTACAGCGGGTCGATCGTCTCATATCGCGCAGTGATCAGGAAATTCTTGCCGACGATGAAATCCACTTCTTGGATCCGCGTGCCGTCATCGCTGCCCGTGATAGGGAAATGCATGACCAGGTACGCGTAGCCCGGGAATGCTATGGCGAACGGGAAGGGGGTGGAAGTGGCGATCTCTTCCACGACACGCTCATCGATCTCGAACTCCTCTATCACGTCGCGCACCTCTTCCCGCGTAGGCGACTCGAGATCGATCCATGTCACCGGACCGCGCGTATGTCGAATGATCATTGGATTCAGTATAGCGTGCGTGCGTAGCTGCCTTATCCTTCACGTGGGCATAAGAATCCTGCATGGTACAATTCATGCATGAATGAGAATGACGGAGAGGAAGAAGCGGTCGTGACCGCGACAGGACGGAGCTTCGGGAAGCTCGCTAAGCTCGGCGTGGCTTTCGCTCTCGTCCTGGTGGTCGGATTCGCAGGCGGCATGTCCGTGAACGCGACGACGGCGAGCAAGATATTCGCGAAGGTGCCTCTCATGGGCGACAACCTCGACGCGACTCCGGACGCTTCTGCCGACCTGTCGGATTTCTGGAAAGCCTGGAACGCGCTCGACAACCGATTCGTGCAGACGCATGCCTCTTCGACGCTCCCGGGCTCTAAGGAGAAGCTCTGGGGCGCTATAGCAGGCCTTACGGCAGCCTATGGAGACCCATATACCACCTTCTTCCCGCCAGCGGAGGCAAAAGTCTTCCAGGATGACATCAAAGGTAACTTCGTCGGCGTAGGCATGGAGATCGGCGTGAAGGACAATATCCTAACCGTTATCGCTCCGCTCAAGAATACGCCGGCAGAACGTGCCGGTCTCAGGCCCGGCGACGGCATCCTCGCCATCGACGATAAGTCGACGGAAGGGCTCGCGACCGACGAGGCGGTAAGGCTCATCCGTGGCGATAAGGGAACTACCGTCACGTTCACGGTCCTCCGCGATGGCGAGACCTCGAAGATAGCCGTCGTGCGCGACGTGATCGATGTCCCGACTATCGATAGCGGCCTCGATAAGGCCAGCGGCGTCTTCACTATCTCCCTCTATAGTTTCACTGCGAATTCCGGCCAGCTTTTCGCGAAGGCGCTCGCGGACTTCCGTGCCTCGGGATCGGATAAGCTCCTCGTGGATCTGCGCGGGGACCCGGGCGGCTACCTCTCTGCGGCTGTCCAGATCGCGAGCAACTTCCTCCCGGACGGCGCCGTCGTCGTGACCGAGGATTACCAGGGCAAGCAGGAGAATATCGTGCACCGCAGCAGCGGCAAAGGCGGCGTCCCTGCCGGCACGAAAGTAGTCATACTCATCGATCAGGGATCCGCCTCCGCTTCGGAAATCCTCGCGGGAGCGCTCCAGGACGAGAAGGTGGCGACGCTCATCGGCACTCGCTCCTTCGGAAAGGGCTCGGTCCAGGAACTCGTGGATATAGAAGGCGCAGCCCTCAAGGTGACCGTCGCTCGCTGGCTCACCCCTGCAGGCCGTTCGATCTCCGATGGAGGCCTCACGCCTGACATAAAGGTGGAACGGACAAAGGAGGACTTCCTTGCCGGCAAAGACCCTCAGAAGGCTCGGGCCATCCAGTTCCTGACGACAGGCAAATAGCTATATATTTGCGAGATGAAGAGGGAACGGGTAGGATAGGCCTATATGAAAGTCGTACTACTCAAAGACGTGAAGAACGTGGGCAAGGCAGGATCTATCGTTGACTGTTCGGACGGGCACGCGCTTAACATGCTTTTCCCTCGCGGCATGGCGGCTCCCGCGACCGCGACGAACGTGAAGCAGGCCGAGCTCCGCGCTCAGCAGACCATCGACCGCAAGGAGCTCGATGAGAAGCTCATCGAAGCCCGTCTCGCCGTCCTCGCTGAAGAGCGCACCGTGATCACCAAGAAGGCGAACGACAAGGGTCATCTCTATGACGCGGTCGACGCGCGCGAGATCGCGAAGGCAGCCCAGCTTCCGGTAGAAGTCATCCGGCTCGAGAAGCCTATCAAGGAGCTCGGCGAGTTCGAGATCCCGGTATCGATGGGAGAGAATTTCGGAAAGATGACGATCGTCATCGCAGCTGAGTAAGGTATAGCCTAAAGCAAGAAAAGCGCGCTACTTCGTGGCGCGCTTTTTGATAATAGCAAAGTTCGCTCCACCGATGTATCTTTTTGCATCCGTTTGACGGGTCCCCGCATAGTTTCATTGCGTCTCCCGTTAGTCGACTGAAACCACGCGTCCCGCCCGCACTCCTGAAAAAGTACACATCGCTTCCGCTTCTTTGCTTGGGTGTTAAAGAAAGTCACGGAGGCGAAGTACCTCTTTTTGTGTAGCGAACACGGGCCGTTCAGTTTCAGCCGACTTGCGGGAGGCGTGAGGAAACTGAACGTGGGACCCGTGGAGCGGAACAAAAAAGGTACTTCGCGGAGTGATCTTTCTGGACAAGAAAAGAGCCGGATCCCTAGGGACCCGGCTCTTTTCGGTAGGAGAGGCGTTACGCTGCTGCGAGGACGTCGACGACCTTCTTGATGACGGTGCGGCCATCGAAGTTGGTCTTGCGGCGGTTACGGAAGGCGACCTTGCCCTCAGCTACGGCGTAGAGCGTGTGGTCACGGCCGACGCGGACGTTCTTCCCGGCTTCGATCTTCGTGCCGCGCTGGCGGACGATAACCATGCCAGAGCGAGCTGCCTGGCCATCAGAAAGCTTTACCCCGAGAAATTTCGGTCCTGAGTCGCGCCCGTTCTTACTCGATCCTCCTGCTTTAGTATGTGCCATGAATCAGATGCTATCCTTGAATGTAAGATGACTATACCAGACCCCCGCGAGACGGGCAAGACGCTTCTGGGCCGTATCCCCGCGGATATCCTTATCATCTCCGTCCTTATCCTGGCATCCGTGGGTTCGTTCGGTCTCGGGGTCCTGGCAGGGAAGGATATGGCCAAGAACGCTCCAGCGAGCAGCCTGTGGATAGAGCAGCTTCCTGCGGCCGTGCGGAGCGGGGGAGGGCCGGCCGGGGCAGCTGCTGCCGTTCCGCGGGCACCGGTCACGGCTCCTGTCCCTGAAGGACCCAAGGTATACGTGGCCTCGAAAAGCGGCACTAAGTACTACCTTCCGAGCTGCGGCTCGGTGAAGCGCATCAAGGAAGAGAATAAGGTCTGGTTCTCGACTAAGGCAGAAGCCGAAGCAGCGGGCTATGAGCCCTCGACAGCGTGCCGGGGGTTGTAGAATAGGAGCATGATCGTCCTCGACGTCGAAACGACCGGGCTCGTCCCCAGTACCCATTCCATCGTGTCCCTAGGCGCGCTCGATCTCGATGATCCGACCAATCAGTTCTATGAGGAGTGCGGCGTCTGGAATGGCGCTGCGATCGATGAGGATGCGCTCCGCATAAACGGGTTCGCTTTGAGCGAGATAGAAGGGGAGGGGGCGAGAGGGAAGCAGACGGAAGCAGGTCTCATCCAGAGCTTCATCGCCTGGGCGCTCGATCGTCCGCACGACCGGACCCTGGCCGCTCAGAACCCTTCTTTCGATCTGGAGTTCGTTCAGGCCGCGTGCAAGAGAGCGGGCATCGAGTGCCCGTTCGCTAAGCGCACGCTCGATATCCATACGCTGGTGTGGATGCATATGGTGTCTCGGGGCGAGAAGCCGCCTGCGAAGAACCATCACTCCGCGATCAATCTCGACTTCGCGCTGCAGTATGTCGGGGTGCCTTCCGAGCCTAAGCCGCATAATGCGCTCACGGGAGCGCTATGCCATGCGGAAGTCATAGCGCGCATAGCGTATAATAAGAAATTATTGCCCGACTTTAGCACCTTCGAACTACCATGGGAGACCAACCGCTCATAGATATGCCGCAATCAGATGACCTTTCCGTACCTGACGGAGCGTCGAAACAGGAACGCCATCGCCAGATGGGGACGGTGCTCGTGCGCGCTATCGAGGAAGGGAAGCATGACGTGCCGGAGAATCCGCTGCCGCTCGTCTGCAAGCCTCAGAAACTGGAAAGCTGGCGCGTATTCAAGATCATGGCTGAGTTCGTGGATGGGTTCGATCTGCTCCGCAAGTACGGGCTTGCCGCGACTTTCTTCGGGAGCGTGCGCACCCGTGCGGGCGATCGCTACTTCGAGGAAGCCAGTCAGCTCGCAGGGAAGCTCGCTAAGAGCGGCTATGCCGTCATAACCGGCGGAAGCGCGGGCATCATGGAGGCAGGGAACAAAGGAGCGAACGATGCAGGAGGATCATCGATAGGCCTCAATATCCGCCTATCGGATGATCAGAGCCTCAATTCCCATCTCACTGACTCATTCACGTTCGATCACTTCTTCGTCCGCAAGGTCATGCTCGCGTTCGCGTCCGAAGTGTACGTCTACTTCCCGGGCGGATACGGGACCCTCGACGAGTTCACCGAGATCCTTACGCTCGTTCAGACGAAGAAGATCCATAAGGTGCCTATCGTGCTGTACGGCAAGGAATACTGGGATCCTATCGTCGAGCTGTTCCGCACGCATCTCTGCGCCAAGTTCCATACGATAGACGAATCTGACCTGGATCTGTTCGTCGTCGTCGATTCCGTCGAGGAGGCGTACGAGCACATCATCGCTAATGTGAAATGCTAGGACTATGGGACTCGATTACAGCCAGAAGCGTCTCGTTTCCGCCCCTCTGCGCAGGAAAGCCGGGAGCAAGAAGGCCCAGCGCTTGCAGATGTACGCATTCTTCACCGGCCTCATGAGCACCCTCATATCCCTTGTGCACTTAGTGATCATTGCGCTGCAGTAGGCGTGGTATCCTTCGGATATATGGCAAAACGCACTAAGAAGCGATCGCGAGCGCAGAAGATCGGCCTAGAGGTATATGCCTTCTGGACGGGCTTCGCGAGCACCATCATCAGCCTCCTCCAGGTCGTCATCATCGCTACCAAGCACTAATCCTTATGGATGCCGACGAGAATCCCGAGTCCGGTCTCGTGAGCATGACCACTATCGCCTATGCGATCCAGGCTCTCCAGAACGACCGCGAATCCCTTGAGAAGGAATTCGCCGCGAGCGGCTCAGCTGAGCTGGCCGACCTGCTCGAAGAGTTCCGTGGCGCTCAGAAAGAGCTCAAGGACGTGTACGAAGAGCTGTATCTGAAATATCCCAACGACGTCCCGTACGGGATGCTGATAGGAGAGTAGAATTCCACGTAATGGAGATCTCACTGCACGTTTCTAACTGATGCGTCCAGCAGGGAAGCGGCAGCGGAAAAATCCTAGAAAGCACTTCCCCGGAGGTGTTTTTTCTCTTTCGGGGGAGTGGTCCCTTTTCTCCTTTTTAGCGTTATCGAATACCCGATCAGAATATTCTGAGCCGACCTTGTCGTGGAATATTTCTACCGATACCTAAAGAGGAGAGTAATGATGTCTATGGGAAGGAAGTCCAGAAAGCGTCTAAAAGCCCTTCCAGGGAAGTCCTGCTAATGTGCGCACAATATACCTTTTACGTAATACAGTCTGGAAATACTGACAAAGTGGGCCGTATCTCGTCTCGCTCCTCTGTGTCACTTCCCGACCGTTTTCTCTTGAAAATGGATTCGTCTGTGCCTGCGCCCCGGGTGTAGAGATTCATCCTTATCTCTCTATGTCGATACATTTCTCTCTATAAAATTCTTCCTCTGCCACTTCCCCGATTCTCTAAAATGGGAACTGGGGAAGTGCTACTTCCCTTTTATTTCATGTGGAGTGGAACAGGATCGTAATTTTAAGGATAGTGGTGAATTGTCAGAACCTAGAGACAAATTGAGTTTCTTTCGATGGATGATCTGCAGATACTTTCAGAGGCAGTGCCGTAATGAGAGGTACTGTATCTGATACAAAGCGTCTTGGCCTAAAGCCAAGACACTTTTATTATGTCGGGAAGAGATAATATAGAAATTTTACTTAATCTACTTCAATAACTCATCCGCGCGTTCCCGTATAAGTCGCTCTATCTTGCCCTTGAAGAATCCGAGAGCTCCCGGCAGCTCGCCGTCGAGCTCGATGGTAGGGGAACCGACAGTCATGGTTCCTTGAATCGAATAGCCTTTAACCGAGAAGCTGAACTCCGCTGTCTTCCCTGTCCATTTCTCTTTCAGATCAGACACTAAGTTTCCGTACTCTTTCTTCGTTTCCGTAAGGAGCTTCTTGATCCGCTTCAAAGCCTCGGCCTCGGTAAGGTCGTGCTTGATAGACAGGTGTATCTTCGCCATGAGCGATTACAGGACTTTTACGTAGTACGAAGCATCGCCATAGAGCGTATAGGAAGCTCCGTTCTCAGTAGTGGGTGCTGCATACACCTCGATCTTCGAACCGATCTTGCCTTCGAGGTCGCCGATAGAATCGACGCCCTTGATCGAACCTACGGGAGGAATATTCATACGCATGCCGGTAAGCAGTATGACTTTCTTTCCATCGACGGTGACGCTGCATTCTCCGTCAGCAAAACAAGAAGTAGAGACCGCTTCTATCTTTCCAGTGAAGGTTACTCCAGATGGAGTCGTTGTCGCAGACTCCGTGGTCATGACGGCGCGAGTCTTCGGACCGAAGTATCCCGACGCCGGAACGATTCCGTGCGCGCTCTGGTATGCGGCTAGCGCGGCCTTGGTCAATGAGCCGAAGTATCCGGTTGCGCCCGCGGTTGCAAGGGACTTTGCCGCAGCTCCTGTGTCTTTTCCGATAAGGAAATTCTGGAGCCAGGTCACGTGAGTGCCGCGCATGCCCATCCAGAGGTCGGTAGAGGGGACTGGAGTCGCGATCGAGCACTCCCCTTCGGAAACGAACTCGGCTTTGTCGCTCTTGAGCGTGCAAGAGTTTCCATAGGTCTTTATGGTCCCGTCGAGAGCCTTTCCGCAGACTGGCTGGTAGATCATGGTGCACATCATCGGCTCCTCAGTAACCGGAACGAGCCCGAGACCCTCAAGCGCTTTTTCTGCCTCAGCTACCGTCTTGTAGCTCGTGTTGAGCGAGAGACTGTTCGTAGAGTACCCGTCAGTGCTATTCCCCGTTCCATAGATCGCCCACACGCTCCCCTTCTTGAAAGAAGAATAGCCGTCATCATAGCCGCAGGCTGCGGAACTGGAACGGGTGGTCAGGGTCACGGTATCCTCGAGCGTTCCTTTGTAGGTCGTGTCAACGGAAAAGGTCAGGTGGTATTCCCCGTTAATGCTCTTATCCTGCGAAATGCCGGTGACGGTTCCCACGAACGCTATGTCCTTGCTCTCTAGATTCTCTTTAGCTGAAGGCGGCCAACCCGGCATGGGACTGCACGCGAGTGCGGGGGCCGCGAACGTCAGAGACACGAGCACGGCGAGCAGGAATAGGGTGTTTTTCATGGGTATATACATCGAATAAGCAGTAGCTATCTATACTGACGGTCTTCCTTCATATATCTTACATTCTTGCGGGGAACAGGTATCAGAAAATGAGATTGAGAACGATCGTGAGGACGATACTGATAACGATGCTAGGGAGTACGAGGAACTTGATCTTCATAAATAAGCTTCTGCTGCGTTTTCTTGATAATGCCGCCTCCTTTATGTCTCCTTGCGGCGCGGATCGCTTTCAGTGGCTCTTTCTTCCGCTGCTTGCTGAAGCGGATCAATCGGGTGCCTGGAGAAGGGTCTTGCATGGAAATGAATACCCCTTAGGGTGTAGGCATATCCTATGACAGAGCGCATGAAGAAATCCGAAAGCCGCTTGCCGAAAGAATGGTTCGCGCGCGACGCGACTATCGTCGCCCGCGAACTCCTCGGCAAGATCATTCGATATGGCGAATGCGCGGCCGAGATCGTGGAGACGGAAGCGTATACCACTGACGCTGCGTCTCATGGCCAGACGCTCACCGAACGAAGCCGGGTAATGTACGAGACGTACGGTCATTGGTACGTGTACTTCACTTACGGCATGCACTACTGCGTGAACGTGACGACTAATAAGGAGGGGGTGGGCGCGGTACTCATACGGGCGGCGGAACCTATCGACGGGCTCGCGCGCATGCAGGAACGCCGAGGCCTTACGGAGATCAGGAAGCTGTGCAGCGGACCGGCGAAGCTCTGCAAGGCCTTCGGAATAACGAAAGCTGAGAACGGATGGCCGGTCGAAGGCTCTTTCGCTATCCATGACGCTCCGCTTGTTCCGGATAGCGAGGTAGTCACGGGTCCGCGCATCGGCATCACCCGGGATACGGACCTTCCGTGGCGTTTCAGTATCAAGGGGAGCTCGTTCGTGAGCCGGTAGCTCCTGCGTACGCGATTTCCCGGTCCGTGTGATATTTTCAGAGGATGAAGACTATCGAATTCGCAGGATACGCGTGGGAGATCAAGGACAGTGACGGAAAGGTCGGTCCGGGTCCGAACGTATTCTCTGATGACGGTTCAGGAGTATACGTGGATGAAGAGGGCTTGCATCTTTCCCTATGGCAGCAGGACGGCGTGTGGAAGTGCTCTGAAGCGATGCTCGCGTCCCCTCTCGGATACGGCACCTATCGAGTATCGGTCGCGACTCCCCTCTCCGTCATCGAGAAGCATGCCGTGTTCGCGGCGTTCCTGTACGAAGATGATATGCAGGAGATCGATATCGAGGTCTCGCCTGCCATGGTCGGCCGGGGGCTCGGACAGTTCGTGATCCAGCCAGGGTCGGTCCAAGGGAACGTGCTCGAATTCCCCGTGCCTCAAGGGGCCGCCATATACGAGATCGAATGGAAGCCCGAGGAAGTCATCTTCGCGGTATATGAGAGCGGATCCGAAGGAGCCATACGAGTCGCCTCCGAGAGATACCCTGGACCCGGCATCATGTCGCCTGACGTCGCTCGTTTCATACTCAATCTCTGGCTCTATCGCGGGAAGAAAGCTCAGCATGAGCAGCGGGTAGTGATCAGCGATTTCTCGTTCACGCCGCTTCCGTAAGCTTCGCGAGCTCTTTCGCGTTCTCGAGCGCGTAGCCGTGGAAGTCGTTATTGAA
The DNA here is from genome assembly GCA_964457265.1 of uncultured Candidatus Saccharibacteria bacterium. Lineage (GTDB taxonomy): Bacteria > Patescibacteriota > Minisyncoccia > Phycocordibacterales > Phycocordibacteraceae > C7867-001. Next base: position 26,809 of record CAYWEI010000001.1, read on the forward strand.
ATAGACGTAGATCCGTTTCGTCTTCTTCGCGATCTTCCGTATGTATTCGTCCCACTCGCGAAGCTGTTCGGCAGAATAGCGGGAAGCGAACAGCTTCTCCGGACCATGCAGCCTGATATAGGCGATGTCGGCCGTGACTTCCCGGACGCCAGGATATCGCGAAGAATTCGCCGCGACGAGAGCGACGTTATGCTTCGTGAGAAGCGCGAACGTTTCCTCAGTGAACCAGCGGGCATGCCGGAATTCGATCGCGATATCAGGCGGAAATTTCTTCTTCCGGGCCGTCTTCGTGAAGAACGTCAGGAACTTGTCCATTCTTTTCAGATCGAACGCGAAGCTCGGGGGAAGCTGGATCACGATCGCGCCGAGCTTGCTCTCGAGCACCTGCGTCGACTCCAGTATGTACTCGCACCGTTCTTTCACTTCAGGGGTAAGCTCAAGGCGGTTCACGTGCGTGATGAGCTTGTTCAGCTTCAGCGAGAAGCGGAAGTCTTCCGGGGTCATGCGGGACCAGGTCTTGTAAGTCGATTCCTTGCTGATGCGATAGAACGACGAGTTATTCTCGACGGTCGAGAAGTGCTCGGAAAAGAATCTCAGCTCGTTATATCCCTGTATCTCTGCGGGATAGAAGATGCCGTTCCAATGGTCGTAATGCCAGCCGGATGTGCCGATGAATATATCCGCTCCTTTCCGTCTGGCCATGGTTACTCCCTAGTAAACAGGAGGAATCGTGAGGGATTAATTAATTCGAGAGCGCGTCTGCGTCCTTCGCGCGGTTCACGGAAAGCGAGGCGATCTTCTGGCGCTCGAGAGTGAAATGGTAGTCGAAGGCGCTCGGGCTTCCGGGAAAGTCGCCGAACACGTCCGCAGTGACGGTGATGTCGGTGCCCTGCCGTATGACGTACTTAGGCATGACGGTAAGCCCGTCGTCCTTGTTCGCAGTCGCAATCCATATCCGGATATTCTCGATACCTACGATGTCAGTTCCTGCGTCATGGACCACGGCGCCAGGAGCGAAGCATCTGAGCATGGTCACGGGGTCGCGGTCATTCTTCGCCACGAGATAGGTGGAGATTACTTTAGGAAGTTCCATAGCGTAATCTCCTATTTGCGGCCCTGCTCGTACTCGGTGTAGTACTCGATTTTGATGTCCTCTACCCATTCGGTCCCGGGAATGATGCTGAGGACCTTCCCGAAGATCCGGGAATCCTCTTCGCGGACGACGATAGGATGATAGGTGCCATAGCTGTTCTCAGGGTTCAGATAGACCACCTCATCCACGCGGTCGAACCTCTTGATGACTGCCATGTTGCCCAGGATCGCGACCACGCGATCGCCATTCTCGACTTGTCCGGTCACCTCCACGATGACGTAGTCCCCGCTGTGGATGCCGGCGTCCTGCATGCTATCCCCTATCGCGCGGACCGCGGCGATATTCATGCTCGGGGTATGTCCCTTGATGAGGCTGCGTTCGACCATGATGTACTCGCCGAACTGGCTGTCCGCGAACACTTCCATGGCGTCGCAGCCGGCCGAAGCGATTACGGGTACCTGGATGAGGTCAGAGGACATCTGGCGCGCTACGCCTTCGATGAGGGTGATGCCCCGGTGCTGGAAACGGTCGCGTTTGATGAGGCCCTTCTTCTCGAGTCCTTCGATGCGTTGAGTGACGCTGCGTAGCGAGCGGAGCTTGAGCATGTCGCGCATCTCCGTGATAGTCGGCGCCTGGCCATGCTTCTTCGTATGGCGCTCGATGATGGTGAGCGTCTCCTTCTGAGCGGGAGTGAGCGATACGAGCCGAGTCATAGATGAATCATAGCACCGAGTCGCAGAAGGACAACACACAACATGCTCATTTTTCCACACAACATACACAAGTTCGAAAATATTTAGTAAACTGTGTTCAGTCATCTCTGTACCTATGCCTGCCCCGGACTCATCGACGATCGAAAGCCTCACGGGCGGCACCTATGCGGTCGTCGACGTCGAGACGACCGGTACGAGCGCGACATACGGACAGATAATCGAGATCGGCATCATCCGTGTCGAGGACGGCATCATCACGGATACGTTCCAGACGCTCATACGGCCTTCGGGACCCTTGAGTCCCATCATAACGACGATAACGGGCATCGAGGATCATGACCTTACAGGAGCGCCCCGTTTCGAGCAGGTGTCGGGACGAATCGAAGAGCTCCTGCGCGATGCGGTCTTCGTGGCGCATAACGCACGATTCGATTACTCTTTCGTGAAGAGCGAGTTCAGGCGCCTAGGCATCCGCTGGAACGCGAAGACGCTCTGCACGGTTCGAGTCTCCCGTAGGCTGTATGCCCATGAGAAAGCGCACAACCTCGATGCGCTCATACGGCGGCACAGTCTCCCGATGGAGAACCGGCACCGGGCATTCGATGACGCGCGGGCGCTCGTCGATTTCCTCGTGGCAGCCGGCAGGGATCACCCTATCGAGCGCGTCAAGGAAGCGATCGCGCACGTGCTAGGGAACCACACCTTGCCTCCCCTGCTCGATCCCGCTATCGTGAAGGACCTCCCGCACGCGCCTGGCGTCTATATCTTCTATGGGAAAGACGACGAAGTGCTCTATGTAGGAAAGAGCATAGATATCAGGACGCGCGTCCTCTCGCATTTTTCCGGAGACCATCTCTCGGGCAAGGAGCGCGTCATGTGCGAGGAAACGTCCTACGTAGAGCATGAGGCGACCAGCGGCGAGCTCTCGGCGCTCCTCCGGGAATCTCTCCTCATCAAGGAGCTCCTGCCGCTCTATAACCGCAAGCTGCGCAAGGCTAAGAAGCTTGCGGTTATAACTTCGAGCATAGATGAAGGCGGCTATATGCGTGCCTCTATCGCGTATCATGACGGTGAGCTCGATGAATCGGATTTCGGGAATACGGAGGGCGTGTTCCGCACGAAGGCCCAAGGCACCCGATCGCTCAAGGAAGCCATGAAGGAATGGAATCTCTGCCCGAAGCTGCTCGGTCTCGAACGCGGGACGGGTCCTTGCTTTCCGTACCAGCTCGGGAAGTGCTCGGGAGCCTGCGTAGGCAAGGAAGCGGCACAGGCGTACAACGAGCGCTTCCGTCAGGCGTTCGATAAGCGGCGCATCCGGTCGTGGCCTTTCCAGGGTCCGGTCATGCTTCCTGAGGATCCGAGCGCCGACGAGGGCATCGTATACGTCATCGATCGATGGCGGATACTGAAGACGCTTTCCTATACCGCGGACGGCTACGACGAGCAGGAGATAGATTCGGAGTTCGACTACGATTCCTACAAGATCCTCAGCAAGCACCTGCTACGCCGGGACGTACGGGCGAAGCTGCTCCCCTACGAGAACGCGAAGATGGGAACCGCATCATTCGACTGAGCAAGATAAGGAAAAGGACGGCGTTCATGCCGTCCTTCCTGTCATCCTATGACTCAGCCTTAATACGCGAGAGTCCAGGTGGTTCCGCGGATCGGGAAGGACCCTGCGACCGTTCCGTCGGTATCAAGGGATGCAACGTCCAGCATGAGACTCTTGCCTGCGGATGCGGATGCGCTCTTGCTCACCATCGCCTTGATAGTGAAGATGCGGAACTGTCCGGGCGAGAATGTCGCGGCGAGAGGGACGAACGCAGTGCCTGTCTTTCCGAATGGCGTCGATCCTTCGATTCCGCCGATGGCGCCTACCGACCCGCCTTTGTCGTCGCTGGTGGTGAATCCGATCACTGAGCCTACCGGGGCCGTGCCGTTCTGCTTGAGCACGATGCCGTTCATGGTCGAGGACTCCGTGCTCCTGTTCGTCACCTTGAGGTACGTGACAGGGACTGAGCTGCCGGCCTGCGCCGTGCCTCCGAACAGGAGCGGTATCATGGAGACCGAGAAGGAGGATGCGCTGTTCGCGACCGCCTTACCGATGGTGAGGTTGCCGGTGACGAGCGTATTCAGTTTCAGATCCTTCGCGCCTAGCACCTCCACTTTGTAGCTGCCGTCATCGAACGACTCAGGCACCTTCACTTCCCACTTCCCTCTCTTCACTTTCACGTCCTTGCCAGAATACAGGATGTCATCTCCATCGCTGCTCCGGATGATGACCCGCACCGTCTTGGTGCCTTTCGCCGTACCCTTGAGGACAGGCTTCGATGCCGCAGTCGCGAGTGAAGCCTTGTCGATGGTGGCGTTCGCTAGATAGGCAGTGAACGAGCAGTCCGCCTTGCGGCTGCCGGAAGCGAAGCGATAGGCATAGACCGTAGTCTTCTTCGGCGTGAACGATGCGGTCCCGTCGAGAGTTATCGGACCTTTCTGGGAACCAGTCGCGAGCTTGGCGTTCTTGCTCTCCCAATCGATGCGAACAGAATCGCCTTCGTTGATGAGGATCTTCCCTTTCTTAGCTATGTCGATCGTGCCGTTACGGGTGGTTACGGAAAGCGAGCATGAGGGAGCGCTTGATGCTGCCTGGGCTTGCGCTGGCACAATGAGTGCCGTGCACAGCACGAGCGTTGCGCCGAGAGCTGGGATGCGTGGGTATGGCATGAGGAGTGAGGTTACGCACAAGACTACAAATAAACACTATAGCGGATGGGCGCTGCATGAATAAAAAAGCAACGCGGCTCCCTCGCGGGAGCCGCTTTCAGTTTTTGTGATCTAAGGGAGATTAGACTCCGCCGACCTGGTCGCCGACGATAGGATCCGATGCGTCCTCGATGAGCATAACGCCGCTGTGAACGCCTAGGTTCGGAGCGGTCATGAGCGCCTGGGATGCCGAAGCGGCTTCCGTCGTCCTGACCTCGCCGGTCGTGTTTACGTATGCGTACGTAGCCGCCATGGTGGCAGCCGGTACTGCGACGACTGCCGCAAGAGCGAAAACACTGAGAAGTACCTTTTTCATGTAACGTGAATTAATTAGTCTTACTCGTATATGATACTCATTCATGCATGAAGTGCTCATGAAGATTATGAAGTCTTCATTATTTATGAAGAAAGTCGTACAGAAAGAACGCCTATGATTCGCTCGGAGTCTCCAGATGACGGGTGAAATGCTGCTTGATGGTAGCGTCGAGCGCACGGCTGAAATCGATCGCGTGCTTCGGCGAAAGGGCTATCTCCGAGACCAGCTGCCCGCTCTTGGTATTAGGCCGCACATACGCGAACTGGATGATGACTGAATCGTCGGAGACCGTGACCTGGGTGGCGTTCACGAAGTGCGCTCTCGAATCTGCAGGCATGACGACGGATATAGGGTCTTTTTCTTTGTTTTCCATAGGTACGTGATTATGAGACGGTGTTCTGTATGGCCTTGAGGAACGTGGCTGCTGCGGAGACGATTATGTCCCAGCCATCCTTAACGTACATCCATACGAAGGCGAAGTTATCCTGCCCGGTCGGCGATTCGACGACATGGCGTATGGATATGCCGAAATACGAAAGGGCGACGATGAGTATGAGGATCAGGATGATGAATCGGACCATGAAGGACAGTATACTACGCGCATGACCGTCAAGAAGAGCGCTGGGAAAGAACGTAAGCCGAGCAAGCATGTGGCCGCGATGCTCCATTTCAAGGAAGCGGATCCTATCCTGCATGCTGCGGCTCTTCCCCATGCGGAAGAGTTGGGTAGGCGGAAGAGTCATCGGCGCAGCTACCAGCAGCTGTTCGAGGCGCTCGCAGGAGCGGTGACCGGGCAGCAGCTCTCGACGAAAGCTGCCGATACTATCTGGGGCCGCCTTAAGGCTGCCTGCGGCGGCGAGGTGACTCCGGAAGCGATCAGGAAGCTGCGTCTCCCTTCCTTGCGCAAGGCCGGGCTCTCGGCCGCTAAGGCGAAGTCGCTCAAGGAATTGTCGGCTGCGGTCCTGGCAGGCGCGCTCGACCTCTCTGCCCTCCGCAAGGTTCCTGAAGAGGAGGCTATCGCCAAGCTCTCTGCGATCTGGGGTATCGGCCGATGGACGGCGGAGATGTTCCTCATGTTCGCGCTCGAGCGCGACGATGTCTTCTCCCCGGGAGATCTGGGGCTCCGGCGAGCGATCGAGACGCTGTACGGATTGCCCAAGGATGTGCATATCCGCGAGCTCGAAGCTATCGCCGTGCGCTGGTCTCCGCACCGTTCTTTCGCTTCGCGCGTCCTCTGGCGCGTCCGCGATGTGCCCTCGCCGAAGCCGCCTACCGACTAGTCCGCAAGTCCTCGAGCACTTCCCTCCAGGTAGTGACGGATGTCACGTGAGGGAGCACGTGCGCGAACTCCTCAGGGTTCTCGTCCAAGGACCGGAATCGGTACAAGTTCGGGACGATGCCGATGAGATGGCTGAGCACTTCGGCGCGGTCATCCACGAAATGGGTGATGCCGAGCTTGCTGCAGATACCTGCCTTCTCTTCCCGTTGCGAGCAGTTGAAGAAGAAATCCTTCGGTATGCCTGTCCGTCGGAAGAAATCATGATGCTCGAGCCATTCGATGGTACGGGCCGGTCCGTAGCTTCCGCTGCGGGAGACGAGGTACACGTTTCCGGCGAACCTTTCTCGGTTCAATTCTGCTAATGATTCGACAGCTCCCTCGATCATGGGAGTCTGCAAGTAGTTATCTGATCTGAAATCCAATTCTGTATCCGCGTACGGAATGAAATCGAGAATCACTCCTCCCACATCTACGCCCAGGATATCGGTCTTATTACTCATCCCGAAAGTATACCGTGAGGGCTTCACGATCCTTTAAGGCGCCCGTACGTACCATTCGCTGATGATCCGCAAACTGAAAGATGGATACTATGTCCTATCAGAGACGGGACGGAATCTCGGCGGGCCGTACCTGACCCGGACGCTCGCGTTGCGCCGGCTGCATCAGGTGGAGTACTTCAAGAGAGAGAAGATCCTCCCCGGTGTATGGCGTTAAGTATTTATCCAGAAATAGAGTGTCGATGGTCCCGCTTCCTTTATCTGGGCTTCTTTCTCGAAGACTCCGCCATTAGCTTCTATGATTTTTCTTGATCCAAGGTTAGTAGAGTCACAGGTAAGCAAGACACGCTCGAGCCCTAGCTCTTTTGCGTGCGGAAGCGAGCGACGCAGAATTTCCGAACCGTATCCTTTTCGCCGTTCCGCGGGTTTGATTTCGTAACCAATATGCCCGCCAATCTTTTTCAAGTACTCATTGAGTTCGTGTCTGATCCGAACCGTACCGATGTACTCCTCGTGGTCAATAAGCCACAGTGTTGTCTGGGGCACATACCCTTCTGGAAGATTCTTCCCTTCAGATTGGCTTAATTCAGTCTCTATGAAGTGCGTGAAGTTGGCAGAAATCTTATCGAGATTCTTATCAACCAGCAAACCTTCCTCGTGATAAGCGCTAAGCGCCTCGATATATGATTCTTTATAACGTTCAGAAGGAAGTAAAAGCTTCATGTGACTTATTCCGCATTGTATACCTCTGCGAGTTTTGTGGTATCGAACCTTTTGTCTTAAGAAAGGTCTGAGTCACGCGGTTCATTTCCTATGAACGGCCGCGGTACCAGAGCCTTGAAGGCTTCCGGCACGAACTCGATCCTTACCTTCTTTCCGAGATCCATGGTCTCCCCGTCCAGTATGAGCGGTATCTCTTCATCCGCTTCGAGCGTAACTGCCTTCGTTTTCGTGACCATGACATGCTTGTCTTCGCGCCATTTGCCGAAGGCGCCGGATGCGGCCAGGCCCAGGACTTCTCCGGCATTCTCCACCGTTATGACGGCAGCCTCCAAAGCTCGCTCCGTCTCCTCCATCTCTTCCGAGATGAGCGGACAGATGACGGTCACGGCGTCGGCTTCCCCGCGGTTCTCTTCCGAGAATCCATATTTCACTTTCGTGGCGAACATATTCTGGAATGCCACAGCGCCTTTCTCTGCCGCCGCTTGAAGATCGCCCTCGCGCAATGCCTCTCGTGCCTGCGCCCAGAGGGCAGGCCCTCCCGCGATAGCGGCGATAAAGAATTGGTACCCGTTGGCGCTGGCGCCCGACACGGATTTCACCTGAGGATGCGCGAGGGTCTCGCGGAGCGCTTCCTCCCAGGTGCGGTCCCCATAGAATGCCTTCGGAAGCATGTTCATGGTCCCGCCCGGGAGCGGGATAAGGAGCGGTCCGCTGCTGTCGCATGCTTCGGCTCCGGTCCGGATAGTCCCGTCTCCCCCGAGCACGATAAGGACATCAGGCTTCATGCGGACGGCTTCAGAGAATGCCTGCTCCATATGATCGGCTCCTCCGCACCAGAGCTTGGGGTCCGTGATGCCGGCTTCAGTCAGGAGTGCACGCACTTTCTCTTCGGAAGAGAGGTCGCAGCTCCCGCTGGCGGTATTGAGAATGGCGGCGATGCGCGCGGTAGAGAAATCGATGATAGCCATAGGAAGAATATGTCAGGAGCCGAGTGAAGACTTAAGTAAGCTCATCGAACGAACGGAGGACCGGCCAGCGGCCGTCTCCTTTTCCGCCATCCCGGCGGATCTCGAGGATCTTCACATCGGGACATACGCGAGCGACGGACGCGAGCTGGAAGACGGCGTCATCTACGAATACGAATGGCCCGGCGTGGCCTTCGCACAGCCGCTTTATAGTCCGGCCTTTCTTCTGATGCGTGTACACGATGTCGTTCAAGGGAACGTCGGTAAGGGCATTCGTCACTTTCGCGGTGATGAATGCGCGGACTCCGTAGGTCACAATGGTGCATTCCTTGGGGTGGGCAGCGAAGAACGCGACGGCATCGGGATAGAGATAGCTCTTGAGTTCGTGTCCGCTGAACCCGAACCGTCCATGGCTGAGATACGTGCCGAGCGTCCGGCTGAAGATCCGCCGCTTGGAAAGAGCGCGCGCGGGGCTCACCGCTTCCTTGATGGCATCGCCTAGCTGGCTCGCGAGCTCACCGAGACCCGGGCGCTTCGCCACGGCCCGCTTGAAGGACTCCGTATCGAAGACGGTCCGATCGAAGTCGAAGAAATAATGCATGTTTCCAGGAGTATAAAGGTACGAACATGAAGAGATGCTGTGAACACAACCCCGGCTCTTCTGCGGTTCCCTACTCGATGTCGAGCTCGATGCCGCCCACCTTCTTCGCGGCATAATTGTAGAGGAAGGCGGTGACATACCCGAACACCAGACCCATCACTCCGTAGAGGATCGGAAGGAAGGCGATGGCAGCGATGCCGAACCATCCATTGAGCTCCCCGCTCAATGCAGCGACTACCGAGATGAAGCTGATGATGGCTCCGCCGATAAGCCCTAGGATGGAGTACAGTATGCCGAACACTTTCGATAATGATTCAGGCGCGATGCGGGTGATCTTTTTCATAGGATAAGTATATCACTACGAGCCTGAGAGATAATTGACATACGTATAAAAATATGTAAAGTAATCCGAGGAGGTGCACCATGTCAAAAGAGACGCGTGCGGGCGGAAAGTATGCCGGCAGCCATAGTACCCTCATCCCTGCAGCGGTCATTGTCTGCGACATCGCAAGCAAATGCCCAGAGGTGACACGGATCTCGCTCGGTTACATAAAAACCGGGTTGAAATCAGCTAACGGGCACAGGCGCGTAAAGATCACTCAGGATGGCGCATCGATACTGCTTTCGATACGCGACAATACCTCGCATCAGGAAGTCCGCGTCTATGCTACGGATATCCCGGCCGCAATCGAGGCTATCGCAGAAGGAGCTCGCGATAAGAACCTCAGCGTCGCGCTTGCGACACCGCACTGAGGCACTCATGCCGTCCACAACGAAAGGTCGTTGGAGGACGGCTTTTCTTATTTATTACCGTTTAGAAAGGGGGTGGCAATTTGGGACGATGTTGGAACGACTCTTACCACCTCCTAAGAATTACCCTCAAGTCCCTTCAAGGCTAGCGCGTATGCTTCTTCAGGATTAGTTGCTGCTTGCATATCCACTACGATTCGCTCGAAATTCTCGAGATTACTTTTCAGCTCCGCTTCGTCCATGTTTTCTGCCGGCATTGTGTTTATTTCATAGAACGCATCTTCGAGGAGGTCGGCAACTCTACTTGCCGGATCGAGATTCGGAAGAAGGTCGCGCATTCCATTGAGCGCTGTATTCATAGGAACTAAATAAGCTGCCTGCATCTTCTGCTCAAAATTCTCCGGTCCCTCCGTAGGACTTGGTGCACGAAATGATTCCATCGAGCTCATAAGGAATACGGTTAGGTTTAGATCATTAGTATACAGCGTGCCTGATGCTGGCAGTCTGAGACGATGTTGGAACCGTCCTAGTAGTAACTCGGTTTTCATGAACCCTTATAAAAAAGGTGGGCGCCGCAGAGTGTGCGGCGCCCATTCGAAGAGATAATGCGTTACAGGGTACGACTGAAGCGGTAAGTCCGCCACGCGCGGTCGTATGTGGCGCCGTCCTCAGGACACAGCACGCTCGTGAAATTACTCCACCGTAGCGTATCCGTTTCCTCCGTTGTTAACCTGAGTTCAGTATCGCTTCCCCACCAAGGTTCGAGCGTGTAGCTCTTGTACCGACGGGAACTTTTTCCGAAGCGCTCGAATTCAGTGCTTTTGATGCGGTAGAGCCCGCCGTCCTTACTGCGCAGTAGGACGACACCTTCGTCGACATACTGGCAGCTATAGATCGTGCCGTGATAGCTTATGCCGATCCTAATCTTAAATTTATCAATGGCATCGCGCTCTTTAGCATCAGCCACTTGCATCCGTGGCAATTTGCTATCGAGCAACTCAGCTCCCGGCGGTGGAGCAGGAGATTTCGGACCAGGGTCGTCGTTGCAGGCTGCAGCCATGAGCGACAGAATAGCAATTCCGGTTACCTTGCGCATGAATCGGTTTCCTTGTTTTCAAGTCTATATATCATAGTAGCATGTTATATAAAATTGTCAATCAACAAAACATATTGGCCCCGTTGGCTAATTACTCACTGTCCATTTCGTATTCGTATGCTCTATTAGCTGGCAGAGTAAGTGCCGGACCTTCTACAGATACGACATCGGGTTGAGATATGCGTCCTTCGGCGCTACCGGCATGCTCGCGTTGGCGCACGGAGTGGTGGCACCGCGGTACTGCGCAAGGGTCATGATCTGGATGCCTGAAGCGACGTATACGCCGAAGTGGAGATGCGGACCTGTGGCGTACCCGGTCATGCCTGAGTTCCCGATGACTTGCCCCGTGGTGACCGATTGGCCGCTTGAGACGGCGATCGAAGAGAGGTGCGCGTAGAGCGTCGCGAGCCCGTTCGCATGCTTTATCACTACCCACTTCCCGAATGAAAGGCAGCCAGGGGCAGAGTCAGTGTTGCCGGTGCCGAGTACGGTGCCGCCGAGCGCTGCCTGAAGCGGGGTTCCCGTGGGCATGCCGATGTCGATGGCATTATGTCCCGAGCCGTTATAGATCTGCGCGTTCGCGGTCGCGAAGGCGGTGTTTCCGAAATACTGCGTGATGCAGTGGGAGTTGCCGAGCGCGCCTGCCTTCCCTAGACAGGACTGGGCGAATGCTGCGGAGTACGGCCACGCGAGGATGCCGGTCTGGGATGTGGGCGCTGCCCCCTGTCCCACTGACTTGAGGCTGTTCTCGAGGCTCGAGAGCTCGGCTTCGAACGCCTTCTGCTGGGCGCGCTTGTTCGCAATGATGGACTGGTAGCTGCTCTCCTGGTTCTTGGTCTGAGTGAGCAGCTTATCCTTTTCCGATTTGGCGATATCGAGCGACTTCTTCTGGTTGCTGAGCTCGCTCTGGAGCGAGGTGAGATCCTTCTTCTTGGTGTTCACGTCTTCATGCTGGTGCGTAAGAGCATCCTTTGCTGATGAGAGGTTCGCGACGCTCGCCTTGAGCGCGGAATTCATGGCGGCTGCGTCATCGACTCTTACCCAGGCGTCGGCAAGGCTATCGGCGGAGAAGATCTGCTCGATGAGAGACGCGTCTCCGATCTCGGCCATATCGCGGAGAGAACGGCCGAGCGTGCGATGATCGAGAGCGATCAGCTGCTCGGTATCCTGGATGTCGTACGAAAGCTTCTCGAGCTTGAGATTGGTGTTCGATATATTGCTCTGGGTCAGATTTATCTGAGCGCTCGTCTGCTGGCGGGAGACGTCGAGCGTCTTTATCGCGGTCTGAAGCGTCTGCTTCTGCGTGCCGATGACGTTGAGCGTCTTCTGATATTCCGCGATCTCATCCTCGATAGCTTTGATCTTCGCGTTCTGCGCGTCGATCTGCGCTTTTATCTCGTCGGCAGTCTGCGCGAACGCATCGGCCGGAACTGCGCTCATGATGCCGAGCGCGCCCAGCAGAAGGAAGAAAAGTACGAGAGATGAGCGGAACTTCTGCATCTATCCGAGTATATCAGAAAGCGCTTGGAGCGCGGAACTGATACGTTCTGTGGATTCCTTAGGACCGAGGATATAGATGAGGGTGAACGGATCAGGAGAGCGCTCGCTGCCGGAGAGAGCGTACCTGAGGGGCCAGAGCACGCCGCCGCGCCCGCCCTTCCCGAGTGCTTCCTGGCTATCCGCGAAGGTCATGAGATGCGTCTTAGCATCTTCCATCGAGACGTCCTCGGGAAGCTCCTGCACGAGTGCCAGGCACGTCCGAAGCGCTTCCTTGGTAAGGCCGTTGCGACCGGTCGGTTCCTTAGCGACGAGCATCGCCGCCTGGAGCTCAGGCTTCACGAATAGGCACGATAGCTCTCCGTCTAGCATGTTCCTCGCCTCGAGGAAGGTGTGCGAACGCTCTTTCAGGAGCGGCAACGCCTTGCGGAGTCGCTCGGGATCCGATACTGCGAAATCACCTCGTGCCATGAATGCCTCGTCAGAGAGCATGCGCATATGCTCGCGGTTCATGAAGAGCAGCTTCTCCTCGTCGAAACGTGCGCCCGACCTCTGCACGCGGGAGAGGTCGAATGCGCCTATGAGCTCGGGGATAGCGAATATCTCCTGCTCGGTGCCCGGATTCCATCCGAGGAGCGCGAGGAAGTTCACCATAGCTTCCGGAAGATAGCCTTCCGCGCGGTATTCGAGAAGATCCTTCGCGCCATCGCGCTTCCCTAGCTTCTTCTTGCCATCGGCCGCGAGAATGACAGGCATGGTCGCGAATACCGGCGGAGCATGCTCAAGCGCGTCGTACAGCGAGAGGAATTTCGGCGTCGATGAGATGAACTCTTCGCCTCGCATGACGTGGGTTATCTTCATCTCGATGTCGTCTATGACATGCGCGAAGTTATACGTCGGATAGCCATCCCCCTTTATGAGTATGAAATCGTCGAGCGCCTCCTCGCCGGCTGAGAGCGGGCCACGGATAGCATCGTCCCATTCGTAGCGCTTTATGACCGGCGTCTTGAATCTGAGGGTCCGGGTTCCGTCCCATTCCATCTCCGTTTCCGGGCGATGATTCCGGTAAAGGAAGGGTCGCTTCTCATCCTCGGCCTTCTGACGGAAAGCCTCTACTTCCTCTTCGGTATAAGGGTCCGGATACGCGAAGCCGGCATCGAGGAGCTTGCGCGCGTATGTCCGGTAGGAATCGAGGCGGGCGGATTGGAGATAGGGCGCGTACGGTCCGCCGATATCGATGCTCTCGTCCCACTCGATGCCCAGCCACTTGAGGCACTCCATGATATGGCCGATGGACCCCTCCACCTCGCGCGCCTTATCGGTGTCTTCGAGCCTCAGGATGAATTGGCCGCCGTGCTTGCGGGCGTAGAGCCAGGAATAGAGGGCGGTGCGGACGCCACCGACATGCATGAAGCCGGTAGGACTGGGAGCGAATCGTGTACGGACGGTCATAATTATTTGCTCTCGTGGGAAAGAGAGATGCGGATCGCCTCTTCCGCGATTATGTGAGCTGCGGCGGGGTTTGCGAACCCGGCAGCGCTGGCGCTCATGCGATTCGCGATGTCAGGAGTGCTGCTGATGCGACGTGCTTCGCTGGCGAGCACGTGCGGCGTCATGTTCCCCTCCTCGAGCACGACGGCAGCGCCCGTCTGGGCATACGAGTATGCATTCGATCGCTGGTCATGGCTCACGGACTCAGGAATCGGCACGAGGATCGCAGGCTTCGCCCAGATCGCGAGCTCGGTGATGGTGGTCGAGCCTGCGCGAGCGATGACGACATCAGCGGCGCTCGCGGACCGCACGATGCTCTCTGCGTTCAGATACGGGTGCGGATGATACCGTCCCTTGTTCGGATTCTTGCTCAGGATGACGTTGGCGGTGCTCGAAATGCTTTCGTAGTGATCCTTGCCGGTCTGATGAATCACGTTAGCGAAGGAGACCATATCGGAAAGCCCGTCGAGCACCGTCTCATTGATGCGCTTGGAACCCAGCGATCCTCCCATGATGAGCACGGTAGGCACAGGGTCGAGCGCGAGAGCTGCCTTCGCCTCATCCTTGGGCGGGAGGCGCATGAGCTCCTTGCGGATAGGGATGCCTATCCTGGCTATCTTCCCGCGGACTTTCTCGGGAAACGAGGCGATCGCGCTCTCGAATGCGACACCGATACGCGTGGCGCTTTTCGCGACCAGGAGGTTGGCGCGTCCCGGACGGGAGTCCGACTCATGGATGATGAGCGGGAGCCGCAGAAGCGATGCGGCGAGCGCGGTCGGCACGCTCGCGTAGCCGCCCTTCGAGATAACCACGTCCGGGTAAAGCTTGAGAAGAATGAAGAAGCATTTCATCACGCCGGTAAGCGTCACGAAGATATCGGTGAAATTAGAGAACGAGACATAGCGACGGAGCTTCCCTGCGGGTGCTTGGATGAAGATTATGTCGTTCGCGAAGAGGACCGCCTCGTCGTAGGGCTTGTCAGCGATGTAATAGAGCGTAGGAGTGAGCAGGTTCCGTTCGCTGCAAAGCTCTCGCACCGCTTGCGCGATCGCGATGATGGGATAGAAATGGCCGCCCGTACCGCCGCCCGTGAAAACGATTTTCATAGCCTAATAGCTAGATACTAGCATAAGCCAGGCCTCTACGTGCGTCGTTTGGTCCGGTGCGCGGCGATGTTGAATATGATGCCCACGGTAGCGAGCGTAGCGAGGAGCGCGGTGCCTCCATGAGAGACGAACGGGAGCGGCAGGCCGGTGAGCGGCATGATGCCGAGCATGGCGCCGATGTTCATGAAGGCCGAGAGCGTGATGAGGAGCGTGAGGCCGGTCGCGGCGTACGAACCGAAGGCGTTGCTCGCTTGCGCGGCTATCGTGAAGCCGCGCGTGGCGAACGCGAGGAACAGGAGCACGAGCAAGACGGCGCCCAGGAATCCGAACTCTTCCGCGTAGACCGCGAAGACCGAGTCGCCTACCGGCTCCGGAAGATAATTGTATTTCTGGGCGCTCTGCCCGAACCCGCGTCCCAGGAGCTGGCCTGAACCGACGGCGATCAGAGACTGCTGGATCTGGTATCCGCTGCCGAGCCCGTCATGCTCGGGGTGTATGAAAGTCGCGACACGGCTCATGAGGTACGGGCGGGTAGCGACCAGTCCTCCGAGCACGATGAGCGCCATCACGAGCAGGATGGCGAAATCCCGCCACTTCGCTCCCGCGAGGAAATAGAGCGCGGCGGAAGTCGCTCCGATGATGAGCGTAGTCGACGTGTTCGGCTGCGCGAGAAGAAGCAAGGATGGAATGCCGACGATGAGGGCGAACGGGATGAGTCCGTGCTTGAAATCCTTAAGCTTGTCTTTCGCTTGCGCCAGGAAGAGCGCAAGCATCATTATCACGGCGGGCTTCAGGAACTCTGCGGGCTGCACGGTAATGGGCCCTAGTGCGATCCAGCGCGTAGCCCCTCCTGCGTGCATGCCTACGCCGGGGATGAATACTGCCGCCGTAAGCAGCAGTGCGCATATATAGAATGGTATGACCGCCTTCTGGATCCATTCCGGCGGCGCGAACCTTATCCCTATGATAGCTATGACGCCCGGGATGAGGCCGAGCACGAGCTGCGTGATGGCGAGACGCCCTATCGAGGAGCCTTCGCGCGCAAGGAGCCCGAGAGCGGCCGAGAGGAATATGGCGGCCCCTCCGATGACGAGGATTGCGACGATGAGGGCGAATACTCGGTCTCCGGATAATCTCATGTGTGTCTATTCTATATCATCGAGGCCGGAATGAACGAAACGCAGCTGCCAGTGATGGCAGCTGCTCCTAGGTTTTATGAGGTCAGGGACTCGATGGCTTTCAGGAATGATTGGCGAGTCTCCGGGCTCGTCCCTTTCGGCAGGTCGATCAGGAGCTCGCTTTCATGGCGTGCGACGATCTCAAGCGGACCGATGCCCGGAAGATGCTTCGCGAACAGTTCCTGGAGGACGCTATCCCTCGGGAAAGTCACCTTGCCTGCCTGTCTCGGGTTGAGGCGCCATCGCGTACTGTCGCTCGCGACTTTCTTCAGGTCTTCCTGGATCCTTGGCTCGTATTTCAGTCTAAGAGCACGCATCGGTACCTCCTTTCGGCTAAAGATGCTTGGCGCCACTATATACTCCTG
>CAYWEI010000001.1:43338-50266 GCA_964457265.1 uncultured Candidatus Saccharibacteria bacterium
GCGAGACCGAATATGCCGGCGATGATGGTGATGACCCAGTAGCGCATGGTCACCTTGTAGGCGGGCCATCCCATCGCTTCGAAGTGGTGATGGATCGGCGCGATATGGAAGAGCTTCTTCTTGAAGACCTTCTTCGCGATGGTCTGGAGGACCGTAGTAGCCACGGTCACGGTGAGCGGGAGCGCGATGATAGGAAGGACCGCGACGCCCACCCCGTCGCCGAGCACGTCCGCGGAGAATGCGGTTATGGAAAGGGCTACGGTGAGCGCCATGGTGCCGGTCTCGGATAAATAGAACCGGGCCGGCGGGATATTGAACCAGAGGAAAGCGAAGAGGGCTCCGGAGACGGTCGCCGCGAAAGCGGCGAGGGCTGTCTGTTCCTGGGCGAACGCGATTCCCGCATAGGTCATGAAGATGATCGCGAACACGCCGCCAGCGAGGCCGTCGATGCCGTCGATGATTCCGCCCGCGTAGAGCGCGAGCGTGACGAACACGAAGAAGAGGACGAACCAGGGACCGAGGTCGATGGGACCTAGGAACGGCATGCCGATCGAGGAGACATCGAGCTTCGCGTAGAACCACCAGCCCGCGAAGCTTCCCAGGGCAGCGACCACGAGCAGGCGGTACTTGAGCGCGAGCCCTCCCGTGCTGCGCGTCACTTCCAGGATGTCATCGATGAGCCCGACGCCAGCGCCCACCGCGAGCGCGAAGAGCGGAATCCATGTCTGGCTGCGATTCAGGAAATCGAAAGAGGAGAACGGCTCTCCGAAGAGGAGAGAGAAGAGCGAGATGCCGAGCGCGGTAGAAAGCGTCGCTCCCCATACCACGATGCCGCCCATGCGAGGCGTCGAGACTTCCCTTTCCCGATGCAGCTCATCGAATAGCGGGGTCCCGGTATCGTCCCCCATGCCTTTTCCCTTTCCGCCCTTCTTCTTCCACGTCTTGTACTTATAGAGATAATGCGCGAGGACCGGAGCCATCGCGATCCCTATGATGAAGGAGACGACTGACGGTATGAGGACTCGGGCAGCGTCGATGATCATCATGCATTAGAGGGCGGAGGAGGCAGCTGCCGTCTGGGGACCGATGCCTGCGAAGTGGTCGAGCGTGAGCGACAGGAGCTTCCCGACGTCCTGGAACCGTCCCTCGCGCGAAGAGCCGAGTACGACGATTGCTACCGGATGCCCGATAGCGGCATCGAATACGACGACCAGGTTGCCGCCCGCGAGGTCAGTGAAGCCGGTCTTCGAGAGTAGCAGGTTCGGGATGAGGCCTACGTCAGGATTAGTGTTCGGAAGCGAATGCACGACCCCCTCCTTGGAACGGATAGCGAATGAGGGAGCGATGGTCGCGTGCGCTATATCGGGAGCTTTCTCCAGGAGCGCGCCGGCGAGCGTGGCCACGTCGTACGCGGAGCCGTAGCCGCCGGACACCGTCGTGCTCTCGTCGAGGCCGGTGCCATTGAGCGCGTAGGTCTGGGAAAGTCCCATGGCGGACACCGCGCTGGCGAGGAGATTCTTGCCAGTGGTCGCTTTCGCTATGGCCGCGGATTCCGCTATGGCCGCGGTAGCGTCGTTTGAGGATGCTACGAGCGCGAGCTTCGCCAGGTCATCGAATGCGAAGGTCTCGCCGGCGGAGAATCCGCTCTCGCCATCAGACGCGAGGGCGCTGTCCGTGATAGCGACCGTAGAGGAAGGCTTGAGCGAGCCAGCTGCCGCATAGATGGTGAGGAGCTTAGTGAGAGAAGCGAGCGGGAGCTGGGACTTGCTGTTCTTGGCATACAAGACTTCATGGGTCGTGAGGTCGTATACGATCGCTGATTTCCCTTGAAGCGTCACTTTCTCATAGGCATCCGGGCCTTCTACAGGCACTATCGGAGGCGGCGCGCTAACGAGCGGCTGCGACGGCTCGGGCATCAGGAGCGGAGAGATGATGACCATCAGGCCGAGTACGGCGGTTCCGGCCAGGAGCGCGGTGGCGGCCTGCTTCTTCTGGTGACGCTTCTCCAGCTTGCGGATCAGCTCTTTGAGATTGGGTTCCTGCGCGGTCATAGGGTATCGGTAACGGCTTCCATGGCCTGCGCGGCCTTCTCCTCTTCGCTCGCGAGCATGGCGCTCAGTTCCGCATAGCGCGGAAGCTGTTCGCGCTTCTCGACTCCGAGATGCGAGAGGGCGTCGACGGTAGCGCGATACCGGGCGCGCCGCTTATCGGCCGGATCCTCATAGCGCTCGACGAGTCCGCGCAGCGAGAGCGCACGCACGGCAGCACCGGAATTGACGCCGCGAACCCAGTCGATCTCTCCCCGGGTCACGCTGCCCTTATAGAGGATGAGCGCGAGCGTCTCGAGACTGGCCTTTCCGAGGTCGCGGGAAAGCTCGCTCTCACGCAGGCGCTTTATCGCCTCGGAGGCGCCGGCACTCGTGCGCAGCTCGACTTCCTCTTCGGTCTCCACGAGCGCGAGCCCGCGATCGCTAAGGGCGGTCCGGAGCTCGTCGAGCGCGGAAGCGATCTCCTCTGATGAGATATCGAAAAGCTTCGCGAGGCGGGCTTTTGCGAGGGGTTCGCCTGAAGCGAAAAGCACTGCTTCTAGCTGGGAAGAGAGGGCGATCGCCATATAGTCTCAGAATACCGTTTAAAACTCGTACGGCAACCCTCGTCACGGGGACGTAACTACGTAAGCGGGTTACCAGCGCTCAATCGCTGCACCGAAGTATCTTTTTCGTTCCGCTCCACGGGTCCCACGTTCAGTTTCCTTACGCCTCCGGAAAGTTGGCGGAAACTGAACGGCCCGTGTTCGCTACACGAAAAGAGACGCTTCGCCTCCGTTCCCTTCCTCAGTACCAAGGCCCTATCTAGTAATTCAGTTTTTATAAATAGTCTATATACTTCACCCATGACCTGGCTCGACAGCGCTATTCTCGGCATCGTGGAAGGAATCACGGAATTCCTGCCGGTCTCTTCGACGGGACACCTGATCCTCGCGAGCACGCTGCTGGGACTTCCCTCCACTGAATTCCTCAAGTCGTTCGAGATCGCCATCCAGCTTGGCGCCATCCTCGCGGTCGTGCTCCTCTATTGGCGCTCGCTCCTCGATTTCGGGATCCTGAAGAAGATAGCGGCAGCATTCATCCCGACGGCCGTCATCGGTCTCGCGTTGCATAGCTTCGCTAAGGAATATCTCCTCGGAAACGTGCAGGTGGTGCTGTGGGCGCTCGCTATCGGCGGCGTGGCCCTGATCGTCTTCGAGCTCATGTATAAGAAAATAGTGATATCGAATGTCACTAATCCTTCTGAAAGCCAGAACGAAAACGGAGATATGGTGACATACGATGTCACTAATACGGTGAAGTCCGACGTCGCTGCTATTACTTATAAGCAAGCGGTAATCGTGGGACTGTTCCAGGCGATTGCCATTATCCCTGGCGTGTCCCGCTCAGCAGCGACTATCGTGGGCGGGCTCATCGTCGGCATCCGTCGCGTCGCCATAGTCGAGTTCTCGTTCCTGCTCGCGGTGCCGGTCATGCTGGCTGCGACCGGGCTCGATCTCCTCAAGAGCGCCGGGACCTTCTCCTCTGCCGATTTCAGCAATTTAGCGATCGGCTTCGCCGTATCCTTCATCGTCGCGTTCTTCTCGATCCGATTCCTCCTTAGCTACGTTCGGAAGCACACGTTCATTCCCTTCGGCATCTACCGAATCCTCGCAGCCCTCGCTTTCTTCCTCTTCGTCGTTCTCTAGTCTGCGTACTGCGCAAGGCCGGTCCTTGCTCAGATGATGGCAACGATATCGGACACGAGCTCCGGGAACTGCGCTTGGTTGAAGTGGGCACGGTCGCCGAAGACTGAAGTGAGCGCGTAAGGTAGCGCGCTTTGATATTTCGCTAGATCTGAAAACCTGACGACGGGGTCGTCGGTGCTGTGGTAGAAGCGGACGATACGGCTCTGCTCGGAAAGCTTGGCAAGCGATCGGGGCAGCGTGAAATCGGCGAGCGAATACTCAGCGTCACTATCGTCGTAAGGCGCGGCGATGAGGAAGGTAGCCAGCACGTCTTTCCCTATCGTTTCCTCCGACAGGTATTTCGCGAGGAATATTCCGCCGAGAGAATGGCCGACGAGCATGAGCTTCTCGTCGAGAAGCGGCAGGTACTTCTCGAACCATATCTTCCACTCGGCATACTTGGCGTCGGAAGGATTCGGCATCTTGAGCAGGAGCACATCGTACTCCTCGCCGAGATCCCCCGCGAGCGCGTCTTTCCAGCGGCGCTGGCGCACGTTGGCCAGGTCAACCGTGGCAGCGCTCAGCCACGCGAGATATTCCTCTTCGGAATCGAATGTCTCTCCCCCATGTATGACGACGACTTGGGTCATAGGCGCATCAATCTCTTAGGGAAATAATCTGAATACCGAACCTCTCTACCTCCTCTGGAGACCAGAACTCCGTCAGCTCATCGACTTTCCAGCCACGAACGAAGCCGACAGTTTTTGCAATCTCGCGGCCGGTATATTCCTTGCGCTCCTTACTCCACTCCTTGAGCAGTAGCGTGTCCCCTTCTTGTATATCGAAATCGTTCAAGCGGAGCTCGTAGGTCTTCCTACCGGTCAGAACCTCCTCAAAATATTCTGGCAGAATTTTCTTTTCAACAGTCTTCATATCATCAATAGCGAGGAACGCCGGCGCTGGTGTTGGTAATGCGGATATCATCGAAGGCTCCGTGCTGGAGGACATCGACGGCGCCTTGCTTCACGAGCTCGAGAAGTGCCAAGAACGAGACGATGACTTCGACTTTCTCGACACTTCCCTTCGAGAAGTCCCGGAACGAAAGATTCATGGCGGTCTGGACGCGCTTCAGGAGCGTGTCCATGACCTCTTCGATGGTGACGAGCGACCGGACTCTCGCTTCAGGAAGCTTCTCTTCCGCTTTCTCCAGAGCTGCGAGAGCATGCGCGAGCGTCTCGGAGAGATTCTTCAGATCGAGATCGCGAGCAGGGGTGAAGACCGGCTCAGGCGGCCGGTCGCCGGCGGGAACGAGTACGGCCTGGCCGAAGATGCGGGAGAGCTCCCGCATGGCTTCGCGCACATGCTCGTACTTGATGAGGCGGCGCTTGAGGTCGTCGACATCCTCTTCCTCTTCGCTCGAGAGCTCGAGCTCAGGGATGAGAGATTTCGATTTGATCAGGAGCAAGGTAGCGGCAATGCCGATGAACTGCGCGGCGTCTTCCATCGGGAACGCTTCGTGCCCGCGCACGAATGCGATGTAATCATCGGTCACTTGCGCGAGCGTGATCTCGTTGACGGACAGCTTGCGCTTCTCGATGAGATCGAGAATCAGCTCGAACGGCCCTTCGAAGGAACCGGCCTTTATGGTGAAGCCCGTGTACTGAGTAGAAGGTTCCATAGTCGTTTTCAAGAATTGGCAGAGGCGCGGCGGGAGCGAGGAGCGCACTGAGCCATATGGGCTATATGGTGAGGGAGCACCGGAGCTCGTAACAAAGTATATGACGATTCTGGGACATGACTACTTCCATGTTTCTATGAAAGCGATGAGCGCACGCACCGGGGCGCCTGCGGCGCCCTTCGCGAGCTCGTCGCCAGGCGCCGAGGTCATCCGGGGAGCGATATCGAGATGCGCCCACGGGCACTTGAGCTCCTTGGCGAACTGCCAGAGGAAGATGCCCCCTTCGGTGGCTCCGCCGTAGCGGCCGCCGGCTCCGGTGCCGATGTTCGAGAGGTCGGCGAAGGTTCCGCGTATGGCGGGCTCGTATTCGTCCCAGAGCGGAAGGCGCCAGAGATAATCCCCGGTCTCCTCCCCGATGCGCGTAAGCGTCTCCGCGAGCGCATCGTCCTTGGTAAGGATGGCACTGGCGTAGAGCCCGAGTGCTGAGAGAGCGGCGCCGGTAAGAGTCGCGGCGTCGATGACCACGGCCGGATCGAAGCGCTTCGCATAGGTGATCGCATCGGCGAGAATGAGGCGGCCTTCAGCGTCGGTATTAAGAACTTCGATGGTCTTTCCGGAAAGCGACTTAAGGATATCGCCAGGGCGGTACGCGCTATTGCCAGGCATGTTTTCAGCCGACGGCACGAGCGCGATCACATGCTTCTTGAGCTTCAATCTCGCGGCGAGCGCTATCGTGTGGATCACGGCTGCCGCTCCCGACATATCCATATGCATCTCGTAGATCCCGTTCGACGGCTTCAGGTTGAGGCCGCCTGAATCGAAGGTGATGCCCTTTCCGGCGAGCACGATAGGCTTCCCCGCTGCACCCTTATATTCCAGTACGGTGAACGTAGGCTCCTCAGTCGAGCCTGCGGCTACGCCCAGTAACGCTCCCATGCCGAGCTTTTCCATCTGGGCCCGTCCGAGTGTCGTAACCGTGATCGGAAGCCCTGCCACGGCCGTTTTCGCGGCTTTGGCGAGCCCTCGCGGGGTCATGTCTCCTCCTGGGGTATTCGATAGCGCGCGGCAATCGTTCACTGCCTGGCCGATGAGCTGGCCGCGCTTGGTAGCTGTCTCGATCAACTTGGATGATTTTCCTAAAAGCAGGATCTCCTCTACCTGCATGAATCCCTCTTTGGGCTTGGTCTTGAAGATGGTGAACTCGAAGTTCGCCATCTCATAATTCTGCGCCGCGAGCGAGGAGATCTCTTCGGGAGCGATATCTTGCAGGTTCGCGAAGAGATCCGGAGTCCGATCGAACTGGAGCGCGATCTTCCTCGCTTTGTTCGCTTTGGCGGTCATGACGATAGAGCGGCACAGGATGATGAATTTCCTGCGATTCATATCTTTCGCCTTGCCCGCCCCTATCTCAAGCCATTCGATGCCATCCTCACGGACCAGGCGGCGCGTGCCCTTGTCCTCTTCGGTGAGACGGATACGGACGTAGCCTTGCGGTGCGCTATCGATATCGACTTTTCCGAAAGTGAGCTTCATGA
>CAYWEI010000002.1:0-23325 GCA_964457265.1 uncultured Candidatus Saccharibacteria bacterium
TCGAGGGCCAGATGCGTATGGATGGAGCATGCGCCGTCCGTTATCTCTTTCTCCGTCTTATAGGCTTCGCAGCCGACGCAATAGAAGCCCGTATAAGACTTCCGGTAGATATCTCCGGAAGCCATGCAGCGCCGCCACATCTCAGCCGCTGCGGCGTGGTGCCTCGGTTCGGTCGTGCGTATGAAGCCGTCGTTCGTCAGCGCGAGCGCGGCATGGAGCTTCTTGAACTCCTCGGCAAAATGATCGACATACTCATGCACGTCCTGCCCCGCCTTCTCCGCTGCCTGAAGTATCTTCTGGCCGTGCTCGTCCGTCCCGGTCGTGAAGAACACGTCTTCGCCCCGTGCACGCCAGGCGCGAGCGAGCGCATCCGCCTGCACTATCTCGAGCGCGAAGCCGATATGGGGATCGGCATTCACATACGGGAGCGTCGTGGTGATATACCTGGCCATCGGGACAGCTCGATTACGCGACTCTTTTCTGAGCGTGCTTACGGCGCTCTACGTCGCCGACGAATTCACGGAACGCAGCGGCGAGGGGGATGGAGAGAAGCACCCCGAGGAATCCGGCGAGGCTGCCGCCTACGATGAGGGCGAGGATGACGAGCAGCGGCGGGATGCCGACGACCTTATTCACGACCAGCGGATAGATGAGGTTCGCTTCGAACTGATTGACTATGAAATAGAGACCCGCGACGATGAGCGCCAGCGTGAGGCCTCCGCTCGTGAAAGCCACGACCACGGCTGCGATGCCGGCGATGAACGAGCCGAATATCGGTATGAGGTCGAGTACGGCGGTGAGCACGGCGAGCAGGAGCGCGTACGGCACGCCGAGTATGAGGAGTCCCAGATAGACGATGACGCCGACGATGAGCGACAGGAGCAGCTGGCCCTGCATCCACTGCCCTATCTTCTTCTGAGCGCGGCCCCACAGGTCGACCACGTATTCCTCGTGCTTGGACGGCGTTACCAGCCGGAGGAAGTCCTCGACGCCCTTCTCCTGGATCGCGAAATAGAACGAGAGCACGATGACGAGGATGAGCGCGAAGATGCCGCCGAAGAAGGTAGAGAGCACGCGCACGGTACCTCCTGAGGTGTCAGCGAAGGCGGACTGGAACGTGAAGATCGTGTCGAATATGGACTGAGACTGATCCTGGCCGGCGGTGATGCGGGCAGTATCGGCGAATCCTGCGAGCGGAGCGGGGATATTCAGCGTATCGAGGTACTGAGGAGCGGTGGAGAGGAAGTCCTTCGTGTCATTGAGTATCGGCGGGACGAAGAAATAGACCGTAGCGAACAGGGAGCCGAATACGGCGAGGTACATGAACGCGACCGACAGCACGCGCGGCAGACGCTTCTTGGTGAAGAACTGGACGCCCGGCTCGATCGCAGAGGCGATGACGATCGCCGTGAGCACGAGGAGCGCCAGGTCGCGGAGGACCCACAGGGCGTAGGCGGCAGCGGCTATGAGGATAGCCATGATTATGGTGCCCGGGGTAATGGTTATGGAGACGTTCTTATTCATAGGGCCATGCTATCACAAGGGCGGATTTGTCTAAACCAAGGGGAGGTTGGGCAGTCACTCCGAGAAGTGTCTTTTTTCATCCGCTCGAACGGGTCCCCGTATAGTTTCCCGAAGCCTCCCGCAAGTCGGCTGAAACCATACGTCCCGTTCATCGCTCCTGAAAAAGAGACACTTCATCTCCGTTCCTGCCTTGCCGGAGATATGGCCTAAGAAATGGCGCTGCGGATGCGCTCCGCTGCCTCAGCGATAGTGACGCGCTCCTGCTCGCCGGTGTCCCGGTGACGGAGGGTGACGGTATCGAGCAGTTCGGGATTTTCTCCGAGCGTGTCGAAGTCGACCGTTATGCAGAACGGCGTGCCGATCTCGTCCTGGCGGCGGTACCGCTTGCCGATATTGCCGTTGTCGTCCCAGGCGATGGCAGGATGTATCTTCTGGAGCTCGCGGCGTATCTGGCGCGCCTTCTCGACGAGTTCGGGCTTGTTCTTGAGGAGGGGCGATACCATCGCTTTCACGGGCGCGAGCGCAGGCGCGAGCGCGAGATAGGTACGGGTCTCTCCCCCGAGCTCGTCTACCCTATACGCGGAAGCGAGGACTGCGAGCATGGTACGGCCCACGCCGAACGACGGCTCGATCACGTGGGGCACGAACTTCTCGCCGGTGGCTTCGTCGAGATAGTCGAGCTTCTGTCCGGACGCGTCCCCATGCGCCATGAGGTCGAAGTCGGTGCGGTACGCGAGACCCCAGAGCTCCTTCCGTCCGAACGGATAATCGAACTCGAAATCGATGGTCCGTTCGCTGTAGTGAGCACGGTCAGCAGCCTCGACCTCGAGCTCATGCAGTCCTTCGACCGGGAGCCCGAGGGCTTTGGCGAACTCATGCATGCCGAGACGCCACGCTTCGAATGCCTCCTGCCATCCGGAGGGGTGCACGAAATACTCCACTTCCATCTGCTCGAGCTCGCGGACGCGGAAGATGAACTCGCGCGGCGCTATCTCGTTACGGAACGCCTTGCCGATCTGACCGAGTCCGAACGGGAGCTTGGGATGGTAGGCATCGATGATGTTCTTGAAATTGACGAACATGCCGCCGGCGGTCTCCGGACGGAGATAGACCGTAGCCGATTCGTCTTCGGCGGCGCCGGCCGAGGTCTTGAACATCATATTGAACTGGCGCGCATCGCCTAACGTCCCCTGCTTTCCGCAGGACGGGCACACATCCGCTGCTTCGAGATGATCGGCACGGAAGCGCTTCTTGCAATTACTGCACTCGACGAGCGGATCAGAGAAGCCGGAGACATGGCCCGATGCCTCCCACGCGCGCGGATTCATGAGTATCGCGGCATCGATGCCGTACATGTCATCGCGCGTCTCCACGAACATGCGCCACCAGAGGTTCTCGATATTCTTCTTGAGCGCGACGCCATGCGGTCCGTAATCGAACGTTCCGGCCAGGCCTCCGTATATCTCAGAGCCCGGGAACACGAACCCGCGGCGCTTGGCGAGAGAGACGATGGTATCGAGGGTGACAGACATAGGAAGCAGGTTATTTCACTTCGCCGAACGCAGGCTGGTAAGCAGGGTCAGTGAGCGTGCGAGCAGTCACCTCTTCAGCGGACGAGGACAGCGATTTCTTGGTAAAGCGATCGACGCCGGTGACGGAAGGACTGAACACGAGTACAGGACTTGTACCGCGCTGAGAGACGCTTGGCAACAGAGCGACCTGGAATGACATGGTCTTCGCTGCGCCCGTATTGCCCGCTCCGATCGCGACGTCGCCTGCGTTCCACACCACGGTACGGGTCTCAGAGATATAGCTGAAAGACCCGTCATCCGGGCTCTTGAGCCCGGTATAGCGCACATACGACGGGAGCTTCGCTTCGACCCGCGCATCGCCGACGGAGTTCACGGTATTAGCGAGCGAGAACTGGATAGTATAGGTCGATTCCTGATCGGCGACCGGAGGCACGGGACCCGTGTTCTTGAACGGCCCCGTGCTGCGGACCGAGCGAGCCGTGAGCGAGAGATCGGTACCCACCTTGATGGTGCGCACGAGCGTAGAGGGAATAGTCTCTGCGGAGCCGGCTCCTGCGCGCCGCCCAGCGATCGATATCGTCGCGACGATAGTCGGCTGGCTCGTCCCGATGAGCGAGGCTGCCGGCTTGGTCGCGAAAGCGAATGCTCCGTTGCCATTAGCTCCCGGCAGGAGACGCGCCAGGCCGCTGTCCGTCTCCTTGCTGTAGAGGACGGTAGTATCGGAAGAACGATAGAAACCGGTATTGGTCGTCACAGACGAAGCGTCGAGCGCGTTGCCTGACAAGCGCACGGATACCTGCCCGTCGAGGACCGGGTTCGGGAGCGTGTTCACCCAGGTGACCGTACCTTGCGCGATCTCGCCCACTGATATGACTGTCGAATCTCCTGAATCGCGATTAACGGAAAGGGTGCTGGCCAGGAAAGGCTTCGCGAGCCCCACTGACGCATCCGTCTTAGCGTATTGGACCGCGAGGCTCGTCGCGCCACTATCGCTCTGAGTACCCGCGACGAAGCGGAAGACGCGCTTTTCAGCATCCTCAGCGGACACGATACCGGTCAGCGTGACCGTCCGCTCCTCTCCCGGCTGCAATGTCCCTATCGGCATGAAAGCCTTCTGACCCGCCTTGAGCGTGAACCCGAAGGGCATGGGATCGAGCTTCACCGCCACGTTCTCGAACGGCACCTTCGCATTAGACCTCACGGTCACTGCGAACGAGAGCGGCTGGCCTGCCTGCGCTTCGGTGACCGCCTGCGCCCGCACGGAGAGCGGCGAGGAAGTTATGGTCACCTGATACGAGGCTTCCTTCACGAAGACCGCGTTCGATCCCTCTACCCGGTACTCGAAGCGGATAGGAATGATGACGACCTCGTTCTCGCTGCCGACCAGGATGATATCGAGAGTCTTCTTGCCGCTGCTGCCGGCTTCGATATCTCCTAGAGTATCGCTCCAGTGCGGACCGAGCGGCTGCGCAGCGTCATTCCCGTCTCTCGCGGTCTCAGGAAGATCTACAGAGAGCATCGTGGAGGAGATCGGGACCGGATTCTGATTCTCTATAGCGATAAGGAGCGACACGCGATCGCCGCTCGCGATGGCCGGCGGCCCGTCGGGAGTGATGAGGACGCGGTCGGTGGAGACGGCACGGCTTCCGTATATGAGGAAGAATGCAGCGCTCGCGGCAGCTATGAGGAAGAATGCGCCGGCGATGAGCAGGAAGAGCACGGCCTTGGAGAGGTGCCTGCCTGCCTGAGGTACTGGCTGCGCTTTAGGCTCGGGGACGGCCCAGGCCACAGGTTCCGTGCCTTGAACCTGCGCATTGCCGAGCGTCGGAGCCGGGAACCGCTCGGGCTCCTGAGGAGCGTAGAGCTTCCGGCGGAGACGCTCGAGAGAGCTGGTGTCGTCGCTTTCAGGCGTGTGAGGAGGCATCGTGCTCCAGTATACCGCACAGCTACAAGCCCGATGCAGCGATACCGCGATTGATACGCATCACGAGGTCCCGTCGGGCATCGGGGGCGAGCGGGATATCGTGCGCAAGGACAGGCAGCGGACCCGAATCAAGGCCGAGACTGGCCAGCACCCGGAGAGCGGTCAGGCACTCGAGCGTATCCTGCGCCTCTTCCGCGAGATCAGGAAGACGCCGGAGGAACTCGTCATACGCAGCATAGACGGCAGGATCGCTTGCCTCGCCATGGACGAGACGCAGCAGGAGCCCGCTTATGCGGCCGGCGCGCAAGCGAGAATTCCGATCCAGCCTCGCGAACCAGTCCTCGCCGAGCAGGGCCCCCGAAAGGCGCCAGCCGTCTTTCCCCCGCACCAGCGTCACTTCCGCTTCTGACAGGGTCTGCAGCGCGGACGCGAGCTTAGCTCCCGGCTTGCGCAGGCCTTCGGCGCGCGCGCGGATGAGACCGAAATCCTCCGTGAGCAGGGTGACGAGGGTCGCGGCCTCCTTGATTGGCGTGCGTTGGAGCACGAACGCCCGCATCACGTACTTATGCCGCATCGCGCATCACTAGGAACCGTACGGTACCTATGGAGAACTCCGCCGTATGAGGGGAGACATCGCCGGCCGTATAGGTGAGAGCCGATACGCCCTGGAGCGCCGCGCCTTCGAGCACGGACTGCGCGTTAGGGGTCACCGCGATACGTACGCGATCATGCGGCGAGAGCGACATCTGCTTGCGGGCTTCCGCGACGGCGCGGGCGAATGCCCGGACATCCCCTTCCTTCGTGAGCTCTGCAGTGAGCTCCGTATCGAGAGACATCTCCTCCGCGTCCTCGATGATCCGCTTCACGTTCACTTCTTCAGCGAGGATAAGAGAGAGGTCGCGCGGCAAGGTCCCGGGTATAGAGAGACTGGCAAGCGGCTGCCTCACCTTTATGTTCGCGACCTGCCGCATGCGCAACGCTTCGGACGCGAGCAAGCGTACGCGTTTCATATCCTCGATGAGCGCGAGCTGGCGCTTCTTCGCGCCCGGAAGCGTATGGAAGAGTCCGGAAGGCACGCGGGGCCATTCGGCCAGATGCACGCTCTCAGGATCGGCATCGCGCTTTGACCCGGCGAACACCTCTTCGGCTATGAACGGCGCCAAGGGCGCGATCAGCAGAGCGCAGGTCCGGAGAGTCTCCTTAAGCGTGCCGAGCGCAGCGGGGTCACCTTCGCGCGCACGATCGCGGATGCCGCGCACATACCACTGCGACAGGTCCTCGATAAGATGCGCGATCGAACGTGACGCGTCATAGAGCTTGTAAGCATCCATGGCTTCCGTCACCTCGGCGACCGTGGCATCGGTCCGCGCCTTCATCCACCGGTCCATGACCGTCTCCTCCCCCTTCCCTTCCGTATCCTTGAAGAGCGCATGGAATTTCGCGCTATTGTCGAGCCAGCCGATGACCCGCGCGACCTCTTTCACGGTCTTCTCGTCGAAATTCTTCGAGTCTCCCGGCTGGTTCACGTAATACATCCAGAAGCGGAGCGTATCGACGCCATATCTCTCGATAGCTTCCCAGGGATCGACCACGTTGCCCTTAGACTTCGACATCTTCGCGCCCTTCTCGTCGAGGAGATGGCCGAGGCAGATCACGTTCTTATATGGCGCCTCCCGTCCGGCAAGAGTGCTGACGGCAAGCAGCGTGTAGAACCACCCGCGCGTCTGGTCGATCGCTTCGGATATGAAATCTGCCGGAAAAGCCAGCGTTCCCGCCCTCTTCAGGGAGGCTGAATCCTGCGCGAACGGCATCGCTCCGGAATCGAACCACACATCCATCACTTCGGGCACGCGCCTGAGCTCGGCGCCGGAATCGCCGGTGAGAACGACCGTATCGATATACGGACGATGCAGATCGAGCTCGTAATCCTCATCATGAGGAACCGGCACGAAATCGAGCGGCTCGATGAGACCTCGTTCCGGATACGGGAGACGGTCAAGTTCCGCGCGCGGATGACCTTCCACCGACATCTTCAGGAGCCAGAGCGGGTCTCCGTGGGAAACGATGAGTATGCGCTTGCCCTCGTGCGCAGCCTCGAGATCATAGAGGAACTCCCCTACGCGTCGCTTGACCTCCATGAACGTCTCTCCGCCTTCCGGTGCGCGCGTGAAGCGCTCATCAAGGGTATTGAAGAAATAGCGGTACTCATCGATCGTCTTCCCATCGAACTCCCCCGTCGCTATCTCGCGCAAGCGCTCGTCGACGATGACCTGCTCGGGAGCCATGCCGCACGCGTCAGCGATGAGCTGCGCCGATTCCATTGTGCGCGCGAACGGCGAGACGAAGATGAGGTCGAAGCCTCCTTCAGCAGCCACGGCTGCTGCCGCGGCCTCTACGGTCTCTTTCCCGAACTCGGTAAGGTGGTGGAGCATCGCGCTCTCGAGCTTCGTGCTGTTGATATTGCGCACGTTATTCTCCGCTTCCCCGTGACGCATGATGAAATAGCGGTTCCCGCTCTTCCGGGTCCGCTCCTTGAGCTCATCGATTGAGCCGACCGTGACGCGCTCGGTGCCGTCCTCGCTCTGCCAGACCGGCAGCGGCGTTCCCCAATACCGTTCGCGCGAGATGGACCAGTCGCGCACGTTCGCGAGCCATTCGCCCATGCGTCCTTCGCGGATATGCGACGGCTCCCAGTTCACGGTCGCATTCGACGCGAGAAGCTTCTCCTTGAGGTCCTGCATCCGGATATACCAGGCATCGCGCGCGTAATAGATGAGCGGAGTCTTGCAGCGCCAGCAGAAAGGATAGCTGTGCACATGATTCTCCTGAGAGAAGAAGAGGCCGCGCTCCTTGAGATCGTCGATGATATCGACCGCGAGCGTCGGCTTCCCGTTCGCGTCGGTCTCTTTCACGTACCGGCCCGCAAGGAACCCGGTGCCGGATACGAATTTCCCGTCCGGCTGCACCAGGTGCACCTTCGGCAATCCTTCCTTCTGGCCGAGCTCGAAGTCATCCTGTCCGTACATGACCGCCGTATGCACGATTCCCGTACCGTCCTCGGTGGTGACGAACGCAGCTTCATAGACGCGGAATGCCTTTTCCTCGAACTTCGGCTTCTCGCTCTCATTCGCGAGCTCGCGGGCGAACGGGTAGAGCGGCTTATAGGCAAGGCCCAGGAGCTCATTCCCTGCCACTTCCTTGAGTACGACCGCGCCCTCGAATCTCTTCGCGACGAGATTCGATGCGAGCACATAGACGCCGTCTTCTCCTTGAACGTATGAATACTTGATGTCCTTCCCTACGGCGAGCCCTACATTGCCCGGCAACGTCCAAGGAGTCGTGGTCCACGCGAGAAGATAGGTCCCCGGCTCGTCGACAAGCTCGAACTTCGCCGTGACGGACAGGTCCTTCACATCCGCGTATCCCTGCGCGAGCTCGTGGGACGAGAGAGCGGTCCCGCAGCGCGTGCACCACGGCACCACCTTGTAATCCTTGTAGAGCCGTCCGTCGTCGGACACCTTCTTCATGATGCCCCAGACCGATTCCATATAGGACGGGTCGAACGTGAAGTACGCTTTCTCCTGGTCTACCCAGTACGCGATACGGTCCGTGAAGCGCCCCCACTCCTCGATGTACTTCATGACGCTCTCGCGGCACTTCCTGTTGAACGCGGCTACGCCGTACATCTCGATATCCTTCTTTCCGGAGAAGCCGAGGTCCTTCTCTACCTCGAGCTCCACCGGCAGGCCGTGCGTATCCCACCCTGCGCGACGCGGAACGCTATAGCCCTGCATGGTCTTGTAGCGCGGGATAGCATCCTTGAACGAGCGGGATTCCATGTGATGCACCCCCGGGCGCCCGTTCGCGGTCGGAGGACCTTCATAGAACACGAAGTCTCCTTTTGCGGCTTTCTTCTGAAGACTCTTCTCGAAGATGCCCTGCCCTTTCCAAGACGCGAGGATGCGCTCTTCCCGTAGCACTGCTTCTGATTTTTCAGCGTCTGCCATAGTCTATCCATCCTAGCGTTTACCGTATGAAAAGGAAAACAGCCGGTACCCCGTTGGGGGCACCGGCCGTCGTTGAGGGCGATCGGGTGTCGACTAGACCCTGACTGCCTGAGACTGCCGAACGGAAGCGACGCGAGGCGACTTCCCTCTCGGCTTCTCCTTGCCGACGATGTAGGCAAGGGGCAGCCTCTTCTGCTTCCCGTCGAGCACCGCCTTGATGTACGGCAGGGCCTGCTCGTTCACGCAGCCGGCGTCTCCGGGGTCGCAGGCGCGACCCGTGCCGGACTTCACGGCTGCCGACACGGAAAGAAGGAACTGCTGGTCCGTGCACCGGAGGCGCTTGCAGGCCTCCTTCAGGTTGCGCCGCGTCGTTTCGCCGTTAGTCTTACTGCTTGAAGCCATTGCTTCTTGCCTCCCGAAATGACTGCCCCGCTGGCAGCCAGAGATGTACCTTAGCGTGCCCTATATCTAAAAGCAACGAGACCCCCCTACATCTTCTCCGGAACCGGGATACCCAGCAGAGTGAGACCATTCTGCATGGTCGTTACGAATGCGAGAGCCAGCGTGAGCTTATACTCTTCGAATTCCGCACCCCGAATACGATTGTTTCCATAGAAAGAATTCCATTCGCTCGCAAGCTGCGTCAGGTACTGGGTGATGTGATGCGGCGCTTTGAACGCTTCAGCACGACGAACTACTTCGGGAAAACGGATGATGAGGCGTTCGATATCATACGCTTCTGTTGGTGTCTCAGATGCTGCCGCTTCCTTTTCCGAGAGCGCGATGATCGACTTCGCACGCACCAGCGCGTACTGGAGATACGGACCTGAATCCCCATCGAGCGAGAGGGCTTTCTCTGGATCGAATATGATATCGCCGCCAGGGGCTTGGCGGAGAATCATGTACTTAATAGCCCCTATCGCTACGGCTGACGCCACGAGCAGGTCTTCATTCTTCTCGGCAGCTTTCGCCGTGATGTCCCGTATGAGCTCTCCTGCCGTGAGGACATTGCCTTTGCGCGAGGCCATCTTCCCGGTCGTGAGCTTGAGGAACCCATGGGTTATGTGAGAGGTCTTCTTCGCGAGTGCAGGTGCGATGTCTTCGAGAGCCGCAAGAAATACCGAGAAATGTCCCGTTTGCTCACTCGCTGTCGTTATATACGAAGCATCGAGCGGACCCATTCGCTCCTCTTTGAGGAATGCGAGGCCCACGTCTTTTGCTTCGTACGTAGGGTTGCCCCGAGACGTAAGAAACACGAGCGTATGCAGACCCTTCTTCTCTCCATCATAGATGACGGCACCCTGACTCTCTGCGAAGATTCCCTTCTCGAGCGCCTCGAGCACTTTCTCCTTCCCTATAGGCGTGGTCTCGCTCTCATGGATGATGTAATCGAAGCGCGTGCCGAGCATATCCCACAAGGCCCTGAACGCAGCGAACGATACGTCTCGTCCCGTGCGCCATGTCGCGAGTAACGCGCGGTCTGCCTCTGTATGCGCGCCATCTCCTTGAGCGAGTACGGCGTAGAGTCTGGCGTTCAGGTCATCGATCTCTTTCTTCGCATCCTCGCTCTCTTCATACGCCCGCGACCCTTCTGCATACGCCTGCCCTATCTCTTCGGCAGAGCTCGGTTCAGTCACATCCTTGCGACGTAATGCCCAGAGCGCCTTGGCTACATGGGGACCCACGTCGCCTCCGTAGGTATCTCGGAGCACATGTGCGCCTTGGCTCTCGAGAATACGGGATAACGCCTCGCCAATGATCGTGTTCATGAGATGCCCTGCATGCATTTCCTTGAACGCGTTCGGACAGGAGTATTCGAACGCGACCCGTTCACCCGTACGTGCCAGACCTGCGCCCCAAGAGTCCCGTTCCTTTCCGGCACGGACGATCTCTTCCGTTATCACGCTTCGTGCGAGCGTGATATTCACGAAACCGGGACCGGCAGCCGTGACGCTCGCAGCCAGGTCGCCGAGAGAATCCGTGAGCTTGGCCGCGAGCTCGTCAGCGATATCCCGAGGACTCCGGCCGAGCAGCTTCGCTGCCGCGAGGGCGGCATTAGTCGCGAAGTCGCCATGAGTGAGATCCGCGGGCCACTCGATAGCGAAGGCGACATCTGCCGCGTCCATAGCAGCCAGCGCTTCTTGCACCCTGAGGCGGAGAGTCTCTTCCATGGGGCGAGTGTAACAGAAAACAGCCAGGCATGAAGCATGGCTGCTCCTTCACAAGAGAGATGTCACACGAACGATTCGGGTACCGGATGCGCTTCGCCGAGCTCGCGTATCGCGTCCTTAGCTTTCATGACGGTAACGTCATCGCGTCTCGTGAGGACTTCGAGCATGAGGCGCGCGACTTCGCGGACCTCAGCTTCCTTGAAACCCCGCGTGGTGATGGCCGGCGTGCCGAACCGGATGCCTGAGGGATCGAACGGCTTACGGGTATCGTCAGCGATGGAGTTCTTATTAAGCGTGATGCCGGCCCGATCGAGCAGCGTCTCTGCTTCTCCGCCCGAGATGCCGAGAGAGCCGAACACGTCCGCGAGGATGAGGTGGTTATCCGTACCGCCACCGATGAGCCGGACGCCTTCTTCTTGGAATACGCTCGCCATAGCCTTTGCGTTCGCTACTACCTGCTGCGCATACGCCTTGAACGAAGGGTCGAGCGCTTCCTTGAACGCGACTGCCTTGGCTGCGATCTGATGCATGTGAGGACCTCCCTGGAATCCGGGAAACACGCTGCGATCGATGAGCGTCGGAAGGTTCTCCATAGTCTTCTCAGGGGCCTTGAGCGGATTCCCTACCACGCCCTTCGAGAGGATCATGGCGCCGCGCGGGCCGCGGAGCGTCTTATGCGTCGTGGTGGTGACGATATTGAACCCGTAATCGAACGGGTTCTCTGCGGCGCCTCCTGCGATGAGACCCGCGATATGCGCGACATCCGCCATCGCTACCGCATCGACTTCCCGAGCGATAGCCGCCACCTTCTTCCAGTCGATAGAGCGCGAGTAGCCTGAGAATCCTGCGAGCACGATCTTGGGACGCGTCTCCTTCGCCACCTTGAGCATCTCGTCATAATCAATTTCCCCGGTATCAGCGTCCTTCATGCCATACCTCACGAAGGTATACAGCTTTGACATGTACGTTACCGGCGAACCGTGCGTCAGGTGCCCGCCATGCGCGAGATCCATGCCGAGTATCGTGTCCCCCGGCTCGAGCCAGGCGAAATACGCGGCGATGTTCGCAGCAGCGCCGCCGAGCGGCTGCACGTTCGCATGATCCGCGCCGAACAGCTTCTTAGCCCGCTCTATCGCGAGCGTCTCGATCTTATCGGTGAATTCCTGGCCGCCGTAGTAGCGCTTGCCCGGGTACCCTTCCGAGTATTTATTAGTGAGCACGCTGCCCATCGCTTCGCGTACCGCGAGCGATACGTAGTTCTCCGAAGGGATGAGCTCGAGTCCTTCGCGTTCGCGCTTCTCTTCTCCTTCTATGAGCTCGTAGAGGTCGGCGTCTTCTGTCTTGAGGTGATTGTAGTGATCCATGGTCGGATAGATAGAGGTATATAAGTCCGGCTGGATCTCGTTACACCATAGGTCGATCGTTCTCCGCTATGGTACCGCTTCGTGAGCTTCATTCCAAATACAGGCACGATGCGGGAAAAAGGATATCTTATGCTCACCCCTATCCGAAAGATCGGCCCGCTATTCGAGTCGACCCGCTTCAAGGACCTCAAGGATCCGTGCATCGCTTTCGATGGCACTACCTGGCACATCTATGGCTCGGGCGGCGACACCCTGCGCGAGGAATGGGAGATACTCCACGCGACCGCGCCTGCGCTAGAAGGTCCTTGGACAGAAGAGGAGACCGTACGGCTGCGGGGCGTCGAAGGCGCGCATGTCGCTGCCCCGAGCGTCATCTATGACGCCGACGACAAGCTCTTCCACATGGCAGTCCAGAAAGACTTCATGGCGGTCGGAGGAGATATCGCGTACCTCGTATCGGCTGACGGGCACGTGTTCACCAAGATGCGATCGCTCGTGACACCCAAGGGCTCGAGCGAAGCCGGGCTCTATGATCCTCATCTGAGCGCCATCGCCGGAAAGAAATATCTCGCCTACTCAGGGATTCCGGCGATCATCAGGCCGGACCGTCCATTCATACCCCAGCCGGACGTATACCTCGCGCGCAGCCTGACCGGACTCTGGACCGGACGATGGAAACGCATACGGAAGATACTCGATCATGATGAGATCGCGTGGCATCACAATCGGCGCGAGCATCCTGATTACGAATGGGGCATCGAAGGTCCGCAAGTCATAGAGCTTCGCCCGGGACTGTATCTGCTGAATGCCACCTGCTTCGTCGAGGAGGGGCCGCGCGGTACCCGCCAGCGCGTCTTCTTCGCGATCGCCGATGACATCGAGGGTCCCTACACGAGCCTTGGGCCGGTACTCACGGGCAGCACCGAAGAATGGGAAGACGGCGAGAACGGGCACGCGAGCGCATGGATGGAGGGTGACGAGCTCTATCTCTTCTATCAGGCGCGCTCGAAGAAAGACCGGGTGCCCGCTGAAAATCGCTGGCGCTACGGCATCGCGGTCTTCCGCGTCGAGGACATCATCGCGACGAGGGAGTCCGAAGATCGCGCACGATAGCGTACAGCTCTTCGTGTATGTCCTCTCGCGATCGCATGGAGCCCTCCGCTACGCATTCCACCATGCGCCAGCTCGGATTCTGGCTCGCGAGAAGCTCTGCCGACTCAAAGCTCTGCCTCATGTAGGCAGCATCCTCTTCGACGGTATCGAGACCGCCTCCCTGCGCCCCGTTCTTTATCTCGCGTTCTTTCTCAAGAAGCCCTTGCGAGACCTCAAGCGGCACCCGTAAATAGATGATGAGGTCGGGACGCGGGACACCGAGCACCTCATGCTCCATCCGGTCCAGCCACGCCATGAATGCCGCGCGCTCCTCCTTGTCCGCGATCTTCCCTCCCTGATGTATCTGGTTCGAACTCGAGAAACGGTCAGCGATGACCGCTTTCCCGCTCATGAGCGCCTCCTTGATCTGAGGAGAGCTCTCGAGCCTATCGCAGGCATACAGCGTCGACGCTATCTTCGGGTCCATGTTCACGAAATCCCCATGACGGCCCGCGAGGCACTCGCCTACGAACGCCCCGAAGAAATTCCGTTCATATCCGGGGAAATCTATTTTCCATGCGGGCATGCCTTCCTTGTTCAGGCGATCAGCGAGGAGGCGCGACTGCGTCGCCTTCCCTGAGCCGTCGAGCCCATCGAGGACGATGAATACCCC
Organism: uncultured Candidatus Saccharibacteria bacterium; assembly: GCA_964457265.1. Classification (GTDB taxonomy): domain Bacteria; phylum Patescibacteriota; class Minisyncoccia; order Phycocordibacterales; family Phycocordibacteraceae; genus C7867-001. The sequence continues at coordinate 14,288 of CAYWEI010000002.1, forward strand.
CTTCCTAGCGTCAGTCATGGCTCTAGTATACTGAGCGCATGGAAAAGACCTACCTCGATACCCTGAGACTCATCATGGAGAACGGGACTGACCGTGATGACCGCACCGGTACCGGCACTCGCGCGCTCTTCGGGCTCCAGATGCGCTTCGACATGAGCCAGGGATTCCCTGCCGTAACGACCAAGAAGCTGGCATTCAAGGCCGTGAAGAGCGAGCTCCTCTGGTTCCTCGAAGCGAGCACGGACGATAATCGGCTCAAGGAGCTCAATGGCAGCGAGAAGACGATATGGACGGCGAACGCCGAAGCGGACTACTGGGCTCCTAAGGCTGCATTTCCCGGAGATCTCGGTCGCGTGTATGGCGTGCAGTGGCGTAAGTGGAAGAAGCCTGATGGCACGACAGTCGACCAGATAGCGGACGTGATCGAGCAGATCAAGAAGGATCCTAATAGTCGTCGCCTTATCGTCACCGCCTGGAATCCCGGCGAGCTCGACCAGATGGCGCTCCCGCCCTGCCATATGTTCTTCCAATTCTTCGTGGCTGACGGCAAGCTCTCGCTCTTCATGCATCAGCGCTCCTGCGACATGTTCCTCGGCGTCCCGTTCAATATCGCCTCCTATTCCCTGCTGCTGCATATGGTGGCGCGCGCGACCGGTCTCGTCCCTCATGAATTCGTCCACTCCCTGGGCGATGCCCATATCTATCTGAATCATTTCGATGCCGTGAAGGAGCAGCTCGCTCGCGAGCCTCTCGCCCCGCCTGCCTTATGGCTCAATCCCGAGGTTACCGATATCGATAGCTTCACGATGGATGACATCCGCCTTGAGAACTATGAGTCGCATCCTTCGATAAAAGCCGAGATGGCTGTTTAGGGAATGCCAGCGAGTATTCGAGCGACGCATTCCCTCATGTCCGGCGCGGATTCCTATCGTGCCGGACGCGATTAGCCACTGACCCTAAAAAGATTTACACTGTTCGCACCATGGCACTTTCAGACCGCAGGATACTCGAAGAGATGAAGAAGGGAGACATCGTGATCTCTCCGTTCGAGCCGGCCAATCTCGCGACGTCGAGCTACGACGTCACGCTCGGCGAATGGTTCTTCCGAGAGCAGCCTACGAAATACAACCACAGCCTCTATAACATCTGGAGCCAGGAACACATGGAGCATGTCTGGGGCGCCGATAAGGTAGAGCGCGCAGTAACCGCCAAAGAGGCCTTCAAGAAGTACAACTTCGATTTCGACGGCATCCGTCCCGACGACAAGGTCATCGTGCTGCGCCCCGGAGAGACCATCCTCGCCCACACCAACGAATTCATCGGTGGCAAGGACCATATCACCACCATGATGAAGGCCCGCTCCTCGATGGGTCGCAACTTCATCGAGGTCTGCAAGTGCGCCGGCTGGGGCGATGTCGGCTACGTGAACCGCTGGACCATGGAGATAACCAACAACTCCAAGAACTACATCATCCCGCTCGTCGTGGGGCGCCGCATCGCGCAGATCATCTTCTTCGAGACCGGCCCCATCCTCGAGCGCGACTATACCAAGGCGGGCAAGTACGCGAGCTCGACTAACGTGAGCGAGCTCAAGAAGGCTTGGAAGCCGTCTATGATGCTCCCGCAGCTCTACAGCGATCGCGATACGAAGAAAGTACAGCCATGGCACAAGAAAGCGAAGAAGGCCGGATAAGCTTCATCGCTGCTATCGGCGAGCGCACCCGAGCGCTCGGCAAGGATGGCGACTTGGTCTGGGACATTCCCGGCGACCTCGCCCGCTTCCGCGCGATAACCAGAGGCCATCCCGTCATCATGGGCCGGAAGACCTGGGAGTCTATCCCTCTGAAGCACCGTCCCATGCCGGCACGCACGAATATCGTCGTGAGCCGGAACGCGGCGTACGACGCGCCTGGCGCTATCGTATGCGACTCGCTCGTTGATGCCATGAGGAAGGCGAGGGCGTCGGAGGGCGCAGATGAGACCTTCATCATCGGAGGAAGCCATCTCTTCGAAGAGGCGATGCCTCTCGTCGACAGGCTCTATCTCACGCTCGTCGATGACGATGCCGAAGGCGATGTCTTCTTCCCTCCTTACGAGACCTATTTCACGAAGATACTCTCTGAAGAGAAGCGCGAGGAGAACGATCTGCGCTATCGGTTCGTAGATCTCGAGCGAGCATAAGGAAAATCCCCGCTCGCGCGGGGACTTTCCTTATGGAGAGCAGGAGCTTACGCGATCGTAACGCCCATCGACTTCGCGGTTCCTTCTACCATGCGCTCTGCAGCCTCGATGGAGCCTGCATTGAGGTCCGGCATCTTGGTCTCTGCGATCTCGCGGACCTGCGCCTTCGTAAGCTGGCCGACCTTCGAGAACGGCGGCTTGCCCGACCCCTTGTCGATGCCGAGCGCCTTGAGGATGAGGCGAGGCATGGGGGACACCTTCAGGATGAAGGTGAAGGTGCGGTCGTCATAGACGGTCATCTCTACCGGGATGATGACGCCCATCTGATCACGGGTCTGCTCATTGAACTTGTTGACGAAGTCTCCGATGTTCACGCCGGCAGGACCGAGAACGGTACCGACAGGAGGCGCAGGCGTCGCCTTGCCGCCTGGGATCTGGAGCTTGATCTTCTTTATTGCTTTTGCCATGTCAGTGGAATGTAACGTAAATGTCTTATTGGGTCAATTTTAGGCCTTCCCGCGATTACAGCTTGCGAATTTGGAGGAAGTCGAGCTCGACCGGGGTCTCTCGCCCGAACATCGCTACCATGACCTTCACCTTGCCGCGCTCCTCGTCGATCTCCCCTACCTTTCCTTCGAGATCCTTGAACGGGCCATCGGCGATGACGACGGGATCATCCTTGACGAGGTCGATACGATGCTTCGGAAGCTCCGCGTCCATGCGCTTCATGAGGGTAGCTACCTCGCTCTCGTCCATAGGAACGGGAGTGGTTCCCGCACCGACGAATCCGGTGACGCGAGGCGTGTTGCGGACGACGAACCATGAATCCTCGTCTACGATCATGCGGACCAGGATGTAGCCCGGGTAGATCTTCTCCTCTTCGACGATACGCTTCCCTCCCTTCACGCGGATCTTCTTCTCGGTCGGCACGACTACCTCGAAGATCTTGTTCTCCATGCCGAGAGATTCGATGCGCTGCTTGAGGTTGCGCTCGACGGCGTTCTCGTAGCCGGCATACGTGTGGATGGTGTACCAGCGCGGCGTCAGGTCCAGCGCGTCATCGGAGAAATTCGGTGCGGTCTTCATGTCCATAGCGGAAGGTGCTAGAGCGAGTAATTAGTAGCCCGTGATGAGCCGGTTCACGACGCCCGCGAACACGTAGTCGAGCCCGGAGATGTAGAGCGCGACCGCAGCCGAGACCAGGATGATCAGCCCCGTGTGGAGGATGGCCTGCTTTCGATCGGGCCACACCACGTGCGTGAGCTCGCCCCGTACGTTCTTGAGATAGGTGAGGAGTGATTTCATAGGGTTCCAAATAAAAAAGCCCCGCGGGCTTTATGTATTCGCATGATAGTACGGCCTCGTTACTGTGTCAAACGGAAAACAGCGCACCGGCAAACGAGCCGGTGCGCTGTTCATCCCTGAGCGCTAGCGGATCTCGTAGGTGATCGAGACAGTAACGCTCGACTCATCCTGACCCACCGGGAGGCTCGGCGCAGACTGGGCGCTCGCATTCATCATGCCGCCGCCCTTCCCGCCGTACGAGTCGTACATCGGGTAGGCCGGGCCGCTCTCGTAGAAATTCACGACGTCCCCAAGACGGACCCCGAGATCCTTCGCGAGCACCTTGGCCTTCGCCTGAGCTTTCTCTATCGCTTCTGCGCGCGCTTCGCTCTTCACGGCATCCTCGTCATCAACCACGAATTCAGGGCCGGATATGTTCTGTACGCCGATCGTGCCCAGGGCCTGGAGCACGTCGCCTGCCTTCGCCGTATCGCGGATCTTCACCTGGATCGTCTGCGAGACATCGTACCCGGTTATCTTCGGCGAACCGGAAACCATGCCTGCGCACATCATGCCGGGAGCGCAGGGCTGGGAGTACTGATATCGGGGAGAGACGTTGTACGAAAGCGTCTTGACGTCCTGTTCCTCTACCCCGAGCTCCTTGACCGCAGCGATCGCCGCATCGGTCTTCCCCGTCGCTTGCGTCTGCGCATCTGCGACGGTCGTTGCGGACTCGGTTACCGTGAACGAGACACGGGCAGTATCAGGCACGGCAGCCGCTTCTCCCGTTCCCTCTACGGTGATCGTGCTGTAAGGATCTCCGGGATCCCGATCGAATGCGCTGTTCCAGGTGGAGACCAGGAGGAAGAGCGCGAGAAGGGCGAATACGGCCACGAGCGCGGCACGCATCGCCTTGCTGCTAGTCATTTCAGTGATGAGATTATCCATATAGGTTCTTCGTATTAGTATCAGTGCCTATGCATGGTATCACGCACGGCCTCTTCCTCCCTCCTGACGGCCGAGACGCGCAAAAGTGACACGGCGATGAAGGTAGTGATGGGTACCGCGAGCACCAGGCCGGAAGACCCTATGAGGATGCGTACGATCTCAGTGGCGAACACCTCCCCGTTCACGATGTAGTCGAGCGGCGCGGAAGCATGCTCGAGCAGCAGGAAGAGCGGGAGCGAGGCTCCTACGTAGGCTATCGCGAGCGTATTGACCAGGGCCCCTATATGCTCCCTGCCGATGCGGAGCGCACGCAGATAGACATGCCGTTTCGAGAGATGCCTACCCGCCCGCATCAGTTCCTCGACGGCGATGGCCTGCCCTATGGCAATGTCATACAGCACGCCGAGGAGACCGATGAGGATGCCGCCGAGCAGCACGCCCACGAGATCGATCGTCCCTCCCGACTGGAAATGAAGATAGGTACTGTCCTCCGACCCGTAGCCTGAGAGCTGTGCCGCCTCGACCACCCACCAGGCGGCGAGTCCCGTGATGATGACCGTTATGAGCATGCCGAGGACAGCAGCGCTCGTCGTGCGATTGATGCCGTGGGTGATATAGGAACCGGCGATGATTATGAGCGACGCGACCCCTATGGCGACCGCAACCGGAGGGAATCCAGAAGAGATGCCCGGAAGCAGCAGATAGAAGATCAGGAGCAGGCTTCCCACGAGGGAAAGGAGGCCGCGCACGCCTTGGATGCCTCCGAATACGAGGATGAGACCGACGAATGCGAGAGCCAGCACGAGGAGGATATCCAGCCGGTACGGGTCAGCGACCGAATAGAACTCCGTACCCTCGGAGGCGCTCACTATATGCCGGAGATAGAAAATATCTCCCGTGGCCAGCTGAGTGAAGTCATTAGCGAACGTGACCTCCTTCCCTTCCTCCTCTCCTCCGAGAGCGGTCACCGTAAGCAGCTGGCTCGTCGTCGTAACGCCGGCACCCGGAAGCTCCTCGGTGACGCTTTCGCTGGCCGCAAGGACCCTCGCTTTCACGAGCGTCTCCCGATCAGGAACGAACATCTGCGCATGCGCCAGGCCAGGGACGAGAAGAAGGCCGAGGAGGAAGGCTGCCGAGAGCTTGGGAACGTGTCTCATGCTCGTTTTGCGCAGCGCGTGCAGAGCCCGAAGAACTCGAGAGCATGATCCCGTATCTGAGCGAATCCCGCCGCTTTCCGTACCTGCTCATCGAGCGATTTCGGCAGGCATGCTTCGACATCGACGATCTTTCCGCATTCAGTGCACAGCGCGTGATGATGATGCCTGCCGCTTGACTCGTAGAGAGCACGGCCCTGCGCAAGATCGATACGCTTCACGAGCCCCGCCTCGCGGAATGACTCAAGCATTCGATATGCCGTCGCCGTATCGAATGCCGCGCGGGAAGCGCGAACGATATCCTCTACCGCAAGCGGGCTCGCCGTCCCTTCGAGCACGCCGAGCAATGCTATGCGCTGACGGGTAGCACGGAACCCTGCACGGCGTAGCTGCTCCTCATGATTCTCTTTCTTCATATTCGCCTGTTCATCATACGGCATCCCGCCTATCTTTCCACTTGCGAATTACTTGCATGTATTTTTATGACTTGCTAAAGTGGAGGCATGATTCCACTCACCCAATCGCTGATTCCCGCGCTCATAAGCGTAGGCGTCATCAGTCTCATATCCCTCGTCGGCGTCATAGCGCTCGCATGGAAAGAGCTCTTCCTGCGCCGCATCCTCTTCATCCTCGTATCGGTCGCGGCAGGCGCGCTCTTCGGAGACGCTTTCATACATCTCGTGCCCGAGGCCTATGAAGAGATCGCGGATCCCTTGCTCGTTTCCGGACTTATCCTCGGAGGCATCCTTACCTTTTTCGCTCTGGAGAAATTCCTCCGGTGGCACCACACCCACGGCGACGACGAGCTCGACGCCCAGACGCATGCGCGCGTGCACCCCTTAGGCCACCTCGTGCTCGCCTCTGACGGGCTTCATAACCTGGTGGACGGTATCGCTATTGGCGCCGCATTCTTGGTATCGATCGAAGCCGGGATCGCGACTACTATCGCGATCGCCCTTCACGAGATCCCGCAGGAGATCGGCGACTTCGCCCTTCTCGTACACGCGGGCTTCTCGCGCAGGAAAGCGCTTTTCCTGAATTTCGCGTCAGCGCTCTTCGCTTTCATCGGCGTAGGTCTCGCATTCTGGATCGGCGCCTACTTCGAGAATGCAGCGCCCCTCATCGCCGCCTTCGCCGCCGGAAACTTCATCTATATCGCAGGCTCCGATCTCGTGCCCGAACTGCATAAGACGACCGAGGGCAGGCGGTCCTTCGTTCAGTTCGTCGCGATCGTCTTCGGCCTGCTCGTCATGGTCGCGCTGCTCGCGCTGGAGTAAGGAAGGCTCGTCGCTACCCCTTGGTTCTTAGCGGACCACAAGAGTCGCCAGCATCTGCAGCAATGCCTGATGCTCGGGAAGGGTCTCTATCTGCAGGTCCGGATTCGTCCAATCCACCCCTTTCTCGAGGATATCGAAACGCAGCACATCGTTCGTGTGCGCGAGGAAATATGCGCTATCGACCTGGCCCTCGAACCGCTCTATGACGGTCGAACGGAACGTCTTGTCTCCTATGGATTTCGTAACGAAACGACTGAAATCGGCAGCCTGCATATCCGCGGGCTGATACCGCGCATTCTCCAGGATGACCTCGTCTGCCGTCTTATCGGCCGGAATCGGGTAACGATAGATACTGACGTAATGATTCCCGCCGGAAGCGGGCTTCTGAAAGAAGTCGAGCATTCCCTCCGCGTCACCATCGGCACCGGGTTCCTGCACGCCTTTCACGTATCCCTCGGGAAGCGTAAAAGTGATGCCTGCTTCGGGGAATGAGACGGCTCCGGAGGAGCAGCGCGCGAACGAGCAGTCCGGGCCCGTACGCCCTACCGAAGAGCCATCCGGGCATATCATCGCCTCAGTCGTGCACGCTGTCGCGATATCCAGCCGGTAAGGCTTCTCTGCGATACTGCGATACGCGAGGGAGCCGGCGACGATGACGATAAGGAGAGCGGCGCCTGCGACAAGCTGCTTCATGACTACGGCTTCTTAGTCAGGGAATCGCGTATCTCTTCGAGCACTACGAGCTCGGCACTCTTGACCGTAGGGCTCGCCGCTTCCTCTTCCCGCTTGGCACGTGCGAGGCGATCGAGCCTGTTCATGGTGCGGATAAGGAGGAACAAGGCGAGAGCCGTGATCATGAATGTGATGATCGCCTGTATGAAAAGCCCGTACTGTATCTCGACCGTTCCTCCGAGATTCAGGTTGAGGTCCTTGAAATCGATCTTACCGAGCAGGAGGCCGAGCGGAGGCGTGATGATATTCATCACGAGCGAGTTCACGACATTATTGAACGCCGTACCGATCACGACACCGACCGCGAGATCGATGACGTTGCCGCGCAGCGCGAACTTCTTGAATTCTTCGAGAAAGGATTTCATATGCTTTGGGGCGGCTAGAGAGAATCGGACTCTCGATGCGGGTACCACAAACCCGAGTTTTACCACTAAACTATAGCCGCCATGTACATGAGCGCGCAGGCGCCATGTAGGAGCGTTATACCATAAAGCACGAGAAATATTGAATGGCCGCGGAGAGGACACGCGATTACGCTTTTGGTCACGTATGACTAACTCGCTCCGCTCCTAAGTCACGCGACCCCGACTCGGCCACCTGCTACGCAGGGCTTCGCAGCCTCCGTCTTTCAAGTCCTCTCCTAAGCTACCAAACGATAGAGGCCCGAAGCTTCCGCTTCGGGCCTCTTCGTCTTGGTGCCCAGGAGAGGACTTGAACCTCCACGCCTTGCGGCACATCCACCTCAAGGATGCATGTATACCAATTTCATCACCTGGGCAGGCAGCGAATCCATCCCTATAAAGAGACAGCCCGCTTACTATAGCGGGCTGTCTCTATTTTTACAAATCCGGGACGGATTACGCGTTTTCTTCCTTCTTCTCTTCGCGCGATTCCTCGGCCGCTATCTCCTCAGGAGTCTCGCTGCCCTCTTCGCTTCCTGCCTCGACTTCGACTGCCGGCGTCTCCTCAGCGACGATATCAGTGAGGATTACCGCCTCCTCGACAGGGCTTCCCTCTTCGACGACATCGAGCTTCTCAGCTTCGACAAAATCATCGGTAGAGATCTTGACCATGCGCATGTTGCGGAGCTGGCGACGTACCTCGCGAGCCACCTTATCGCGGATGAAGTAGAGCTTCGCGCGACGGACCTTGGAACGCTTCGTGATCTCGATCTTGTCGATGATAGGGGTGTAGAGCGGGAAGATCTTCTCGACGCCGATGCCGGACATCATGGCGCGGACGGTGAAAGTAGCACCTGCTTCAGTGCCGTGCTTGACGGCGAGCACGAGACCTTCGAAGACCTGGAGGCGGGTCTTGCCCTTCTCCATGACCTTCTGATGCACGCGGACGGTATCGCCTGGACGAATGCCGAGCTGTGCACGCTCTTCGGTCCGGACTGGGGTTATAACGCTGTTCATAGTGGTCAGAACTGTATCACGCGGCCTATAAAAAGCAAAACGGC
>CAYWEI010000002.1:23425-46024 GCA_964457265.1 uncultured Candidatus Saccharibacteria bacterium
TTACCCGTGCTGAAAGTACTCCGTATCCGGGAAACGGGCAATGGCTGCCTTCATGTCGCCCGGAACCGGAGCGAAGATCTCCAGGCGCTCTCCGTCCATCATGGGTATGTCGATGGCGTAGGCGTGGAGACCGAGGCGCGTGAGTCCCAGGTCGCAAGGCTTGCCGTCGGCGTAGAGCGGGTCGCAGACGACAGGATGATGAAGAGCCTTGAGGTGCACGCGGATCTGGTGCGTCCTTCCGGTCTCTGGCATGACCTTCACGAGCGAGTGAGTGCCGATATCGCTCACCACCTCGTAACGCGTTATCGCTTCGCGCAGCATCCCTTTCGCTTTCGGCTGGGCGCTCCTCAGTCTGAAGTCCTTGCGGCTGCGGCCGATCGCGAATTCGATGACGCCCTTGGGTTCCTTGAGCGTCCCGTAGGTGAACGCGAGGTACGTCTTCTTGGCTTCGCGGTCCTGGAAGGCGCTCTTCAGATGAGCATGCGCTTCTGGCGTCTTCGCGAATATGAGCACGCCGCTCGTATCCCGATCGAGACGATGCACGACGCCGGGACGGGCGATCTCGGTACCGTCCTGCAGACGCTGCAGCTCTCCCACATCCTTCGAAGCCGGGTATGCGCGGGCGAACCAGTCGCTCGCGGTCTCATCGGTCGTATGCCCATCAGGATGAGTCATGACGCCGGCCGGCTTGCTGATCGCGACGATATCGCCGTCTTCGTAGAGTATCGGAAGATCCATTGATCTCACCCTACCCTCTCGTCCGTCTATTTGCTAGCGTCCGCGCCTCCGTTCTCGGGAAGAGAAGTCGGAGATGATGCCGAAGAATTCTTCTTTCGAGAAGGACGGCCACTTGGTGTCGATGAAAAAGAGCTCGCTATAGACGGTCTGCCACGGGAGGAAATTAGAGAGGCGCCTGTCTCCGCCGGTACGTATCACGATATCCGGATCATGCATGCCGGCGCTCCACATGGCTTCCGCGAAGGCGCTTTCGTCTACTTCCTTCGCTCCTTCGGAAAGCAGCGCGTTCACTGCTGCGAGTATCTCGGCGCGGCCTCCATACGAGAACGCGACGATGAGCGTACCCTCAGTCCCGCCCGAGGTCTCGATCTCGGCACCTTTCATGATCCGCTGAAGCTCATCCGATGCACGGCTCCTATCCCCGATGAAGCGGAGCCGTACCCCTTTCTCTCTGAGCTTCGGGAGCTGCTCTCCGAAGGCCTCGGTAAAGAGGTCCATGAGATATCCGACCTCTTCGGGCGAACGGTTCCAATTCTCGGTCGAGAAGGCGTACATCACGACCTCTCCGATTCCTGCTTCTTGCGCCCAGCTCGCCACCTCATAGATTTTCTCGAGTCCTTTGCGATGCCCTTCGAGCGTAGGCAGTCCGTGCTCCTTGGCCCAGCGGCGGTTGCCGTCCATTATGACGCCGATGCTTTTCGGGCCAGGAACCTTATCCATAGTTGATATCGAATGCCGTATAGATTCCGAGAGCCGGGAGCGATACCGACTTAACGGTCTCGACCCGGGCAAGCAACGGGCCGCGAGCGAGCTTCGCGACATAGGTCTCGAGACTCTTTCTCGGCCCTTCGGCGACTACCCTTACGGTTCCGTCCTTAAGGTTCTGCACTTCACCCACCAAGCCGAGACCGCGCGCCTTGCGCTGGGCGAAATCCCGGTACATCACCATCTGCACCCTTCCCGTCACTATCGCCTCTATGCGTTCGTTCATACAGGTAAGAACGTACCGTACCCTCTCGGGGTTACTTCAAAATATTCCCGATGTACGGTATGGTTCTACACGAGGGCGATTAGCTCAGTTGGTTAGAGCGGCCCGTTTACACCGGGTAGGCCGGGGGTTCGAGTCCTCCATCGCCCACAATAAACAAAGAGGCCTGATTCTTCAGGCCTCTTTGTTTTTATATGAGGGGGCGCGATGGAGGACTCGAAAGACGGAGGCGCGCATGCGGGGCATGAGCTAGCGCCGAGTCGGGGTCGCGTCAGTTAGCATGTTGCGAATGCCTGGAGAAAGATGGTTACTGAAACGTGACCGAGCCCTCCTCGAGAGGACACGTGATTACACTTTTGGTCACGTATGACTAACTCGCTCCGCTCCTAAGTCACGCGAACCCTGAAGGATTAAGGTTTGTTACTAATCGTTTCACTCTCAGACAAACCTTGAACCCGACTCGGCCACCGAGCTAGCACTCGGGCTTCGCGGCCTCCGTCTTTCAAGTCCTCTCGTGCTGGAAAACGATAGGGGCCCGATGCTTGCGCATCGGACCCCTTCGTTTTTGTGCGCACGAGAGGACTTGAACCTCCAAGGATTGCTCCATACGCTTCTGAGACGTACGCGTATACCAGTTCCGCCACGTGCGCGCACTGGGAGACTGTATCATCCGTGTCGCCTCTATGGAATGTGTCCCCACCAGGAATCGAACCTAGATCTACGGCTTAGAAGTCCGCAGCTTTATCCATTAAGCTATGGGGACGAGAGTATCGTAGCTGGCCTACAGGGACGGGTCAACGAAACGGTACTCCTGCCGGTAGCGCAGCTCTTCCTCCTTCCGCTCTTCGAAAACTTCGTGGACGCGCTCGATAAGGGTCGTATCGAAGGCCTCGGCCGTCTTCTCGTCCCCGATCACCTCTCCGTTCTCGGCCTTCGTGAACAGCCATACATTCCACGCGACGCTTGTCGCAAGGAGGATCGCGGCCGCCGTAAGGAGGATGAACCAATCGCGCGCAGGATGCGTCCGTTCTCCGTATCCGAGCTTCCGCGTCATCTTAGATATGTCGAGAGGGATCTTTTTCATGGCTTCAGTCGAGTAGTAGTCGCGACGGGCCGGGTCCCGATATCGAATGTGGCTGCAGCGCTCCATGCCGGCGCAGCGTCATCCGATGGCGAGGTATCCAGCACCAGGCCCGTCAGCCTGCTGTCATACGCTCCGTACTCTATCGCCCCCAGAGTACGGAGCACCGAATCGAAGGGGCCGGCTATGCGCAACGAGAGCTTGATGTTGCCCCGCTCTTTCGCCGTATCCGCGGACACGGATACGACTTCGACGGTCGCGCCGAAGCCCCTTCCCGTCCGTTCCAAAGATTCGAGGAAGGGCACGATTTCGTTCGTGGGAACGAGATACTCCCGCACCCGGGCTTCATCCGCGACCAGGGATCCGAGCGCCGTTTTCGCCGCCGCGATCTTCAAAGAATCCTGGCTCTTCGTACGGAGCTCCCCCGCAAGCCTTGCAGCCTCCGCGCTCGACTTTCCTAAGAGCGAGTAGCAGAAGAGATACGCCCCGATCGCGAGGACAAGGAACAGGGATGCCAGCACCATAACGATCATGGTTGCGCGTCTCATGGCATAAGGGGGCCCGTGAGAGCTATGGAGAAAGCGATGTCGCTTTCCTTGGCATATGCGCTTATCGGAAGATCGGTATCCGATACGTACGGCAGGCTTGCCAGAGCCTCGTCATACCGGCGGAGAGCTTCTCGGGAAGCTGCCACCCCCGAAAGGCTCATCTTGGGCTCCGCTCCGTTGATGGCGGGCGTATAGGTGAATCCCGAAAGCCGTATCCCTGGGTGAGGGACGGCGAGGAGCGCCCTGATCAGCGCGCTTGCCGCAGGAGTCTCGGCGAGGCTGCTGAGGTGGCTGGCGTCTTCATTGAGCGCAGCGATGCGCGCTTTCACTTCCTGCTCTTCGCTGCCGGCGAGCGTGCTCGAAAAGGAAGCGAGGGCGGCCTCCCGGCTCCTTACCTGCTCGCTCACGTACAGGTATGACGGGAGGAGGAGGACGCCGTGCGCGACGACGATGCCGCCGAGCATCAGGATGCCTACGGTAGCGAGCCGCATGAAATAGAGGCGACGGAGCGAGCGGGCGCGCTCGGGCGGGAGAAGATTAGTGAGTTCGTGCGCCATGATGATTACGGTACGTATTCCCTGAGCGCGAGCCCTATCGCCGGCGCGTAGGCGAGCGACTCGAGATAATCGAGCGGCGGGAGCCAGTGATCCCTTGAGGCGAGATTCGTGAACACATCGCCGAGCTCGACCGGGATCTTCAGGCTCGTCTCGAGATATTCGGAGAGCCCGCGCACCGTCGCGTTCCCGCCGACGAGTATCGCGCGCGTCACGGGATCATGCACGTTGGCAGACGCGGTACGCGTCTGCCAGTAGTCGAGCCTTCTCACGATCTCTTCCCTGATCACCGACACGGTAGAAAGCATCGCTGCGATGTATTCGTCGTTCGCTTCCCCGCTCACGAGCCCCCGCTCAGCCTTCACGCGTTTCGCTTCCTCCTCAGTGACGCCGAAATGCTTCTGTACCGCGAGCGTGAGCGCGTGCCCGCCGATCTCGAGCGTCGTAGCGAACCGGGGGATACGTCCGCTCACGATGATGAGCTTGGTGGTAGTGCGGCCGATATCGATGATGAGCGCCGTTCCTTTGTCGCCGTGCGGGAGCAGGGCGCGAGGCGCGGAGAACGTCTCGCTCTCGATCGATCGCACCTCCACGCCCACTTCATCGAAGAGGGAGAGGGTCTCTTCGATCACGCGCCGAGCATAGCCTACTCCGACGATCTGAGCCTTCTCTTTGCGCGAAGACAGGCATGCGATATCGAAGGTCACTTCCGCAGGAGGCAGCGGCACGTACTCATCCAGGTGCGATTCGACTGCAGTCCTCCATTCCGCGACGCCTTTCCCTGGCACGTCCGCCTCGAACAGGTAGCTGCGCGCTTCCGGCAGCGCGATATTCGCGAATTTCACCCGATGGGCGCGCACGAGCGCGCGTATCGCGTTCCCCACCGCTGCCCGGTCCGTTATCTCTCCGCCGGTGATGGCTCCGGGGAGAAGACGCTCTTCTCCGAAGGCCGCGAGCTCGATGCCGTGCACGTGCTCATTCAGGAGCGCGAGCTTCACGCCGCTCGCCGATATGTCGATTCCGGCCGCGGGAAGCGTGAGGTAGCGCGGAGGCGCGAACTCGAGGCGAGCGATACGGGAAAGTACGTTTTCTGCCATGACGATAACGACAGTATACCGCGCGAAGCGAGTCGATCGTCCGCCGTACGTGAAGAAGCTTAGTGCGCGCCGGTTCCCGGAGGAACCTGCCGATCAGGAGTCATGAATGCGAAAGAATCGCCATCGCCTACGGCGAAAAGCATGCCGTCGCTCTCGAGCCCTTTGATGGAACGCGGCGCGAGGTTCGTAACGAATGCCAGCTGCCGCCCGATGAGATCTGCAGGCTCATTCACGTATGCCTGGATGCCTGAGATTATCTGACGAGGGCCGCTCTCTTCGCCGAAGTCGACGACGAGCCTCATGAGCTTCTCGGTCTCCTCGACGCGCTCGGCGATCTTTACGGTCCCGACCTTCACTTCGATCTTAGCGAACTCGTCGATCGTTATCCGGGATTTATCCATGATTCTGCTGCTTAGTAAGGAAACTGGTAAGGATGAGCGCGGCCGCAGAGGCATCTACCTCCTTGCGACCCGCGCCGGTTTCGCGGAGCCCGTCGAATCCGCGGCGGGCTTCCTGCGTCGTGAGCATCTCGGGCTCGAAGTATGCGCGCATGCCCGACCGCTGCTCGAGGAGCTGCGCGAACGCCTTCGCTTCTTTCGCGATCGGGTTCTCGTTCCCCGCGAAGTCGAGGGACTCCCCTATCACTACCGCATCGATGCGCTTTCGTTCGATGAGCGAGAGTATCTCATCGATGAGACGGCCGCTATTGGGAATGATGCCGTGCGGAAAACCCATCTGGCCATTCTCATCCGAGATAGCGAGCCCTATCTTCTTCGAACCGAAATCGATGGCGAGATAGCGCATTACGTGCATCCTACACGCAGCACGTCTTGCGTGCTACACTCGGCATCGTACGGTTATCGCGGGAGAGATGCGTGAGCGGTCGAAACGAGCGGTCTTGAAAACCGCCAGGCCGAAAGGTCTCGTGGGTTCGAATCCCACTCTCTCCGCCACAAATTGTGCGTCAGCTATGCCGATTGATATGCGTGCGAGTGCTATCATTCTTTTATCTATGGCGCGCACGATCTTTTTCGAATGGGAAGCGACCGAATACGCCTTCGAGGAGAAGGGCGCCGATTGGTATTGGGCGCTCGGGATCATCGCGCTTGCCATCGCGGTCACGAGCATCCTCTTCGGCAACGTCATCCTCGCGCTGCTGGTGTTCGCGGCTGCAGGGACCCTCGCGCTCGCCGTCGCGAAACGGCCCCGCCTTCACCATTTCCAGGTCACGGACGAAGGGATCGTCATGGATGATAACTCGTATCCCTATGAACGGATACTCTCCTTCTCTATCCTCGAGTACATCGACCCGAATCTTCCTCCTGCGCTTTCGATCAAGACCACGCATATCCTCGCCCCTCACTTGCTCATACCTATAGTGGGTCCCGATCCCGTCGAACTCTATGATTTCCTCTACGAGCATCTCGAGGAAGGGCGCCATGACGAATCGCTCATAGATCGCGTCATCGACCTTCTCCGGCTGTAGTTCGGTTGCGAATAGGGCGAGGAAACGGTAGAGTCGAGAAGTTCGGAGAAGATCGTTCGTGCTCGCAAAAGGGCGCTCCCGTATCTGTTGCTTGCACAGATACGCTTCGCTCGTTCGACAATCGAACTCGAGAGCATAGCTCTCGGTTCGATATCTCACTTGCTCCCGTCGTTCAATGGATAGGACGTATCCTTGCGGAGGATATGATGTTGGTTCGATTCCAACCGGGAGCACACTAAAGGGTTTGTGATATAAGAGGAGAACGCTCTCGTCTTTCAATGGATAGGATAGCTCCCTCCGAAGGAGCCGATGCAGGTTCGATTCCTGCCGGGAGCACTGATGGAATGAAATGAGATTATGCTCCCGAGTGGGTGCAGGGCACCTACGTGCAGGAATCGAAGATGTTGCGAGCATTTTCCGGGAACGAAGTGAGCTGGAAAATCCGCAACGTGTACGCCGAGATTTAAAAGAAGCGGAGCGCCTATTGAAATCCAAGTGCAGTTTCGCAGAAAGCTGCCTGAAATGGTACGTTTCGATAAGAGTACTCTCGGTCCTGCCGGGAGCACCAAAAGAAAAAGCCGGAGCAGAAGCTCCGGCTTTTTCTTCTTTGGAAGACCTAGGCCTTAACCGATGCGCGCTTGATAGCGAGCGCGAGGCGGGACTTCTTGCGGGACGCTGCATTCTTCTTGATGATGCCGGTCTTCGCTGCCTTGTCGATCGCCTTGTAGGCTGCCGAGAGGGACTTCTCCGCCTCCTTCACATCGGTAGCGATAGCCTTGCGCACGACCTTCGTGGTGTCGGTAAGAGCGCGCTTGCGGCGCACGTTGAATACGTGCTTCTTGAGGGATGCGCGGTGCGCCTTCTTCGCTGATTTCGTAATTGCCATGTGGGAGGAATACTACTGCTCAAGAGAGCGAAACGCAAGCTTTCCTCGAGATTGCGGGAACTGCCGCCGGGCAGCGGGCCGGTTTCCGAGCCGGCCCCTCGGAACGTCATAAATACAAGCGTATGGCTGGAAGCGGGCATATTCCATGGCCTGAATGGTACGATGGGCACATGATACGGCAGATACGTGGCACCGTTATAGCCCAGGAAACAGGCGGCATCGTCGTGGATGTAGCGGGATGGGGGGTGCTGGTGAACCTGGCAGCACCTGAGAGCTTCCTCGAGGGGACCGCAGTATCCCTCCAGACTTTCCTTTGCGTGAAGCAAGATGGCATGGATCTCTATGGGTTCCCTGACGAAGCGGAGCGCAAGTTTTTCGAGCTCCTGCTCCAGGTATCCGGGGTAGGGCCTAAGACGGCGCTCGGGATCATGCGACGCGCGCCCCGCGAATCTCTCGAAGGCGCCATCGGTTCGCGTGATCTCGATTACCTCACCCGCGTGATCGGCCTCGGGAAGAAAGCTGCTGAGAAGCTCATCGTGGAACTCGCGGAGAAGATCGGCGTCACGGACAAGGTCCATGATGATGAGGACGGCGAGGTGTTCGATACGCTCGTGGCGCTCGGATATACCGATCGCGAAGCACGCAAGGCAGTAGCAGGGATCTCGACGGCCGTCGTCGGCAAGGACGCGCGACTCAAGGCCGCGCTGTCAGCGAAATAGCGTATGCAGAGCCTCAAGCGCATCATCGAATCACTCCTTCCTCGCGGCACCTATCGCCTGCTCCTGGCCCCCTATCATCTTGCGTGGACGGTGCTCTTCGCCATCCGGTACGGCTTCCCTGCGACCAGGCTCACGGTGATCGGCGTTACGGGTACGAAAGGAAAATCGTCCGTGTCCGAGATGCTGGTAGCTATTCTCGAAGAGGCCGGGCATTCGGTCGCGCTCTCGAGCACTATCCATTTCAAAATCGGGAATGAGACCAGGCCGAATCTCTTCAAGATGACGCTTCCCGGCCGCGGCTTCATCCAGAAGCTGCTCGGCGAGGCGGTCAGTAAAGGGTGCACGCATGCAGTGATCGAGATCACGAGCGAAGCGGCGCTCCAGTACCGCCACCTCTTCCTGTCGCTCGACGCCCTTATCTTCACCAATCTCGAACGCGAGCATATCGAATCACACGGGAGCATGGAGAGATACTTCGCGGCTAAGTTCCGGATAGGCCGTGCGCTTGCCCGCTCAGGCAAGCGGCCGCGCGCCATCATCGCCAATCTCGATAACGAATACAGCTCGCCTTTCCTGGCGCTTCCAGTGGAAGAGCAGATCCCCTTCTCGCTCTCGGACGCGCATGATGCCGAACTCGCATCCGATCGCACGGCCTTCACGCTCGATGGCGTGCGCTTCGCCCTTCCCCATCCGGGTGAATTCAGTATCTGGAACGCGCTGGCCGCCGCGAAGGCCGCGCGCGTCTTCGGCATTCCTCTGGAGACATCGAGCGCGGCCCTCGCGAAGCTCTCCCGCATCCCCGGCCGAGCCGAACGCATCGAGTGCGGACAAGACTTCTTAGCAGTCGTTGATTATGCGCATACGCCCGATTCGCTTCGCGCGCTCTATGCCGCCTATGGCGATAAAAGGAAGATCTGCGTACTGGGCAACACGGGAGGCGGACGCGATACCTGGAAGCGGCCGGAGATGGGCCGGATCGCGGAAGAAGAGTGCGATACGGTCATACTCACGAACGAGGATCCGTATGACGAGGACCCGCGCGCGATCGTAGACGCTATGGCAGCCGGAATGAGCAAGAGTCCCACTATCATCATGGATCGCAGGGATGCTATCGCCCATGCGCTGTCGCTCGCTCGGAAAGGAGATGCGGTTCTCGTGACCGGCAAAGGGACTGATCCCTACCTCATGGAAGCTGCCGGCCAGAAGACGCCATGGAGCGACGCTGCCGTGGTGCGTGAGGAGCTCGAGAAAATCATCCGCTAGCTGCTACTATAAGCAGCATGAAAGGTGACGCGCTCTTCTTCCTCGGCATCATCGCCTTCTTCTTCATCCTCTGGTACGCGAGCGGAGGACCCACCAAGCCCATCTCGTTCGCGGGACCCTATATCTCCCCTATCACGGACGTCGATACCGTCCAGATCGGGTACGGTGAAGATGGCTCAGCCGGGAACGGTTTCGGCAGCACAGGAAGCGGAAACATCTGGACCGATCTCATGGGCATAGAGAACCGCGTCGCCACGCTTCAGCGATCCTCTTCGGAGATACGGCTATTCGGCGAGGCTTCTCCCTATCGCGGCCAGGTAACGGTGAGCGGTGCCGGAGGCGCGAGCGCGACTGATCCGGACCAGGAATACGTGACTATCCGCGCGTCAGGAACCGAGCCGGTGACCATTTCCGGATGGAAAGTGATCTCCGGCGCTTCCGGACGGGGTGAGACGATTCCCCAAGGAGCCCGGCTTCCGCGCAGGAGTCAGGTGAATGACCTCGCGCCGATCGTGCTCCAGCCAGGAGAAGAGGCGGTGATCGTTACCGGAGATTCCCCTATCGGCGATTCTTTCAAGGAGAATATGTGCGTAGGCTATCTCGCCCAGCGGCAGAGCATCGTGCCTTCCATACAGATGTCCTGCCCTGCGGCTTCCGACGAATTCGAGAGGTATTATGCCGGCAACAAGCTCAAGGATGATGCCTGCTATTCACTCATACAGAGCACGCCTTCCTGCAAGACGCCGAGCGATAGCGGCCGCCTCTCTTCCGCATGCACTGCGCTGATCGACAATCATCTGGATTACAACGGCTGCGTCGACACGCATCAGTACGAGTCGGGATTCTACGGATCGACCTGGCACATCTACCTCGACTACCGGCGCGACCGAAGGAACGCGGAGCTCTGGAAGCCGAGCCGTGATGCGGTCAAGCTCGTGGACCAGAACGGCCTGACCGTGGACCTCTATACCTACTAGCTAGCTCCTGAATGAATCTATAGCGCGCTGCAACAGCTCGCGCTTTTCCAAGGACTCCTTCCAGATACTGTTCGAACGATTCCCGTTTATACGCACTCCAGGAGAGAAATTAATCTCCTTCTGGAATCGAATGAGGTTCTCCTTTCCGTGAATGACGACTTCATTGGGCTTCTTGACGTGCGCGTCAATGCCGAAATCCTTGAGAAGACCTTGAACGATATAGAGGACCCGGGTCTTCTTCTGATATCCTCGAATTCTCCGGTGATTCCTGAGGGGGCGAAAATCCATACAACCCTCGTCATCAAAGAACGCCCTCAGAAATTCACGCTTCAGATCGAGCGGCATTTCGGAGATCTGTAGAAGCAATCCATCAGATTTTTCCTTGAAATAGAGAGCGAGGGGAACATTGAAATAAGAAATTCTCTGAACTCCCGTGGCAAGATTCCGATACCGCTTCGGCTCAAAGCCATAGACCGGTCTCATCAGGCCTTCGACACGATCGATGAGTGACTCGCTTCTGTTGTTGTACTCGCACTTGCCGTGGCCGAGTCCGCCGTCAAACGAAAGATGAGCAACGAGAAGCACGCTCTCGGCATTCCATTCTTCGAACCTCACGAAAGGACGGGCGCTGGTCCCTTTCCGTGCGCTCCCGAATACGCGAATACGTTTTCCAGAAGCTTTTCGTATCTCTTTCACCCGCTCTTCGCTCAAGGGAAGGTCGTGAATATGCGCGTACACCGAGGTCTTCGGACGCCCTGTCGCACGCATGATTTCCAGAATAGAACATCCCTCTTTTCGCAACGCGATGCAGCGTTCCCTGAAAGAAGTATCCATGTCCGCCCGGCAGGGTACGATCCTGCGACCGTCAACTTAAAAGGTTGCTGCTCTACCAACTGAGCTACGGGCGGTTACCTTAATATGGTAGCAGATGGCGGTTCTGATTTCTAGAAGAGCCTTATATCTGCTGCATCGACAGCGCGAACCGCTCGAGCGCAGGGCCGAGCGGGAGATCGCCGCTGCGCGAATCGGACAGGAGCTCGATAAGCGAGAGCGAGAGGTCGCGCGCGCCCTTCTTTCCCCACGCGGGACTCCCCTTCTGCATGAGATCGCGCGCTTTCCAATGGAGCAGGCCATGAAGCGCTTCAGGCGCGTCACCGAGCCGCTCCGCTTTCACGATCTCCTTCCATAGAGCCCTGCCGTCCTTAGCAGCGAGCGCGTTCACCAGTCCGCTATTGAATCCGCGGTCTCGCTTGGGAGCCGCGTCCTCCTTGAACACTTTCGCGGCCTTTGCTTCGATCTTCTTGACCCTCGCGGCAAGGAGCTTCGGAGCGAGAATGCCGATCGGATTGTCCGACGCTGCCAGCTCTTCGAGAAGAGAGAGCACGACCTCCCCCGATTCGCTATCACCGAACGGATCATCGATGAGCACGAGCGATTTGGTATAGAAAAGCCCCTGAGCGCTTATGGCGTTACGGATCGAAGTCTCCGAGAGCTGATCGCCCTGGAGCCTGAGATAGGCGGCATCAGGCGCCTTGAGCCGCGCAGCCGCGACCCACGCGAACGCTTTGGCTCGTGCCTTCGCGGTATCTGATCCGTGGAAAAGATAGATCATGAAATATAGGGATAGTGTATATCGGAATGCAGAAGGGCGCTCCGGAGAGCGCCCTCGCACGAGTCCTCTTACCTTTGGCAGAGGGCGGCGTCATGCCGATCCCTTTCTTTTGCCGCAGCGAGGCAGAACAGCAGATTCAGGAGCACGGCGCCGAGAACGTAGGCGCCGAGAACGAGCCAGGGCCCGAAAACGCGCACGATCATGACCTGGAAGCCGAAGCAGGCAGCGATAATGATGATGCGATCGTAACGTAAGCGTCGAAAGAAAACCGTGAACCGGGTCATGACGTTTCCTCCCCGTCCTTGTTACCCGCTGGTAAGTATGTACCCGTGCGCCTATTTATCAAGAGGCTTCATGTCGCCCCAGTTCGGGCCTGTCTTCGCTTCAGCGAGTATCGGGATCCCTCCTGTCTGATCGAGAGTGATGGCCGACTCCATGATTTCTTCGATCTTCTCTGCGAGTTCGCGCACGCGCGATTCATGAACCTCGAACACGAGCTCGTCGTGCACCTGAAGCAGCAGGTACGCATCTTCAGTCGCGTTAGTCTCGCGAAGCATGGCTTCGATCCGCACCATAGCGAGCTTTATGATGTCGGCTTGCGTTCCTTGGATCGGCGCATTGATCGCCATGCGCTCGGCCTGGGCACGTACGTACGGGAGCGTCGATTTCATTTCCGGGAACTGGCGGCGGCGGCCGAACAGCGTCTCAGTGAAGCCGTTCTTGCGCGCGAAGCCTCGGGTCGATTCGAGATACTGCGCGAGAGTCGAGAACGTCTCGAAATAATCGTCATAGAACTGATGCGCCTCCGCGACCGAGGTGCCGAGCTGCGCCTTGAGCGCATTCACGCCCATGCCGTAGAGGATGCCGAAATTTATGATCTTCGCGCGGCGGCGCATCTCAGGGTCCACCGCATCAGCCTCGACTCCGAACACCGCCGCGGCGACCTCGCGATGCACGTCCCGTCCATTGCGGAAGATATCCCCGAGCTTCTCGTCCTTAGAGAGGATCGCTGCGAGGCGCAGCTCTATCTGGGAATAATCGAGCCCGACGAGAGTGAAGCCTTCTGCCGGAATGAAAGCGTGACGTATCGCTCTTCCTTGCTCGGTGCGTACGGGAATGTTCTGAAGGCCGGGATTCTGGCTCGCCATGCGTCCCGTCACCGCGCCGGTCTGCAGGAACTGCGCATGCAGCCGATTCTCATCATCGAGAAGCGGCGGTATGGCTTCGATATAGGTCGAGAGGAGTTTCTGAAGGCCGCGATATTTGAGCACTTCTCCTATGATCGGATGCGCTTCTCGCAGCTTCTCGAGCTCCGATTCCTTCGTCGATCGCTGCCCGGTCGCGGTCTTCTTCTGCCCCTTCGCTGCGAGGCCCAGCTCATCGAAGATGATGTCGCCCAACTGCTTAGGGGAACTCACGTTGAATTCGCGGCCGGCCATCGTGAAGATCCCCTTCTCGATCTCCGCGAGCTCCGCACGGTACTCCTTCTGCAGCCGTTCGAGCATCTTCTTGTCGATGCGCACGCCTCGGGTCTCCATCGCGCGCAGCACCGGGATGAGCGGCCGCTCGATGGTGTCATACAGCTCCTTGAGCCTGCCGGTTCCGGCGAGCGATTTCTCGAGGATCGCGTACGCGTCATCGAACGTCTTCGCTTTCGTATACGCCAGGATGTCATCGAGCTTCGGGTTAGTGAACTCGGAGCACAGGAGCCAGAGCATGACGCCGGCCTCTTCGAGCCGCTCGACAGGCACGTCTTCCTCGACCTCTTCGAGAGCCTCCTCTTCGTCCTCCTCATCATAGGCGTCCCCTTTGATGAGCGTGCGTATGCGCGGCTTGAGGGACCGGAAGCCGAGCTCGTCGAACAGCGTGCCGAGCTTCTCGAGAGAGACGGTCTCCTTCCAGGGCTTCGGCGGAAGAGTGAACGCGATAGGCGCGTCGTCGCGGATCGTGGCGAGCGACTTAGAGAAGCGCGCATCTTCCTCATGTTCCTTGAGCAGGTTCACGATGCGGGGCTTTATGCCCGCGTCGAGCAGCTTCTGCTCATCCTTCTTGATCGTCTTGTAGAGGTCCTCCATCGTGCCGAACTTCTGTATGAGTTCGGTGCCGGTCTTCTCTCCGATGCCGGGCACGCCTTTTATATTGTCGGACGGGTCGCCGCGGAGACCCTTCCAGTCCGGAATGAGTTCCGGCGGAAAACCGTACCGGTCGATCACCGCTTGCTCGTCATAGAGGATGACGTCATTCAATCCCTTCTTGAGGGTGTAGACCTGGACCCGTCTCTGATCGATCAGCTGCATCGTATCCATGTCGCCCGAAGCGATGATGATCTCCGTATCCGCGTCCTTCTCGAGCATCTTCACGATCGTGCCCAGGATGTCGTCGGCTTCGAACCCTTCTCGTTCGTAGATTGGTATCGAGAATGCCTTGAATACGTCACGGGATGTTCCCAGCTGGGCGACGAGCGCGTCGTCGGTCTTGGAGCGCGAGCCTTTGTATTCGGCGTAGGCTTCGTGCCTGATCGTGGGTTTCGGGAGGTCGTAGCACGCGATGATGTAGTCGGGCACGAGATCCGTCGCGATGCGCACCAGCATGGTCGAGAGGCCGTAGAGCGCTCCGGTAGGCGCGCCGTCCGGTCCCGTGAAGTCAGGGAGCGCATGGTACGCGCGATGGATGATCGCATGCGAGTCGAGCAGCACGAGACGCGTCTTCTTCGTCATCATCTTCTTAGGCATAGGTAAAGCGGCGGGCTCCGTCAGGCAAGGCTTCTATGGATATGCGCACGGCGGGGGTTGGCAGTTCTTCTTTCACCATCTCCGGCCATTCGAGAAGGATGAGATTCGCTGGATCCTTCATGAAATCGTCGAATGATATCGACGCGAGCCCGTTCGCTTCCGTAAGGCGGTACGCATCGATGTGGACGAGCTGCCTGAATGCGCCATCCTCCGAAAGAGGGTACGTCTTCGCGAGTACGAACGTGGGGCTCGTGACGTGTTCCGTGACGCCGAGGGTCCGGGCTAGCGCCTGCACGAAGGAGGTCTTCCCGGCGCCAAGCTCTCCGGAAAGCGTGACGAGCGCCGCCTGATCCGCGGACGGCACCAGCGACGCGACAAGACGCCGCGCTTCTGATTCGAGCCCGCTGATTTCCCGAAACGTACTATCGGATAGTTCCATGCTCTTCATTGTACCAAGTAGCATAGGAGCGCGCCCGGGGTCGCGTTATCATTGCTTCATGCCCCAAGGATTCGATACCGATGCAGAGAACGCGAAGCTCGCGGCCATGCGCGAGAAGGAAGAGGAAGATCTCGTGCATGTCCTCTCAGAGAAATACGGCTTCGCCTATACCGACCTGACGATAGTTCCCATAAACGTCGATGCGTTGAGGCTTATCCCCGAAAAGGAGGCGCGGGAGGCGGAAGCCCTCGCATTCGATAAGAACGGCAAGCATCTCTCGCTTGCTACCCACTCTCCTGGGAACGTCGCGCTCGCCCAGGTGGAGCACGCGCTGGAGGCTCGAGGCTTCATCCTTAGCCGGTTCCTGGTCTCGCAACGGAGCCTGGAGCGCGGGTACGAGCGTTACAAGGAGCTTTCCTTCGCGGCCGAGAGTCATGCCGGCGTCTTCGATATACGAGGCGACTTGCTCGGGACCCTTAAGAACGAAGTAGCGACGCTCAGTTCCCTCCGCTCCACGCTCGACGGCATATTGGTCGCGAAAGAGCGCGCGCAGGTCTCGCGCGTGCTCGAATATGTCCTGGCCGCAGCCTTCGCCATGCGCGCTTCGGATATCCACCTCGAGCCTGAAGAGGATGCGGTCCGTCTCAGGCTGCGTCTCGATGGCCAGCTCACCGAGGTGTATTCCTTCGATGCGCACGCCTATCAGATGATCTCTTCGCGTATCAAGCTGCTCTCTGGCCTGAAGATAAACGTGCGCGACCGGGCGCAGGACGGACGCTTCACGGTTCCTGTGGCGGATAAGGAAGTGGAGATACGAACCTCGCTCATTCCGGGCGGATATGGCGAATCGTTCGTCATGCGCATCCTCGACCCTTCCGTGCTGGGCGTTTCGTTCGAAAGCCTAGGCATTCACCCCAAGCTCCTTGAGCGTCTGACGCGGGAGATAACGCGTCCGACCGGCATGCTCCTCACTACCGGACCTACCGGCTCCGGAAAGACGACCTCGCTCTATTCCTTCCTGCGTCACATCCACACGCCCGAGATAAAGATAGTCACTATCGAGGATCCGATCGAGTACCACCTGCCCGGTATCGTGCAGACGCAGACGGATGGCGATCGCTATACGTTCGCTTCCGGACTCCGCTCGATACTGCGCCAGGACCCGGACGTCATCATGGTCGGCGAGATCCGCGATGGAGAAGTCGCCGATGTCGCGGTGCAGGCAGCGCTCACCGGACACTTCGTGTTCTCTACCCTGCATACCAATAACGCTGCCGGCGCATTCCCTCGCCTGGTCGATCTGGGCGTCGATCCGAAGACTTTCGCGAGCGCCGTGACCGTTGCGATGGCCCAGCGGCTCGTGCGCACGCTCGATCCTGAAGCGCGCAAGCAGGTGCCCGCGACCGATGAGCAGAAGAAGACCATGGAGAGGATACTCTCGACGGTCGCGGACACGAGCCTCCTGCCCTCTTCGCTCGACACTGTCTGGGTACCTGACCCGAAAGGTCCTGACCAGACCGGGTACCGAGGACGCATCGGCGTCTACGAAGGCATCTTCATGGACGAGGAGCTCGGCGCATTCCTCAGGGACAATCCTAGCGAGGGCGATATCTCTGCATCCGTACGCCGCCAAGGATTCCTCACGATGGCACAGGAAGGAGTCCTCAAGGCTATCGAAGGTACTACCTCGCTCGACGAATTGTTCAGGGTCGTCGATCTTCCGAGAGACTAGGCAGGAGACGTCGCAGCGGACGAATTCATGAGAAGGGCCCTGCGCTTCGATCGCAACTCCTGGTGCGCCCGGATACTCAGGCAGGCGTCTTTCAGGGTGTCGTAGGCGAACCCTCCTATCCCGAGCGTCATCGCGCTGAGACCCGCACGCAACGCTCGCTCACCCGTACGGAGAACGACTCCTTTGAATAGCTTCCTATCCGCCGTCTCGATCTCCTCGAGTATCGCTCCCGTCTCCTTGATAAGATGAAGCGACTGGGGTTCCGCGTGCGCGGGATGCGCCTCCGCCGCGCTCTGTATGCGACGCACGAGCATCTGAGCGAGGAGCGGGTAGTCAGCAAGCAAGCCAGTGACGGAAGTCTCGAGCGTGTCCTGTCCGGAAGTCCCTGTCTTAGCCCCGTCCATGCTCTCGAACGCGCTTGCGAGATCCGCAGCCCGTGCTGCTGTCCCGAGATCTTCCCTTACTTCGGAGAGAGCGGCGAGCCGTGATCGGAGCGAATCGAGCGTCTCCTGCTCTTCGGGGGTTCCTGGCCCCATCTGCTCAAGCATGGCCTCGACCCGGCTTTCCGAATCATTCATTGCCGACTCTCGCGCAGCCGCATCTGCCGCCACGCAGGCATCCCTTTCCTCGATACCGTCCTCTGGAGCATCGAAAGATCCCTGCGAGAGGTATTCGAAGCTCATACGGTTCTCTTGAAAAGGCGATCGAGGACAGAGGCGCGCGCCCCGTTCTCTTCACGGGCGCGTATCGTCGCTGCGAGCTTGAGCGCATCGAGACGTATCTCTTCTATGTCCTGCGCGTGCTCTTGAGTGAGCGATTCGGCGATCTCGCGGTACTCGCGTCTTATGTCTTCTGTGTCCATGCGCATAAGTATACAGAAGACGCGACCAAGGTCGCGGCTTGGAATAGGAAAACGCACGCTTTCGCGTGCGTTTTCCTATTCCTTCTTCCTGCGCATAACCCTCCAGGCACTCCTTCCGCAAGCGGAAGGTGAACGAGTCGCCTGAGGATGCTCCCAGCGGGCCGAGAACAAGCTCGGTACCAGAAGGTCCTTGGGGAAACGCCCTGAAGCCGTCAAGCCTTGCCTAGAGGGGTATATGCAGGAACAAAAAAGAAATTCGGCCCTTATGAAGGAGCCGGTATGTTAGAATGCTAGCACAGTCGAATTTTATGTCAACCCCACCTGAACTGCCCCGCCTCAGAGATCAGGCACTGGATTCGGCCTTACGGCCGTCCGCCTGGGACGATTACGTAGGCCAAGGCCACGTAAAAGCTAATGTTTCCGTGGTTCTCGAGGCTGCGAAGATGCGAGGAGACATGCCTGAGCACATCCTGTTCTACGGGCCGCCAGGCGTCGGGAAGACCACTCTCGCTCATCTTATAGCAGCTTCCCTCGAGGCCCCCCTCAAGACGACGTCCGGTGTCGCTATCGAGCGGGCCGCAGACCTGGCTTCGATCCTTACGAACCTCGAACCGGGCACCGTCCTGTTCATCGACGAGATCCATCAGCTGTCCCATAAGGTTGAGGAGCTCCTGTACCCTGCCCTCGAATCGGGATCGCTCGATATCATCCTCGGAAAGGGGCCGTCGGCACGCACCGTCGAACTGGCCCTTCCGCCGTTCACGCTGGTAGGCGCCACTACCCGCGTCTCGCATCTCTCTTCCCCGCTCCGTTCGCGTTTCGGAGGCGGCGTGTACCAGCTCGACTTCTATACGCACGAGGACCTGAAGTCCATCATCAAGCGCTCGGCCGGCGTGCTCGGACTCGATGCTCCTGACGAAGTCATCGAGCGGGTAGCTTCCCGCAGCCGCGCGACACCGCGCGTAGCGAATGCGCTCCTCAAGCGTGTCCGCGACTATTCACAAGTAGAAGGTCGCGCGCTCTCCGCTGAAGTAGCGGATCTCGCCTGCGAGCTCTTCGGCATCGACACCCTCGGCCTCACCAAGGACGATCGCCGCTACCTGCTCGCGCTTCGCGATTCCTTCAAGGGCGGTCCTGCCGGTATCCGCGCGCTCGCATCCTCGCTTCACGAGGATCCTGATACCGTCGAGAACGTATATGAGCCGTTCCTCCTCCGTCTCGGATTCGTCGAGCGCTCTCCGCGCGGCCGTATCCTTACCCAGAAGGGCAAGGACTATCTTGATCCGTAGCTCGTTCTCGCAGAAGAGGTATCGAACCCAGCGCGGGCTTTTGCTATAGTGGACATATGTCAGGACACAGCAAATGGTCACAGATCAAGCGACAGAAAGGCGTTACCGACGGCGCGAAGTCTAAGACCTTCGCGCGCTTCTCGAAGCTTATCTCCCAGGAGTCGAAGAAAGCGGGAGGCGCCGTGACGGCCCCTGGCCTGGCGACAGCCATAGCGCGCGCGAAAGCGGTGAACATGCCTAAAGACAGCATCGATCGCGCCATTGCGAAAGGAGTATCCAAGGACGCTACCGACCTCATCCCGGTAGTCTATGAATGGTACGGCCCTGGCGGTACGGCGATCATCATCGACGCGCTCACCGATAATACGAACCGCATCACGCAGGAGATGAAGCATCTGATCACGAAGAATGGCTTCGAGCTGGGTGCTCAGGGGTCAGCAGCATGGGCATTCAAGAAGTCTCCGGACGGATCATTCTTTCCTAACGAGCCCTTGATGGATCTTTCCGAGGAAGACGAGGAAGCGCTGGGGAAGATTTTCGATCAGATCGAGGAGAACGACGACGTGCAGCGGGTTTTCACCAACGCACGAGGATACGAGACGAACGATTCTGACGACACGGAATAATGGCAGATTTACGAAACCAGCCATACCGACATGAGGATATTGGCTATTGATCCGGGGTTCGATCGCATGGGCCTCGCCGTAATCGAAGGGGACCCGAGCCGGCCTGCCCATATATGGAGCGAGTGCGTATGTCCCCCGAAGGGAAGCGCGGAGGAGCGATTGTCATATATTCACCAAGCCGTCGCTGAAGCTATCGCAGCGTATTCCCCCGATCGGGTCGCGATCGAGACGCTGTTCTGGAGCACGAATAATAAGCGGAGCGCGCTCGGCGTCGCTGAAGCGCGTGGTGCGGCCCTTGCGGCAGCAGGCGAAGCCGGTATTCCCGTCTCCGAGCACTCGCCTCAGCAGGTAAAGCTCGCGGTAACGGGGTACGGAAATGCCGACAAGAAATCTATCGCGCTCATGATCCCTCGACTGATCTCTCTCCCTCAGAAGAAGCGGCTCGATGATGAGCTCGATGCCATCGCGGTGGCCATCGCCTCTCTTTCAGAACGGCTATCCCCACCAGGCGCGTAGCGCGCTTTGAAAAGCGCCGCCGGTCTGTTCAAATAGAGAAGCCCAAGCAAGAGCATGAGCATGTATTAGGCGTAAATTTACGTATATGGAAGACGAAATCCTAGATCCTGAAGAAGTCGACGAGGATGAGCTCGATGAAGAAGACGAGGACCTCGACGACGATCTCGCCGAAGAGGAGGAAGAAGAGGAAACACTATAGGCAAGGACAGGATGGCTCCCTCGCGGGAGCCATCCTTCGTGATAGCATGAGCGAATCATGACCAAGAAAAAGGCGCGTTCTCTGAATATCAAGAAGCATCTCGCTGATCCTCATCCCTTACTCCGGATCATGTTCATAGGAGCCGGGGCGTGCTTCCTTATCGGGGGCGCAGGCATACTATGGGCGGCGCTTACGCCGATTCCCGATCTCAATTCCTTCGATTCCCGGAAGGTGGCGCAATCGACGAAGATATATGACCGGACGGGAAAGACGGTGCTCTATGATCTCAATCACGACGTGCGCCGCAACGTCGTACCGCTCGCGGAGATATCGCCCAATCTCCAGAAAGCGGCCATATCCATCGAGGACTCCGAGTTCTATAACCACAGCGGAGTAAGCTTCACCTCGACTGCGCGTGCGATCCTCGTCGATATACAGACCCAGTCATTCGCTCAGGGCGGCTCGACGATAACCCAGCAGGTCGTGAAGAACACGGTGCTTACCGGAAAGAAGAGCCCTATCCGCAAGTTCCAAGAATGGGTGCTGGCATGGAAGCTCGAGCAGCGATACACCAAGGACCAGATCCTCGAATTCTATTTCAACGTGACGCCGTACGGCGGCACGCTCTATGGCGCCGAAGTCGCCGCACGCTCGTTCTTCGGCAAGTCCGCTATCGATCTCACGGTAGCTGAGGCAGCCTACCTTGCCGCGATCCCGCAGCTTCCTACGTACTACTCTCCGTACGGGAACAACCGCGCGGACCTGGACAAGCGAAAGGACCGGGTGCTTTTCCGCATGAACCAGCTCGGCTACCTTACCGACGAAGAATACGCAGCCGCGAAGAATGATACGGTCGTCTTCAGCCGGCAGAAGGATAATTCGATCCTGGCGCCGCACTTCGTCTTCTACATAGAGCAGCAGCTCGAGCAGAAATACGGGCCTAGCGTGGTTACAGAGGGACTGTCCGTCATAACCACGCTCGATGCAGGACTTCAGAACACCGCCCAGTCGATCGTGAAGGATTACGCGACGCTGAACGCCGCGAAGTTCAATGCCACGAACGCGGCCCTCGTCGCCATCGACCCTAAGACTGGCCAGATCCTCGCGATGGTCGGCTCCCGCGACTACTTCGACGAGCAGATAGACGGGAACTTCAACGCGGCGCTCGCTAAGCGTCAGCCGGGCTCCGCTTTCAAGCCGTTCGTATACGCGACCGCCATTGAGAGGGGATACACTCCGGAGTCGGTCGTGTTCGATCTCCCTACGCAGTTCTCGACGGCGTGCTCGGCCATGGATACGAGCAATAGCGAGCCTCCCTGCTACGCGCCAGGAAACTACGACGACAAGTTCCGCGGCCCGATGACTTTCACGACCGCCCTCGCGCAATCTATAAATATCCCTGCCGTTCAGACGCTATATCTCGCCGGCATCAAGAACGTGATCGGACTCGCGGAACGCATGGGAATCACGGCGCTCGGCGATGCGAAGCAGTACGGTCTCTCATTCGCTCTCGGAGCAGCCGAGGTACGACTCGTCGATCTCGTGAGCGCGTACGGCGTCTTCGCGAATGACGGCGTCCGCAATCCGGTCGTCGGCATACTGGAAGTCCGGGATATCAAAGGGAAGGTGCTCGAGAAATATACGCCTGCGCCGGAACAGGTGATCGATCAGAGCGTGGCACGGGCACTCTCGAGCATGCTCTCGAATAACGAGGCGCGCTTCCCTGAGTATCCGGCGAATAACCCGCTCCACTTCAACGAGTATGATGTCGCGGCGAAGACAGGGACGACTAACGAATCACGTGACGCGTGGACCGTAGGCTTCACGCCGACGCTTGCCGTGGGCGTCTGGGCAGGAAACAACAACAACACCCCAATGGTGAAGGAGATCGCGGGATACATCGTCGCTCCCATGTGGCACGCGTTCATGGCGGAAGCGCTCACGAAAGTTCCTGAAGAAGTGTTCAGCGAGCCGTCCCAGGTTCCTGAAACGGCTCCTCCTGCACTGCGCGGCGTCATCTACGTGCCTGGCAACGGCGGAATCCAGGTACATAGCCTGCTTCACTGGACCAGCAAGGATAATCCTCTGGGCCCTCCTCCCGCGAACCCGTACAGCGATCCTCAGTATCAGTATTGGGAGTACCCGATCCAGGCATGGCTCGCAGGAGGTTCGCAGACGCTCTTCGGAGCTTATGCTGCGACGACTACGGCGACTTCGACGCCCGGGATAGGGATCGATGGGAGCGATATCGGAGG
>CAYWEI010000003.1:0-3631 GCA_964457265.1 uncultured Candidatus Saccharibacteria bacterium
AGGATAATTCCCTCACCGTCGGCGAAGAGACGGCGCTCAGCGATGACGGGACGCCCGCGAATCCCGATGATCGCGATGTGACGGCAGAAAGCCAGGCGGAGAATCAGGCCTAATCCTTCATCCTCATGAACCTTCTTCACGATATAGCCCCCGGAACCAAGGATGAGATGAACGTGATCATCGAGATCCCGAACGGTTCCCAGAACAAGTACGAGATAGACAAGGAGACAGGACTCATCGCGCTCGACCGTGTGCTCCATACCGCCCAGCGCTACCCGTTCGACTACGGCTTCGTGCCGCAGACGCTCTGGGATGACGGCGATGCGCTCGATGTCGTGCTTCTCACGACTCAGCCGCTCCTGCCGGGCATCCTCGTGCATGCGCGCCCTATCGGCATCCTTCCGATGATCGATGGCGGCGACAAGGACGAGAAGGTTCTCGCGGTCCCTGCGAATGATCCCCGCTTCGCCGGAACGAAGGACATCGGAGACGTGAATCCGCATACGCTCAAGGAGATCTCTCACTTCTTCCTGACGTACAAGCAGCTTCAGAATAAGGAAGTCACGCTCGGCGAGTGGCAAGGGAAAGCGGAAGCCAGCGCCGCATTCGATCGCGCCTGCCAGATGTATACGGAAAAGAAAGCGTAGAGAGAAGCAAACCCCGAGCGGAAAACCCGGCATCTGCCTGATGCCGGGTTTTCCCTTTATCCCTATCCCCATGGAAGAGCGCGTCAGATGCGCGCAGGCTTCTATATACTTCAAGCATCAGCTAACGAAGACCTATGGAACCAGAACCGATTCAGAGCCCTACGCCCGTGACTGCAGCCCCCGCGGCGCCTGCGCCTGCCGCAGCTCCCGTTTCCGAACCGAAGAAGAATGCAGCCTACGGCACGATCCTCGGCATCGTCCTTATCGTCGCTATCCTCGTCGTAGGAGCCTTCTACGTCTGGGGCGAGCGTCTCGATCGCGAGCACGCACAGCCGGAGAGCCAGGACGCGGTTCGAGGGTCCCTCGATGCCGAGGCTCCTGTTCCTCAGCCTAACTAGCGGCGCTGCCGTAACGCAGAAGGCGCGCGGGTTTCATGCCTGCGCGCCTTTTGCGTTCGCTCCGTTATCTTTGGTACTATGAGATGACTATGGAACACACCAATAAGAATCCTCGCTCGTCGATGCTCGTGCCGATGGTCGTGGAGAAGACGCAGTTCGGAGAACGCGGCTACGATATCTACTCCCGCCTGCTCAAGGATCGCATCGTGTTCCTCGGCGGAGGCATCGATGATGACATGGCGAATCTCATCATCGCGCAGCTCCTCTTCCTCGAGTCAGAGGACCCGAAGAAGGATATCTCGCTCTACGTGAACAGTCCGGGCGGCTCGGTTACGGCCGGCCTCGCCATCCTCGATACCATGAACCACGTGAAGCCTGACGTCTCTACCGTCTGCGTCGGCATGGCCGCATCCGCAGCGGCTGTCATCCTCGCCGCAGGCGCTAAGGGCAAGCGCTACGCTCTTCCCAATGCGGAAGTCATGATCCACCAGCCATGGGGCGGGGCGCAGGGCCAGGCCACCGACATCGAGATCACGGCGAAGCACATAATCGCGACGCGCGACCGCTTGAACAAGATCCTCGCGAAGGCCACCGGGCAGCCGCTCGCGAAGATCGAGAAAGACGTGGACCGCGATTACTTCATGATGGCCGACGACGCCAAGAAGTACGGGCTCGTGGACCAGGTCTACAAGAGCAAGTAAAGGAAGATTCCTTCTCGATACGGAAATGCGCCCCGCAAGCCTGGCTTGGGGGGCGCTGCTCTTTTAGGAAGAAGTGTCGAAGCGGCGGAGAGTGGGCCGCACGGGCAGCGCCTTGGTGCTGCGTCCGAACATCCTCTCCTGGGCAAGGCGGGCTTGCGATTCTCCGATGCCTTCCAACGCGCCGAAGTCCTGGATGAATTCAGGCTTGGCTACATGGTTGCGTATACTTCCGCCCTTAGGATAATTCAGATACTTCTTGCTGAGCTCCTGAGTGATCCTTCCCATGCCGAAATCATCGAACAGCAATTGCCATAAGCTCCGCTTGCACTCTTCATCGTTCCAATCCCATTCCTTGAGAGATTCCATCCCTGCACTCCCTTGCGCGTACGCCTATCTCGGTTATATAGCACAGAGCGAGGCCCGTCTACCTGCCGGATGTACTAAACCGCTTAATTATTGTATTTTACGAGTGTTCCGGGGCACGCTGCCCTTACCCGAATCGCCGATTTTCCGGCCCCGAACCTAATTTGCTTGCAAACCCGTAGCGCCTCTCGTGCCCGCGCCACGGTACTGAATCCCGTATGTCCATAAAGATACTATTGAGCCTGCTCGCCTTTTCAGGCCTTGCCGGCATCGCGCTAGGGTACATCCTCCGGCTTCTGATCGCGCTCGGCCAGCGCGGCTCACTCGAGCTCGAAGTGAAGCAGAAGATGCTCGAAGCCAAGGAGCGTGCCAATAAGCTCCTTGCGGAGGCTAAAGAGCGGGCTGACCAGGTAGAACAGGAGCGCGCAGCTCCGCTCAAGGAACGCGAAGAGAAGATCGCCGCATTCGCAGAACGTATCGCCAAGCGCGAAGAATTCCTCGATGAGCGCGAGCGGAATCTTGCGAGCGAAGCTGAAGACGTGAAGAATCGTGAGAACGAAGCAGCGAACGTGAAGCGGGAGGCAGACAAGCAGCTTGCAGAGCGCCGTAACGAATTGGTGCGTCTCTCTAACCTTTCCGAGGAGGAAGCGAAAGCTGCGCTCATGAAGGATCTCGAGGGCCATCTCGAGGAGAGCATCCTCGCCAGGCTCCAGAAGCTGGAAGCGAACGGCAAGAAGCAGCTCGAGGAGAAGGCTCGCGCCATCCTGCTCTCCATCATCCATCGCCTAGGCGCGTCCGTTAACAGCGACGTGATGACGCTGTCCGTACAGATCCCTTCCGAGGAAGTGAAGGGAAAGATAATCGGCAAGGAAGGCCGCAACATCAAGGCGTTCGAGCGCGCGACCGGAGTCGACGTCATCATCGATGACGCTCCCGACAAGATCACGCTCTCCTCGTTCGACCCCATCCGTCGCCACACGGCGAAGCTGGCGCTCGAAGCGCTCATCGCCGACGGACGCATCCAGCCCGCTAAGATCGAGGAGACCGTCGAGAAGGCTAAGAAGGATATCGGGGAGATGGTGAAGCAGAAAGGAGAAGAAGCGGCCTACGAAGCGGGAGTCGTCGGTCTCGACCCGCGGCTCATCTCGCTCCTCGGCCGGCTCTACTTCCGCACCAGCTATGGCCAGAACGTCCTTCAGCATTCCCTTGAGATGGCGCACCTGGCCGGCATGCTCGCGCAAGAGCTCGATGCTGACGTCGCTACCGCCAAGGCAGGGGCGCTGCTGCATGACATCGGCAAGGCTGTCGACCATGAAGTCGAGGGCACTCATGTCGAGATCGGCCGCCGCATCTTAGAAAAATTCGGGGTGAAGAAGGAGGTGATCCAGGCCATGCAATCGCATCACGAGGAACATCCGTATGAAACGCCTGAATCCATCATCGTTCAGGTGGCGGACGCGCTCTCGGCAGGCCGCCCCGGTGCCCGTCGCGACACCGTAGAACGCTATCTCGAGCGCCTCGG
>CAYWEI010000003.1:3731-43597 GCA_964457265.1 uncultured Candidatus Saccharibacteria bacterium
TTCAGCTTCTCCGCTTTCGCGTGGAAGGCTGCTGCCTGTTCCTCTGAAAGGAGACCCTCTTTCTCGAGCGAGAGAAGGCAGTCGTACGCGACACCCAGGAGATACTTGATACGGCCTCGCTTCTCAGTCAGGTCAGCGTTATCGAGCGCCGCGAACTGCTCTTCGAGGTCTCTCGTCGCGAGAGCGGCGTGCTCTTCTCGGCTAGGGTGAGCTTTCTGTTCGTGCCTTCCAGGCGTCGAATGCGAGAAGACTGATTCGGGGTTCATAGGAAGAGTATACAGAGACGAGAAAGTGTGATTTCACCTTATCCCCGTACTTTTTCAAGCCCTATTGCACAATATGGCTCATTTCCTATACTTTCTCCCGTAGCCCTCGTATTTTCAGGGCTATCGCGCTCGGGCGCGTTTCTGATGGAAATGCACCGAACGCGGCAGCCCTGTGAGGAATTAGACCCCTAACGAAACACTATGAACAAAGCAGATATCGCATCGAAGGTGCAGGACGTTCTCGGAGGCACGAAGGCTGACGCAGACCGCGCAGTCGAGTCCGTCATCGAGAGCATCGTCTCCGGCCTCAAGGGCGGGGACGAGGTTTCTATCGCTGGCCTCGGTATCTTCAGCGCGAAGGCTCGCCCGGCTCGCACCGGACGTAACCCTCGCACCGGCGAGACCATCAAGATCGCCGCTACGCGCACTCCTAAGTTCCGCGCAGCTAAGGCGCTCAAGGACGCAGTTAAGTAGTCAGCAGACTGTTTGAGGAAAAACCGCCCAGCTGGGCGGTTTTTCTTTTATCTAGGCGATGCGTTCAGCGACGATGAAACTCGTGTAATTGAACTTCAGGTCCTGGATGCTCTCTTCGAGGATATCGAGGCCGTATATCTCTGCCGCGCGACGAGACGCGATGACAGCCGTCGTGTCCGGAAGTGTCCCATGGGCGAGATCAGCGGCAGCTTTTGCAGTGTCTTCGTATTCCTCGATATCTGCGCCAGGCCACGTACGCTTCAGATACATGCGGCACTGCTTCAGTGCCTGATCGTGAGAAGTAACGGCTGTTATCTGCTTAGGGTCAGCCCCCTTCCTCATAAGCAGATTCTGGTGCACGTCTATCTCGAACATCTTCTGTATCTGGAACCGATGCTTAGCCATGGCATGCACCGCCTCGATCACTATTCCTCCGTTGCTGTTCTCTATCGGGAAGATGCCCAGATCGATGTCTCCAGCCTCGAGCGAAGACAGGACGCGTTCAGCTGAGATGAGAAACAGGATCTCCGCATCGCGGACTTCCTCTTTCTCCATGTATTTTCGCGCGGCCTCTTCAGAGAAGCTGCCTTCAGCGCCCATGATGCCGATTTTCATAGTTCGCAGCCTAGCATATCGGCTGGCGTTCGCCTCGTCACCCGCCAGTCGCGTGCTAGCATACTCGTGCAAACCCCTACGTTATGCTGACCAACGACGCTGACGCCATCCGCAAGGAAGCCGCTCATGACGATGAGATTTTCCGCGCAAGGAAGGAGGCCGAGCGCGAAGCGCAGGAGCTGCGCAAGGAACAGGCAGCGAAGGACAAGATAGCGAGGCTCGAACGGGATCTTGCTCCGAAACGGCAGGAACTTCGTGCCATAGAGACGGAAACGGAACGGCTGGAACAGCGTTCAGTCGGAGCCGCGCGCGCCCTGCGCACTGCTTCTCCAGCACACGCGAGCGACGAAGAGCGCGCCATAGCGGACCTCACCGGGCAGCTCGACCGCCTCCGGCATGATGAGCACGGCCTGAGACAGAAACTCACGGCCCACGAGCAGACGATTGCTAGGGAAAGACTCTCGATGGAGAGGCAGGGCGCGGATCAGCATGCACAGGCTTCCCGGCTTGAACGGGAGCTGCACGAGAAAGAGGCCGCGATCGCGACTCTCAAGAGAGACATGCTGAGCATCGAGGCGAAACTTACGGCCCTGCGGCAAGGCCGCTCGGGTTCCCTGACTTTCCGTGAAGACAACGAAGAACGGACCCTCGCAAGGACCCTCGAGGAGACGCAGAGAGACGAGCAGCGCATCGAGACAGAGATCAAGCGGCATGGCAGGCTCCTGGCGGAAGAGACGCGGCGTGCGCGGCAGGAGCATGAGGCTGCCGAAGAAAGATCGCGCAGCGTATCGGGCCGATTGAAGGAGCGCGAACGGCATGCCGGTCTCTTGAAAGACGAGATCCGTCGCATCGAGAGCGAAATCGCCGCGCTCAGGCTGAACGGGCGGTAATGGACGAGCTCGCGCTTGGCGCGCGTTGCTTCTTATCTTATTTCTCTTCCGTAAAATACTTCCTTTTCTTGAGCTTATCGGGCATGTAGCTCCCCGTGTCGTAGCGCTCATAACCCTTTCCATACTCGAGATCTCTCATCAGCTTCGTGGGAGCGTTGCGTATGTGCTTAGGGATCGGCAGGTTGCCGAACTTCTTGATATCCGCTTGCGCCTCGCGAAGCGCTTCATACGCTGACTTGGTCTTCTTGCAGTTTGCGAGATACGCGACGCCATGAGCGAGGTTTATCGCGCATTCGGGATAGCCGATCACCTCGCAGGCCCTGAAAACGGCGTTGGCGACAACGAGCGCCGTGGGCTGAGCGAGCCCGATATCCTCTGACGCGAATATGACCATGCGGCGAGCGATGAAGAGCGGATCCTCTCCCGCTTCTACCATGCGCGCCAGATAATAGACGGCAGCATCCGGCTGCGACGCGCGCATGCTCTTTATGAACGCGCTGATAGTGTCGTAATGCTCGTCGCCCTTCTTGTCATAGCGGAGGTGCGAGGACTCGAGGGACCGGTTCAGGGTCTCTACCGTCACTTTTCCATAGAGCGTCTTCGCGCCTTCGAGCATCGTGAGCGCCTTGCGGGCGTCGCCGTTGGCGTATCCCAGGAGCCATTCGAAGGCATCCTTCCCGAGCTTCACCTTGGTGCGCGCGACGATCGCACGCAGTGATTCCTCGTCGAGCGGCTCGAGCACGAACACCCGCGACCGCGACAGGAGCGCGGGAATGACCTCGAAGCTCGGGTTCTCAGTCGTCGCTCCTATGAGCGTGAGCTGGCCCCTCTCCACGTACGGCAGCAAAAAATCCTGCTGGGCCTTGTTAAAACGATGGATCTCATCGAGGAACAGCACCTTCGGACGGAGGTCCAGGGTCGGGCCTTGCCCGCTGCCCACGATCTTCCGGATATCCTCCTTGCCCGCAGACACCGCTGAGAGCTCGTACAGGTCCGCATCAAGGGCTCGAGCGTATATGCGCGCGATAGTGGTCTTCCCGGTCCCAGGAGGGCCCCACAGCACGAACGAGAACCTATGCTTCTTCTCGATAGCGACCCGAAGGGGCTTGCCCTCTCCCACGAGGTGTTCCTGCCCAACGAACTCATCGAGCGAGGTCGGGCGGATGCGGTTCGCGAGCGGTTCCATGGGCTCATTCTACGCTTCCTCTATTAAAAGCGAATGAGGCCCGCAAGGGCCTCATTCGGAGCACGGATACGGGTTACCGCTTCTAGAGCTCGTCTATCGCATCGTCCGCGAGGTCTTCTGCCTCTTCCGCGTAGTCTATCGCGTCGTCATAATCTCCGTCATCGTAAGCATCCTCAGCATCCTCGAGCGCATCCTCGGCATCGTTAAGGAGGTCTTCAGCATCATCGACGTCGTAGCCATCGTCGTCAGCATCGTTTATCTCGTCACGAGCGTTGTCGATGGCGTCCTCGGCATCCGCTATCGCGTCCTCGGCGTCATCTCTATCGTCCCCGTTGTTATTACTGCTTCTGTGGCCATCGACCTCGTCGATAGCGTCTTCCGCAGTATCCTGCGCGTCTTCCGCGTAATCTATGGCATCGTCATAATCGCGATCGAGCAGCTCATATACGGCATCCCACATCTGGTCTTCGGCCTCGTTTATGAGGTTGGCCGCGTTGCCCGTCGAACGGCCATCGCCCCGCGCATCGTCATATTCGTCCAGAGCATCCTCGTAAGCGTCCCGGGCATCAGAGAGCGCGTCGAGCGCATTCTCGAAATCCGAATCATTGTTCCGGGATGAAGAAGACGAAGAGGACGAGCTGCTTCCTGAAGAAGCCCGCGCAGGAACGAATGCTCCGTTAACGCTCAGTCCGTATGCCGCTTGCCACCGCATGACCGCCAGCTGAGTGCGCTGGCCGAAATAATTGGATTCATACCCTGGAGCGCCGGCTCCGGCGTTCGTGATGATGAACCCGGTCGAGTTCAGGTATCGCTGCAAGCAGCGGACATCTTCTCCTGCAGCTCCCATGGAAAGAGTCCGAGCTATGGTGCACGGTACGGTCTGAGCGTGAGCGAACGAAGGCGCGAGGCTTGCGAGAGAGAGAATCGCAGCCAATCCGATAAGGAAGCCGCTCGTTCTGTAAGTAAGGGTACGGATCATGATGGCTATGCTGATTAGGTAATGCCATCACTATACATGGATTTGATGCAGAACGGATGAAGAAAAGGCGGCCGATATACGGCCGCCTTTTCTTCTCGATCCTCCTAGAGCCGATTAGAGCTCGTCTATCGCGTCATCCGCGAGGTCTTGGGCATCCTCGGCGTAATCGATAGCATCCTCATAATCGCCGTCATCATACGCGTCTTCGGCGTCTTCGAGCGCATCCTCCGCCTCATCGAGAATATCTTCTGCCTTGCTGATCCTCGAAGAAGAGCTCTTCGAGCTGTCTATCTCATCCTGGGCATCATCGATAGCATCCTTCGCGTCGCTGATAGCATCCTTGGCGTCAGACTTATCGCCGCCGCTTCCGGAGTCCATCTCATCCTGAGCGTCATCGATGGAATCGAGCGCGTCTTCCGCGGCTTCGATCGCGTCCTGATAGTCCCCCTCCACGAAGGAATAGGCTGCCTTGAGGACACTCTTCTCTGCCTTGTCGAGATATTTCTTCATATCTCCCACCTCCTCTCCGTCATCAGTCGCATCTTCGTAATCGTTGAAAGCGTCCTCATACTCATCACGCGCATCGAGCACCTTCTCTCGGGCATCCTCCATCTCCCGGTTCACTGCAGGCACCGGGACGGGAACAGGCGTCGGCGCAGGAGAAGGTACCGGAGCCGGAGTCGGGACAGGTGCCGGCGTCTGAGTGGAGCCGGTGAGCACCATCAGCTGGTACTTCGCGCGCGATAGCGGACCGAACGTGCCGGTCGCAGGACTGATGCCGTTAGCTGCCTGCCACTTCATGAGTGCAGCACGGGTCTTTTCCTTGAACTGCGGAGTCTCGAATCCCTTCGAGCCTACCCCCGTGTCAGAGACCGTGAAGCCTGTCTCGTTCAGATACCTCTGAAGGCAGCGGACCTGCTCATTCTCAGTGCCGAGCGTGAGATCGGTCGTGAACGTGCAGCTGGCTGCGCGCGCGGTCATCGGCAGTACGGCTGCGCCTGCGAGTATAAGGCTTGCCATGGCGACGAGCGCGATGGCAGTTCGTTCCTGTAGTGAAATGTTCATACGTAATAAGGTGCTAACGAATATTCTTTCGAGCCGTACGCGTATCGTACGAGTCTGTATGCATATAAAGATAGCATGCGACCCTACATGAAGAGATGGAGATGCGTTTTAAAAACGCTGAACCCGGCACTATCTCTGACACGCAGACTCTTGCGTTTGGTGCGGGATAGCCGTTACTTGCACGACTGCCCCGTCATTCTCGCTCGGAAATAAAAATACGCCTCTGCAGGCGCATTTTCATTTCACTCGCTCGAGTGCGGGATAGGAGAAGTTCCCCGTTTCTAATTCGCTTTGCTCATAAGAAACGTAGGTCACGCATCGGTCACCGATACCGCCTCGTCGACACTCGTCGGTTCCGCGACCCCGGCTCGCGGTTTCGCTTGCTAGCGAAACATTGCTCCGCCTTCCGATTCTCCACAGAAAGCGCGCAGGCGCTTTCTTTATCCCGCACTCTTTCTCACTTCGTTCTAAATGGTGCGGGATAGGAGAATCGGACTCCTGCTCTCAGTTTGGAAAACTGATGTTCTACCATTAAACTAATCCCGCGTAGCTACGAGGATAGCATATCTCATGCACAGCCGCCTATATCAGGGACTGTGCCTTTATTTTTGACAAAAGTGGTGTATCGTAGCGGTATGAAACGCCAGGATCTCGCGGCCTTAGGCGGCGCGCTCGTACTCGTCATATTCGTAGCGGTCTTCTCGAGCAACGGACTCCTCTATGAGTACTCTGAGAGGAGCATCGAAAGCACCACTTCTCCTGCCGACAGCGGCCATGCTTCAGGGGCTCGGAGCATACTCGCTTCGCTAGCCGCAAAGGCTCGCCAGCATAAGGCGTCGACCGCTTCGAGCACTCGCTCGACCCCGGCTGACAAGAAGGACAAGCCCGCTCGCTCCTCGGAAGACCTGACCCTCTCGCTCAGCAAGCTCAATAAGGCTCTGGTAAACGTTATCTGCGACATACACACGCCTGCAGGCGAATTCCTGACCTCAGGCAGCGGGGTCATCATAGATCCGCGCGGGATCATCCTTACCAACGCTCATGTAGCCCAGTTCCTTCTCCTTACGAAGGGACCGGCGACCACCCGCTGTTCCATCCGGACCGGGAGCCCGGCGAGCGCGAGCTACGATGCCCAGCTCATATACATCTCGGACCCCTGGATACGGGCTCATCCGGGAACCGCGCTCTCAGGGAGCCCGAGCGGCACTGGCGAGAATGATTTCGCCCTGCTCATGATAAGCGGCAGTCGCACGGACACTCCCCTGCCCCCTTCATTCCCTTTCATGCCCCTAACGGAAACCACGCTCGCGATCGGCCGCGAAGCGGTACTGGCGTCCTATGGTGCCCAGGGGCTCAATGCGGAGCAGGTGAGGCGCTCGCTCTACCCTACGCTCGCCTTCGCCAGCATCAAGGACGTGTTCGCGTTCCGCCAGACATTCGACCTGACCGCGATCGATCTCATCGCCCTGGGAGCCAATAGCGCGGCACAGGCAGGCTCTTCAGGCGGCGGAGTAGCCGATGGCAAAGGCCAGCTCGCGGGACTGATAACCACGAGCAAGCCGGGCAGCAACGTCAGCGCCATTACGGCAGGCCATATCAAGCGCAGCTTCCGGGCAGATACCGGCACTGAGCTCGCACGCTATCTTTCAGATCGGACAGGGACCGAACTGATCCAGGACTTCAGAGGCCGGGCAGCCGAGCTTACCGACGTACTCCAATAATCGGAGAATAGGGCGAGCAAAGCAGTTTGCTCGCTCACCCCGTCTCCCTATTTCGCTGCGCTCAATGTAGTCGGGGTGCGGAGAATTGAACTCCGTCTACTTCCCTAACGGGCCACGGATGCGTCCCACGCATCCGGTCAAAAATAAAGTCGGGGTGCGGAGAATTGAACTCCGTCTACTTGTTCCCAAAACAAGCGTACTACCGGTATACGACACCCCGAGTGGAGAAGAAACAGATACGTCCTCGTATATGATTTCTTCGGAACGATGGGGTGCTTCAGTGCAAGCAACTGATACACCCCGAGCGGAGGAAACGTAACGCAAGTCTTCTTGTGATTACGTTTTCCGTAGCGATGGGATGCGCCGGTGCAAGCAACCGGCACACCCCGAGGAATCTCCTAGAGGAGTCTTCCGTTCCCGCATACTACCAGATTCAAAGGATTTGCGGGAGGTATGCCACCTGCACGGCCCCATCCCCTGCCCGGAGCCATACTAGGGCCGCGTCTACTTGTGCCGCGCCATTCCATCTCTTCTCGGCCATATACCACTCGCTGGTCCGGGTCACTTTCCGTATCTTGGCAGCATGCAGATTCGCCGAGGGGTCGTATCGATCCCGCAGACCCCCATCCTGAGGGAAATCGCGGCAGAGGATGGTCTTTACCTCTACGAAGTGG
The DNA here is from genome assembly GCA_964457265.1 of uncultured Candidatus Saccharibacteria bacterium. Lineage (GTDB taxonomy): Bacteria > Patescibacteriota > Minisyncoccia > Phycocordibacterales > Phycocordibacteraceae > C7867-001. The sequence continues at coordinate 11,602 of CAYWEI010000003.1, forward strand.
AGCGTCCCGCCTTTTCGGGTGATAACGTCTATCTCTCCGGTCTTCCTCGCGACGTTCATGGCGACTATGCGGTGACCCCGATCCTTCAGATATCGCGCGACCAGCGCTTCCCCATACGCGCCGATTTCTTTGCGAGACATGCCCTTTATATCCATCTCGTACATCGTACGGATATCAGATAAGGCTTTTATAAAATCCTTATAAAATATAGATATAGTAGCGACATTCATCTCATGCTCATAAAAGTCAGCTGTCTCTTATCCCCACTGTTAACAGACTTATCCCCTGTTATTCACAGGTGTCCGTAACGCGAAAGGCCCGCTGCAAGGCTTTATTCGTGACGATAGAGCCACGGATGGTCGTTTCGAACGTGTTCCGGCCTCAGCTTCTCCACAAGAAGTGTGACGGCTCTTATCATTCGCACCTTCATACGACAAAACGCCCTTACGGGCGTCTGTCTCCTTCGGTGCGGATAGGGAGAATCGAACTCCCGACTCGTCCTTGGCAAGGACGCGTTTTACCACTAAACCATATCCGCGCTGGAGGCCAGCATAGCATATGAGCCTGCTGGTTCGCCAGCGATAGGGTAAAACGTATCTCCCCAGAATTACATAACGACCCCGCGGACGTTTTCTCAGATGTGCGCCCAGAGGGATTCGAACCCCCAACCTCTTGTTCCGAAGACAAGCGCTCTATCCATTGAGCTATGGGCGCAAGACGCTTATTGATAGTACTAGCCAGCTAGGAGAATGGCCATACGCATACTAGTATTTTCCTGATGAACTTCCCTATTCCCTTCGAGGTCCGGACTGTCACCGACGGCCTCAGGTCAGCCGGATTCGAAGCCTATCTGGTCGGCGGCTGCGTGCGGGATCTTCTCATAGGCCGCCCGCCCAAAGATTGGGACATTACCACGAACGCCAAGCCTGAAGATATCCAGCGCATCTTCCCTGAGTCCTTCTATGAGAACGACTTCGGAACCGTCGGAGTGAAGACTGAAAGCCCCGACCCCAAGCTTGCCGTGATAGAAGTGACTCCCTATCGCACCGAATCAGGCTATTCGGATAACCGCCGACCCGACGCCGTGACCTTTGGGGATAACCTCGAGGACGACCTGGCTCGCCGGGATTTCACAATCAATGCGATCGCGCTCGACGACTCTAAAGGACAAATAGTCGATCCTTATAAAGGACAAAAGGACATAGAAGCTAAGGTCCTGCGCACGGTCGGCGTCGCAGAAGATCGTTTCGAAGAGGATGCCTTACGGCTTATGCGTGCAGTACGTCTTATGGCTGAGCTGGAATTCGCTCTTGATACCGATACGGCAGCTGCCATAAAGGCTAAGGGTCCTAATCTTCGGAACATTTCACGTGAAAGGGTCAGAGATGAGTTCGTCCGCATCCTTAATTCAAAACAGCCTATGATGGCCCTGGTCGTTTCTCAACAGCTCGGAATCCTGGAATATATCGCCCCTGACCTCACTCGCGGTATCGGTATTGATCAGAATCAAGCTCATAGCTATGACGTATTCGGTCACCTCATGCGAGCCCTTCAGCACGCTGCGGACAAGGACTGGGACTTCGATACCAGGCTCGCTGCCCTTTTCCATGACGTATCCAAACCTGAGACGCGCCGATGGTCGGACGAGAAGAAGGACTGGACCTTCCACGGACATGAGGTGGTCGGTTCACGTGTAACACGAAAGGCGTTGGAAGAACTCAAGTTTTCACGTGAAACTATAGAAAAAGTGAGCAAAATGGTGCGTTGGCACATGTTTTTCTCGGATCCTGAGCAGATTACCCTGTCCGCAGTCAGACGCATGATTAATAATGTCGGTCCGGAGCACATAGACGATCTGCTCAACCTCCGCATATGTGACCGTATCGGAACCGGACGCCCGAAGGAACAGCCCTTCCGCTTCCGCAAGTACAAGGCAATGGTAGACGAGGCATTACGAGATCCCATTTCGGTGGCCATGCTCAGAACGGATGGGAGGAAGATCATGGAGAAGTTCCACGTGCAACCCGGGCCCCGCATCGGGTATACGCTCCATGCCCTGCTAGAGGAGGTTCTAGAGAATCCTAGCCTTAATACCGAGGAATACCTCGATTCTCGCACAGAAGCTCTTCTCGGACTTTCAGACGTTGATCTTAAGCAATTGGGTGAGGCGGGTAAGAAACGACAGGAAATCGAAGAAGATAAGGAAATAAAGGAGATTCTTGACCGGCATCATGTAAATTAGTCGTTCCACGTGAAAACGGGCATATAGGCCTCTTTTCACATGAAACAAGATAAAAGCCCGTATATGCGGGCTTTTTTCTATCCCGGGCATAGTTCCACGTGAAATACAAAAGAGGCCAGAAATAAAGGTCATCGTGGGCATGGTCCTTATTTCTGGCCTCTTACTTTTGAGTGCCGTTCGAGGTGAGGGTCGGGGATATGGGGTTGGGGCTGTTTTGGTGACCCTCGGGAGATGCTGAACGACATCACTGAACGGATAGTGCTTTCACGTGGAACCTGTTCTGCCGGACCCACTCTTGTAGTAGCGAAGTCGCTTCGCGGCGTTGGACGAGGCTGAGGCAGTTGCACGGATCGCACTGATGATAGAAGGAGCTCGCAAAGAACATTCGGCAATCCCGCAAAGGGACGGCAAATGCTCGCTATGAGCGCTTTCCGACCCCCGGGTCCTTACGAATCATAGCTTTCTATAGGACAGAGTAAAAGGACAACCCTGGGGATAGCGGGGATAACTGTCCTTTAAAGCGTAATGGACACCGGACAATGGTCTGATCCGAATATGTCCATATGGATTTCCGCGGCCTTGATCTTGGGTGCCAGGGTCTTCGATACGAAAATGTAGTCGATGCGCCAACCGATATTGCGATCCCGAGCATTAGACCAATGGCTCCACCAGGAATAGTGCCCGGGTCCTTGAGTGAAGAGGCGGAAAGTATCCGCGAAGCCAGCCTGCTTGATCTGTTCGATGCCTTCGCGCTCTTCTGCGGTATATCCGTGCTTCCCCTCATTTGCCTTGGGATTGGCCAGGTCTTCCGGAGCGTAAGCGACGTTCAGGTCCCCGCAGAATATGACCGGCTTCTCCTCTTCGAGCCGTTTCATGTAGGTAAGGAACGCAGGATCCCACTTGGCGTGACGGAGGGAGAGGCGGGAGAGGTCGTCCTTCGAATTGGGCGTGTAGACTGAAACGACGTAGAACGAGCCCATATCGGCCGCTATTACGCGTCCTTCCTCGTTGGGATTCCCATAATCGTCAGCAGCCAGGCCGTATTCTTCGACGATATCCGTCGGCATCCCGAACAGTACGTCTTCCGGGACCTGCTTAGTGAAGATAGCAGTGCCGCTATAGCCCTTCTTCTTGGCCGAATGCCAGTATTCCTCATAGCCCATGAGATCGAGCTCGGACTGATGCTCTTCAGCCTTAGTCTCCTGGAGACAGATGATATCGGGCTTGAGCTGCTTTATGAAGGGCATGAACAGTTCCTTCCGGTGTACCGCGCGGATGCCGTTCACGTTCCATGAGACGATTCGCATATCCAGCATTCTATACCCTCGAAAGGGCAGGGGACTACTCCCGGCCCTTCGAATGGAACTTCTTATGCACCTCGCGGAGGTGAGCGTCGGTCACATGCGTATAGATCTGAGTGGTCGTGATGCTGGCATGACCGAGCAGCTGCTGCACTGAACGTATGTCTGCGCCGTTAGAGAGCAGATCCGTAGCGAATACGTGACGGAGAGTATGCGGGGTCACCTTATTAGTAATGCCCGCACGGGTCGCATATGCCTTTATATGACGCTGGATGTCGCGCGGCGTGATGCGGTGGAGCGCGTCCGGCCTTCCGTCGACGAAGAGGGCAGGGTCCATGTCGCGACGGACCTTCTGATACGCGCGGACAGCCTGCTTGCTCGCTTCAGATAGGAATACGACGCGCACCTTGTCGCCCTTGCCGCGGACGGAGACCTCATCGCGCGTGAGATCGATATCATTATTCAGCGCGCAGAGCTCTGAGATACGGAGTCCGGTCGAGAAAAGCAGCTCGAGGATGGCTGCGTCGCGCAGATACCGCTGCGCCTTGTCAGGATTCTTCTCTTTGACCAACGCTTCCTGCGGCGCATCCATGAGGCGCTTGAGCTCGGCTGCGGTGATGAGATCTATCTGGCGCTCAGGGACCTTCGCGAGCTCGATGTATTCAGGAGCCAAGCCCTGTATGCCTCGTTTCCTCAGGAATTTGAGGAAAGCGCGCAATGCGATGAGGTAATAGTTCTGCGTCTTGCGCTTCATCGAGCCGTTCGTACCGGCCTGCCGGTTCAGCCAGAGACGGAACTCGCGCACGCTGCTCTCCGTGATGTCTCGTACCTCGCGTATCTGCATCTGCTCGAAGAAACGGGAGAGATAGTGGTCATAATTCTCTATGGTCTTCACGGCTCGCCCGCGCTCTATCTCGATATACTCGAGGAACTCCCGTTTCATCTGGGCGGCATCCATAGAAAAAGTGTAGCACCCGGGCTGTATACGGCATTCATGCATTCATAATGCGAAGAGGTATACTTTCGGCATATGGATACCTTCTTCTTTCTCACTGTCTTCGTGCCGATCGCGTTCGTGCTGCTCGTCGCCGTCATCAAGCAGATCAATCAGTACGAGCGAGGCGTCAGATTCACCATGGGACGCTTTTCCGGAATCATGGATCCGGGATGGCGGATCATCATCCCCGTCTTCCAGACATATCAGAAGGTAGACATGCGCACCAAGGCGGTCGACGTGCCGGACCAGAACGCCATAACGCGCGATAACGTATCGGTTCGCGTGAATGCGGTCATCTATTACAAGGTTTCAGATGCCCAGAAAGCCATTATCGAGGTCGAAGACTTCCGTTCGGCCATTTCCCAGTATGCTCAGACGACGATGCGCAATATCGTCGGCGAAGTGACCCTCGACGAGCTCCTCTCGAGCCGGGACAAGATAGCGGACCGCATCCGGGAAATCGTGGACAAGGAGACAGACGCATGGGGACTCAAGGTGCAGAATGTGGAATTGAAAGACGTAAGCCTTCCGCCGGACATGGAACGCACGATAGGGAAGCAGGCGGAAGCTGAGCGGGAGAAGCGGGCAGTGATCATCACCTCTGAAGGGGAAGTGGCAGCTGCGCAGAACATGGCGACTGCCGCGAAGATGCTCTCTGCCGTTCCGGGAGCGCTTCACCTGCGTACGCTGCAGTCCATCAACGACATATCCTCGGATAAATCGAATACGGTGGTATTCGCCATGCCGCTTGAGATACTGAAGGCCCTGGAAGGCTTCTCGAAGCCCTGACTGCAAGCAAGTAGGCCGTCCCATCCCTGAGACAGGCGCCTCACCAGGAAACACTTGCTCTTTTAATCAAGGTGTGGTAAGGTGTGCTCAATGCTTACGAAACGCGTAAAGACGGCCGTCATAAAAGAGGCCGCCCACCACGAGACTGACAACGGGTCAGCGAGCGTACAGGTGGCCATCCTTAGCCGAAAGATCGAAGAGCTCACTGCTCATCTCAAGCGCAATAAGAAGGACTTCCACTCACGTCGCGGTCTCCTTCAGATGGTCGCTGACCGCAGGAGCCATCTTCGCTACCTCGAGAAGAACGACAAGCGCCGCTACTCGACCATCGTCAAGAAGCTCGGCCTCAAGAAGTAAGAATCCGCGGGCATAGCCCGCGATTCTCGTTTCTAAGCAGTGTAGAATGGATACGTGCGACATTACCTGTCGCCTATTTTAATAAAAACCCGCTTGCGCTGAACTCCAGCCGCAAGCCATAAGCCAATATTCATATGCCAGTCATAAAGCATCCGGCACAGCGAGTAGGGGTCTTCATCGATACCCAGAACCTCTACCACAGCGCCAAGCATCTCTACAAGTCACGCGTCAATTTCGCCAAGGTCCTCGAAGAGGCAGTAGGGGACCGGGTCCTCGTGCGCGCCATCGCCTATGTCATCTCTACCGAGGGAGGGGAAGAGGGCGCGTTCTTCGATGCGCTCACCAAGATAGGTATCGAGACTAAAGTGAAGGGCCTTCAGATATTCTCGGACGGCGCGAAGAAAGCCGATTGGGACGTAGGCCTCGCGATCGACGCGGTGAAGCTCGCGCCGAAGCTCGATACCATCATCCTAGCGACCGGGGACGGCGACTTCGTTCCGCTCATCGAATATCTCGATATGAACGAAGGCTGCCAGGTAGAAGTCATCTCATTCGGGAAATCCTCTTCGCAGAAGCTCAAGGAAGCGGCGCATGCGTTCACTGACATGTGCGACGATCCGAAGAAATACATCATCGGGCACCGCGGATAAGCAGCAGGAAAAGAAGAAGAGGCGCGACCCTGGGGTCGCGTCTCTTTCCTATGCACGCTCGGGAATAATTCATCAGCGCAGGGAAGGTATAATCAAAGTACGATATGCCATCAGCAGCACCAGATCCGAAAGCGGGAGCTCCGAGCGGGAACTCGACCGCAGGAACCATACCCGCGGCAGCCGTCGAGGATCGTTCCCAGTACATCCGCACCATGGCGAAGGACATGGCCGCCATAACCGGAGGAGGGAAGGCCGCGGCAGCACCGGCTCAAGCCGTAGTGCCGACGAAAAAAGAAGAGATGGTGGGAGGGGTGGGCCTTCCCGTAAGCGAACAGCCGTTCTTCGATCGCGCCCAGCTTAAGAAGGAGGATCGCCCGCAGGAGACTATTGCGCTTCCTTCCGTTACGGAGGCGACCGAGATAGTCTCGCAGGCGGCTCCTGTGCCAGCCGCACAACCGGTTCCGCAAGCGCAGCCTTCGCCTACCGTAGCCGATAAGGATGGTGAACGGGCCGCGATACTCGAGCGTCTGCGCCAGAAGGTAGAGAGCAGCGCCCCGCCTATCCAGAGTTCGACTGCTCCCGTCGCTCCGCCAGTTCCGGTTCCTCCCGCGCCTGCGCCTGTCTCTGTTCCGCAGCAGCCTATTCCTACGCCTCCGCCAGCTCCAATTTCGCCGCCGCCTGTCGCTCCGCCAGTTCCGGCTCCTCCCGCGCCTGCGCCTGTACGGCCGCCGCTTCCTAAGAACGAATGGCCGGACATACCCGTACCCGCTCCCGCGTTCCAGCCCCCCTTGGAAGAGACTGCTCCCGTGCCGCGCATGCCGCAGGTCACTCGCACGCCTGTCGCGCCGGCGACTCCCGCGCCTTATGCCGGCCTCAATACCTATGCCGCTGACTTCGCTGACCGTCTTGATTCCCGGGGCGCGACCGCATTCTCGGTGCTTGCAGCGGAGCAGGACGCGAAAGGCGCTACGCGGCCGCAAGCCCTTACGCAGAGGAAGGATCGCATGCGTCCGGTACTCATCGTGGGTTCCGGCATCCTGCTCCTCGTGCTCGCAGGAGGCGGCATCTTCGCGACGTATCAGTTCGTCATGAACAAGGACACAGCTCCGGTGGCGCCCCTCAGCGTCCCTTCCATCGTGTTCGCTGATGAATACAAGGAACTCGAAGGCTCCGGTACTGAACTCATGAGCGCGCTCGCCGCTGCGGCTGCGAGCACGCTGGTTCCCGGAAACGTGCTCGTGACGTATGTCACCGAGCCGATTTCCGACACTAAGGGCATAACCATCCAGAAGCCGGCGGCCGGCGGAGCGCTGATACGCGCGCTCGAGCTTCCGGCACCGGATATCCTGCTCCGCAATATCGCGGACGAGAGCACGGTCGGCATCGTTCGCGCAGGAGATGAGACGCGTCCGTTCCTAGCGCTTCGCGTGGATTCCTATGAACGGACCTATGCCGGCATGCTCACCTGGGAGCCGCTCATGGAACGCGATCTCGCCACGCTGTACCCGCTCTATCCCGCCCGGGTCGTTCCCGTTCCGGTATCCGCTGCTATCTCTACTACGACAGCCACTAGTACGCAGGCTCAGCCGCCTGAGCCCATCCAGGCGCCGGCGCTCACGCGATTCGCGGATGCGATCGTCTCGAATCATGACGTGCGCGTCCTTCGCGATTCATCTGGGGCGTCCCTCATCCTTTACGGCTACGTCGACAAGCAGACGCTCATCATCGTGCGCGATGAGGCCGCTTTCGACATCATCCTTGCTCGTCTTGAGCAGAAAAAATAGGCGGCTCCGGAGCTTTTAAGGCCGCGGCCGCGTGTGGTACAGTACGCGGAATGAATACCGAACAGTACCGTGCACGCCTCGAAGAAGAGCAGAGCAGCCTTGAAGCCGAGCTGATGACGATCGGACGCCGTAATCCGGAGAATCCTAATGACTGGGAAGCGCTTCCGCAGGAAACCGGACAGGAGTCCGACCCTAACGATGCTGCAGACCTCATATCGCATTACGAAGACAACACCGCGATCCTTAAGGATCTCGAGATACGCTTCAATGAAGTAGGCGCAGCCTTGCTTCGACTAGAGGAAGGGACGTATGGCATCTGCTCCGTCGGAGGAGAGCCCATCGAAGAGGAGCGCTTGAATGCTGACCCCGCAGCCGGCACCTGCAAGGCGCACATGGGCGCGTAATCATCCGCACGCATGAAAAGCGCTCCGCATGACGGGGCGCTTTTCATATTTACCTTATCTCCCTGTAGTACCGTGCGCACATGGAAGAAACACAAGCCAAGGAGGAAGAGGTGAGCGGATACGCATCGATCATCGCGGCCCAGCCAGTGGGAGCGAACGCGGAGCTCGTGATTATCGAAGCTGACCTCACGCGCGGATTGCACGCATTCTCGGTGGTAGGCCTCGCCGATAAGGCCGTCGACGAGTCGAGAGACCGGGTCTCGGCCGCGATACGGCATAGCGGATTCAAGCCGCCCAAATCGGAGAATCTGAAGATCGTGCTTTCGCTTTCCCCCGCCGACCTGAAGAAAGAGGGCTCGCACTACGACCTGCCGCTCGCGCTCTGCTACCTGGCGGCGACGAAGATACTGGTGCTTCCGGAAGAGCCTGCACTCTTCGCGGGAGAACTATCGCTGGACGGAAGACTCCGCACCGTGCGGGGGATACTTCCGCAGGCGGTAGCCGCGAAGAAGGCCGGCATACGCACTCTGTTCGTACCGCCCGGAAATGCGCAGGAAGCGTTGCTCGCCAACGGCATGACGATATTCGCGCCCGACACGCTCCGGGATCTCGTACTGCATCTGACCGGAGAGAAGGCTCTCGATGAAGCGGTTGCGGACGAGCGGACGCACCGCACGCCGCCCACTATCGACCTCGCCGATATACGGGGACAGGAGAGCGCGAAGCGCGCGCTCGTGATAGCCGCCGCAGGCCGCCACAACCTCGTGCTCTATGGGCCGCCCGGAACAGGGAAGACCATGCTTGCCCGGGCGCTCCCGGGAATCCTTCCCGAACTCTCGGGCGATGATGTGCTCGAAGTGACCGCGATACACTCGACGGCCGGCACCCTGCGGGAAGGAGAGGCGCTCTTCTGGCCGCCTTTCCGCACGCCGCATCACAGCATCTCGCATACGGCGATGGTCGGCGGCGGCGCATTCCCGCGAGCCGGGGAAGTCACGCTCGCGCACAAGGGAGTGCTCTTCCTCGACGAGCTCGTAGAGTTCAGCGCGCAGACGCTCGAAGCGCTCCGTCAGCCGCTCGAGGATCGGGTGGTCACGGTCTCCCGAGCAAAGGCGAGCGTGACGTTCCCGGCGGATTGCATGATAGTGGCTGCCATGAATCCGGCGGACACGCTCTCGAACGATGCGGAAGTAGCCGTACGGCAAGCTCTCAAGCAGTCCCGGAAGCTCTCGAGACCGATAGCCGATCGCCTGGACCTATGGACCGAAGTACCGCACATCTCTCATGATGCTCTCGCCGGACTCCCGGGAGGGGAGCCGTCCGAATCAGTGCGGGTACAGGTCGCGAAGGCACGAGCCCGATCCGACAGCAGAGGCGTGGCGAATGCCCGGCTCTCTTCGCGCGATCTCGATGCGAAAGGGAATTTCACTGAAGAAGCGAAATCGGCGCTGCTCACTGCCGCCACCAAGCTCGACCTCTCTCCCCGCTCCTATCACCGCATGATGCGCGTAGCACGCACGATCGCTGACCTGGCGGAATCGGATACGGTAGAAGCGGCCCACATACTCGAGGCGCTCCAGTATCGCCCGAAGGGGCTGCTCGGTTTCGAATAGGGAGACAGTGATTGAGGCGTACGACGAAGGGCCCCTTTCGGGGCCCTTAACGACACGGCTGACTTCTTTGCGTGCTAGCTACCGAAAGGGTTCTTCGCGCCGCGCACCTCGAAGTGGAGGTGATAGCCCGTAGCTTCGCCGGTCTTTCCGACAGAACCGATCTGCTCGCCCTTCGCGACCGATTGCCCGACGGAGACCATGTCCGTCGTCATGTGGGCGTAGAGCGTCTGCACGCCGTTGCCATGATCGATCACTACGTAGTTGCCGTACCCTCCGTTCCAGCCGCCGACGCGGGAAACGATGACGGTGCCTCCGGCCGCAGCGAAGATAGGGCTTCCCATAGGCGCCGCGATGTCGACACTGTTCCATCCGTGGATGCCTTGAGAGAGACGTCCTGCCGGTACGGGATTGGTGAACCCGCTCGATGCCGTGCTGCTCGTGTCGCCCGTAGGGAGGATGGAGCCCATGCCGCCGCCCATCTTGATCTTCGGCTTCGAGACGGTCGCGGCCTTCCCCTTAGCCGAGGCCGATGCGACCTTCGCCTTCGCGACGGCCTTCGCAGGAGCCGCAGCGACTTCGCCGCCCGGAATGATGATATTGCTTCCCGCTGTCAGGCCCGCATCCGTATCGAGACCGTTGTAGGAGGCGATCTCGTCCGCATCAGAACCGTAATCCTTAGCCAAGGAAGCGAGCGTCTCGCCCTTCCCTATAGTGTGACGGAGACCCGATACCGGAAGGATAACGAGCGTAGAGCCAGGAGTGATGGCGCTCTTCGTCGTCAGATTATTCGCCCAGAGAATCGTGTTCACGGAAACGTCGAACATGTCTGCGATATCCGAGAGGGAGTCGCCTTCTCGTACGGTATAGCTCGAGATGCGGCCGCCGGTCACGCTGCGATCGACATCGACGATGGTGCCGTCAGGTCCCGCATAGGCGATAAGAGCGGACCCGCCAGCTAGCGAAACGCCGCCCCGGCCCTTGGCCGGGTTAGGGTCTGGGTTAATGGCAGCCTCGAGGAGGTCGATGCTGCTGTCGTGAAGGAGAGGGGAGGCGGCTCCGGAAGCGTTAGTTACGGAAAATGGCCAGAACGCGCCTGCGGTGTGCGGCATCAGGATGATTCCTATCCCCAAAAGGAGGCTTGCGGCGATTAAAGCGCCAGGAATCCAGTATGCATGCCGACTCGCATCTAGCACTCGAGAGTCTGCAGGGTTCTTAGGGTCAAAGATAGTGGAAACAGGGGACTTCAGCCGTTCTTCAGAATACAAAATGGCTTAGGTAAGCCATCCTTGCGTGTCAGATAATCGTTCGATGAAGGTAGTATAAACGCTGTGAGACAAGGGTCAACCTTGCCAGAATGAAGAAAAGTGGAGAGCGGACAGAGAGACAATTTGTCAAAAGCATGTCATTAAATGGATATTTCCGGCGCTTCACCGAGGTATTTTTCACCCGCTCGATGGGTCCCGCGTTCAGTTTCTTAGCACCTCCGCAAGTCGGCTGAAACTGAACGGATCGTCCGCGCTTCTGAAAAAAATACCTCGGGTTCGCTTCCGTTCGAATCTTTGACCCGCTGTTAGCGAGGGATGCATGCTCCGAGGTATAGTTGTGCGATATGCAGTACCTTGATGGCCTTAACGATGCGCAGCGGGAAGCAGTCCTTACCACGAACGGGCCCGTCTCCGTACTGGCGGGCGCAGGGTCGGGGAAGACCCGCGTGCTCACTACCCGTATCTACCACCTTATCCGTGAAGGCGTGCCGGCTGACCGCATCCTCGCGGTGACCTTCACTAACAAGGCCGCTCGGGAGATGAAAGAACGCCTCCGGGAACGGCTGGGAGACAGTCCGCTGCCTTTCGTCGCCACGTTCCACGGGCTCGGGAGGGAGATCCTGGAGCGCTACGGCACGCGTATCGGCATCCCTCGCTATTTCACGATCTTCGATCGCGACGATTCCAAGAGCGCCATCAAGCAGGTCCTCAAAGAGATGGATATCGACTCGAAGGAAATATCGCCAGGGTTCGTGCTATCACGCATATCGAAAGAGAAGGGGGAGGGGAATACTCCGGAGGCATTCCGCGAGAAGTACGGACGCCAGAGCTTCAACTCGAGAGTAGTGGCCGAGGTATGGCCGCGTTATGAGGCTATCGTACGCAAGGAAAAGGCACTCGACTTCGATGATCTCATATGCCTGCCCGTAAGGCTCCTGCGCGACCACGAGGACGTGCGAGCGCTCGCCGAGCAGCTATTCACGCATGTGCACGTCGACGAATACCAGGATACGAACGGCCTGCAAGGAACCCTGGCCGGCTATCTTTCTTCCGTACACAAGAACCTTTTCGTGGTAGGTGACATCGATCAGTGCCTTATAGCAGGTACTGACGTGCATATGTCTGACGGCACGAAGAAGCCCATCGAACTGGTTAAGGAAGGTGATTCAATCTTGTCGAATTATGGGAGCGGTGACATGCGCGCGGCCCAAGTTACGAAAGCAATGGAAAGAACATTCACGGGCGACCTCATCCGTATCGTGACTACGTCTGGCCGCAGTATCACGAGTACGCCAGAGCATGTGCATTTCGCCGGATATCCGCACCATCAGGAACAAGCGAGTCAAGACAATATTGTTATCTCCCTTTGTGGAGATCGTCGAGGAAAGACACCCATGCATCGCATATCGATGATAGGAAGCGACTCGGTAGGGAAGGGAATCCTCAGAGAGGCCGGATTCTCTGTACGTGACGCGAAGATAGGATCGAAGAGCTGGAGATTCGAGACATCAAGGGCAGACTATGGAGAAGTCCGCGCACTGGCCCAGAAGCTTCAGGGATTATTCCCCGAGGCTCAGATTGTCGAGACCGCTCGCTTAGGAGGAGCGAAAGCGAATCCGAAGGATGGGAATTCCTTGTCATTCCTTCCTGCAGGCTCAGTCCTACCGGGCATGGCGATGTTCGATCAGGAAGGAGGATGGGAAATAGTCGATACCGTCGAACGCGTTCCAGCGAGGGATGTGCCGGTATATGACCTCAATATCGAGAACACGCATAATTTCATCGCGAACGGACTCTCGACTCACAACTGCATCTATACCTGGAGAGGGGCCACGATAGAGAATCTCCTCGGCTTCGATGAACGATATCCGAATGCAAAAAATATCGTGCTTGCCCACAACTACCGATCGACCAAGACCATCGTCGCGGCAGGCAACCAGATCATCGAGAAGAACCGGAACCGGAAGGAGAAGCATGCGGTCACCGACAACCCTGACGGGGAACCTATACGGCTCTACCAGGCTGCCAATGCTGAGCAAGAAGCGACGTGGATCGCCCGCCAGATCCGAGCGGCCATGCGCGAAGGAGTCGCGCCTGAAGAGATAGCTATCCTATTCCGCACCAACTTCCAATCCCGCGCGCTTGAAGAAGCGGTGCTTGCAGCCGGTATCCCGTACAAGGTGCTCGGAACGAAATTCCTCGACCGGAAGGAAGTGAAAGACGTGCTCTCGTGGGTCAGGCTCGCGCTTGAGCCCTCGCGAGAGGCGGATCGCATGCGAGCGGTCCAGTCGCCTCCGCGCGGCATCGGCAAGGTGACGCTCGGCAAGATGGCGGAAGGGAAGCGCGATACCCTCAAGCCCGCAGAACGGACGAAGGTGGCTGCATTCGAGAATCTCGTGAACGAGCTCTCGGAACTCGCGAAAATCGCGATCCCTTCCTCATTCGTGAAGATAGTGATCGAGAAATCAGGCATGGCCGCGAGCCTGCTCAAGGAAGGCGAGGAAGGGCAGGAGCGGCTGGAGAACGTGAAGGAGCTCGCGACGCTCGCGAGCCGGTTCGACGGTCTCCCTGGAGAAGAGGGGCTGGCAGCATTCCTTGCCGATGCGTCGCTCGCAGGAGACCAGGATGAGATAGATCGCGATCCCACTAAGACCGGAGTCACGCTCATGACGGTACATGCCGCGAAAGGACTCGAATTCGATACCGTCTTCGTGACCGGTCTCGAGGAAGGCCTGTTCCCGCACGGCGGCCATGACGACGAGAAGCGGGACGAGGAAGAGGAGCGCCGGCTTTTCTATGTCGCCGTAACCCGCGCCAAGCGCAGGCTCCACCTCACGTTCGCCCAGGTTCGCCGCATCTATGGCACCGATTTCTTCTCCGAGCCCTCGTCTTTCATCCGGGATATCGATGACAGCCTCGTGTCGTATTCAGAAGGGAACGACCCGTACGCCGAACACGTGATACATATATAGGATGTTCGCCAAGAAATCCCTCGGTCAGAATTTCCTCATGCACGCGCAGACCGCGGAGCGTATCGTGAACGCTGCAGGCATAGCCTCGAGCGATACCGTGCTCGAAGTGGGCCCTGGTACCGGCATGCTTACGCGCGTACTGCTTGCTCGCGCTGCCCGAGTAGTGGCGGTCGAGGCCGATCACGCCCTCGTCGAGACCCTTGAAGAGACCTTCGCCGCAGAGATCGAGGAGGGGAGACTCCTCCTCGTCCATGAGGACATCCGGAATTTCGATGCAAGAACGATCTCCGGCGAGTATTCGCTGGTCGCGAATATACCGTATTACATAACCGGCGAGATCATCCGCCAATTCCTGACGAGCGAGCACCAGCCCCGGTCCATGACCCTTCTCGTACAGAAAGAAGTGGCCGAACGCATAGCCCGTTCCAAGAAGGAAAGCCTGCTATCGCTCTCCGTAAAGGCGTACGGCACGCCTAAATACGTGTTTACCGTGCCGCGCGGCGCATTCCGGCCCGCACCGAACGTCGATTCTGCAGTACTCCATATAAAGGACATAACCCGGAGCCTTTTCGCCAGCCTGGCTCATGAGACCCGTTTCTTCGAGGTCCTTCATGCAGGATTCGCTCATAAGCGTAAGCAGCTGGGGAATAATCTCGAGCCATTGGGCGATAAGGAGCGGGTGCTCGCGGCACTCGCGGTCGCTGCGACGAAACCCACCGCACGCGCTGAAGACCTATCCCTCGCGTCCTGGCTGACACTCAGCAAGGAACTCTGATTTCGTCGCGACGATTAATGCACAGCAGACGTACCTTATAGGTGAAGGGTGCGTGAGTCGCGCGTGCTATGATTTTCTCAAGGACTATGGATCATTCTACTCACACGCTCCGCATCGTCATCGCTTCGGTCCTCGCGGTCCTGATGATCGGCGGCTCCTACGCGCTCTCGGGGCCGATACCGTTCTTCGGCGATATCCGCATCGCGAACGCGGAGAATTCCGCCGTGCTCCTGCGCGAGTACGCAGTGAAGGATTCTGATTCGGACGGCCTCTTCGATTGGCAGGAGTCGCTCTACGCTACCGACCCCCATGACGCAGAATCATTCAGGGCAGGGATAAAGGATGGCGATGCCGTGACACAGGGACTCATCCAGCCGAAAGTCAAGGTAGCTCCCGAGCCGTCCCTCGGAGACATATCGACCGTGCCCGGAAAGGATGTCGCGCCAGACACCATCACCGACCAGTTCGCCCAGGCGCTCTTCAAGCAGTACATGCTCACCCGAGGAGACACGCAGCCTACGGCGGAAGAGATCGCTACCTTCGTCGAGGAAGGAGTGCAGGGCATTTCCGAATCGAACGCTTCCCGGAATACTTTCTCGCTGTCTGACATGAAGAGTTCGGGAGCGACGGGGCCCGCGGCCATGCGTGCCTATATCCCCGTCGCTCAGCGCGCATTCGACGATAACGACATAACGATGGCCAAGGACGAGCTTTCCTACTTCTCAGATGCGATGAAGGGAGATGCTGCGTCGTACCCGAAACTGAAAGAGATCAGCGCGGCATACGCGCGCATAGCGCGGGCGTTCATCAAGGTGTCCGTGCCCGAAGAAGCTCGCGTCTCGCACCTCGCTATAGCGAATTCGCTCATGCACATGAGCAAGGTGAGCGCTGACATGGCTGCGATGGAATCCGATCCGTTGCGCGCGCTCATCGGCGTAGCCGAATATCAGCAGCGCCAGATAGAGATGCTTACCGGATTCTCCGGCCTGAGCGCGCTATTCGTGGCCCAGCAGATCGTGCTCACGCCCGACGAGCCCGGCTATGATTTCTATTCGACCAGTCTCAAGGCATCGCAGACTCTCATAGACCTGCGCGCACGATAATCCATTATGGCCACTCTCTTACCGAAAAAGATCCTGAAAGGCGCGCTTACGCTGGTTCTTGTCGTCTCTCTTTCTGTTACGGCAGTGCCTCGTCCTGCCCACGCGCTCTTCGGAGTTGGCGATACCATAGACGCTCTCTACTTCACTAAGGAATACTTAGTTGATCTCGTCGGGTGGCAGCTTGCAGAGGTGGCACGTGCCACTATCGTTAAGAGCATCATCAACTGGATAAACGGAGGATTCCAGGGTTCTCCTGCATTCGTCACCGACCTCAAGCAGAACCTGCGGGGCGTAGAGGACGCGGTCGCATCCCGCCTCTTCGCGGACCTCACCAATAACCTTGAAGCGGCGACGCCTTTCCAGAACAAAGTGATAGACAGCGTGCGGCTCGGCTACTACCTCTCCACGAGCCCCGAATCGTTCTATACGAAGAATCCGTATACTCTCGATCAGGTGAGTCCCGACGATGAGGCGTTCCGTAACGGAGACTTCTCGCAGGGCGGATGGAACGCGTGGTTCGCCACGGTAATGAATCCCCAGAATAACCAGTTCGGGGCTGAAGCCACTCTCGATCGCGTGCTTACGAATTCCGTGAGCAGCGCGAGCGGACAGCGGCTTGAAGAGCTCTCGTGGGGCAAGGGCTTCATGTCGTGGCGTGGCGATTGCATCGCTACCAAGAGCCAGGGATCCGCGGCGGATGCCGTAGACCTCAGCGGGGAAGACCCCTGCATCGATTACGCGATACGCACGCCGGGAGGATGGATCTATGACCAAGGGAACGGAGCAGTAGGGTCGAGCCTGGAGAAGCTCATCTCCGCCGACGAGCTCGATGAGATCATAGGCGCGCTCATGAATCAGCTGGTAAGCCGAGTGCTCGGGTCAGGAGGGGGAGGGGGAGGCCTGAGCGGCGTGTCGCGCCCCGCATCAGGAGGGGGAGCCGCCTACATCGATCAAGCCACTGCTTCCTCGGAGGCAGGCAGCGGCACGCCTTCCGCGAACGCTCCGGCGACTGGCGGGACATCTCTCGGAGATCAATTCAAGACGACTCTAGGAGAGCAGAAGAGCAATATGCTCGCCTATAGCGCGGCCTGGGAGAAGATCCGGACGGAAGCACAGGCTGCCAAGCAGCGATGTGCAGCTGCATGGCCGCCCGCCGGTGTCATAAGCGAGGCGACCGCTGCCCTGACCAAGGCTGCGAACGCTCTCACCGCGATCGATACCATAAATGCGAAGATCCAGAGCGCGACTGCCGCAGGAGGAGACCAGACTCGCGTATACGCTGAAGTAGCATCCGATTTCAATGCGATCGAATTCCCGAGCGCTAGCGAGTTCGCGCGAGGGATAGAGCAATCAGGAAACGAGGGGACGACGCTTTACACCCAGATGACGAACATCACCTCCGCCACGTGCGTGGGAGGCTAGGTATCAATACCTTATGATGTTTCGCTTCGTAAGACCGTTATTTAAAGGAAGCAACGTATCTTCTTGTCTATTCGTCGCGTTAGTTCTTTTGTCAGGAACATCTGCTCTCGTGCCTATTCCTGCATTGGCACAGACCTCGACAGATGAAGCGACAGCACTCAGGCATTCGACGATCGATCATGCAATCTGCAGCGGCGCGGCGTGCCCGAGAACTAACATAGACGGGAGCGTAACGACCTGCGGGGGAGATTTAGGGTCAAACGGTACCTGCAAGGTCACGTTCAAGGATGGAACTTCGACCAAGATCGTTCCGGGCGGCGCCTTAGGGCAAGTAATAACGCATTACGCAAAGGATGGGATAACACCCATAGGAGAGAGAGACGAGACTAAGATCATTGCCGTTACCACAGGGGAGCAGAGCAAATCGAATGTGACCGCGGATGGAAGCGAGGTGGCGGAATGCGGCCTAAAGAATCCAGCGGCCTGCATCATGAACCTTCCGGGCATGCTTCTCTCGGCCATCGCCCTGTTCATGCTAGGGCTTGCAGGAGGCATTCTCGCGATTGCAGGAACGGTCTTCAACTGGGTGGTCATACGTACGGTCTACCAGTTCGGTACCTACTTCGGCACTTCGGAAGGAATGCTCACCGCCTGGGGCATCATGCGTGATATCGCCAACATCGGCCTCCTGTTCGGTTTCATACTCATGGGTGTGCTCCTCATCCTGAATGTCGAGGGCGGGGGACACGGCCACGGAGGGGGCATGAGCGCGAAGAAAGCGATACCTCGGCTCATCCTTTTCGCGGTTCTCCTTAATTTCAGCTTGTTCGCGTCCCAGGCCATCATTGATGTCGCCAATGCGTTCAGCTCCACCTTCGCCACGCTCGCGGGACAGCAGTGCGATGACGCGGCGACCGATGGCAAGAATGACGAGGGCAAGCAATCGGAAGAGACTTGCGCGAATGTGGGCATCTCGGGGCAGATAATCGAAGTGACGGGAATGTCGAAGATCTTCCAATCTATCGAGGAGAAGAACAATATCGGGCACTCGATAGCGACCAAGGCGTATTCCACCCCGATCATGCTTATCATGCTCACTATCTTCGTGCTGATAACGGCGATGGTCCTCCTTGCGGGAGCGATCATGCTCATTATCCGCGTCGTCATACTTTCTCTCCTGATGGTTACCGCGCCGATAGGGTTCGCGGGAATGGCGATCCCTAAGCTCTCGGGCCTCGCAAGCCAGTGGTGGAGCAAGCTTCTCTCCCAATCCTTCTTCGCTCCGGTCTATCTGCTCCTTATCTTCATCAGCATAAAGCTTTCAGAAGGTCTCATGCAGGGAGACGCCACCATCGCGGATGCTCTTATGGGTAACCAAGGCGCGAACGCTGCAGGTAACATGCAGGTCATCATGGTCTACATGATCGTCACGGGCTTCATGATCGCGTCTCTGGTCGCCGCTTCCAAGATGGGGGCGATGGGTGCGAAATTCGCCACCTCTACCGCAGCAGGCCTGACCGTCGGAGCGGTGGGATTTGCCGGACGTCGCACCGTCGGCGTTGCCTCCGGCAAGGTCGCTAACAGGATCGCCTCCTCGCAATGGGCGCGCAGCAACGGCTTCGGGAGCCAGCTTGCCCTGAAAACCTTCAATAAAGGGGCTTCTTCCAGCATGAGCGCGCGCACTGCGATTAATAGCGCGATGAAAGGCGCGGGCGTAGACATCGGCATGGGGAACGCGAGCAAGAATGTAGCGCACGGCATCCATGGTATCGAAGAGGCAGAGATCAAGAAGCGTGTCGACTTCTCTGAGAAGGGACTGCGAAGGACTGAGGAAGAGATCAAGAAGGAGGAGGCCTTGAAAAACGAGAAGATTAAGCTTCAGAATTCTAAGGCTTACGAACAAACTCAGAGAAAGCGTATAGAAGCAGAGGAAGAGGCCGCGATGAGGAAAGCTCAGAGCGAAAACGAGCAGAATATGAAGCTCCGGCTCGCACAAATCGAAGTCCAGAAGGGAAGGGTCGCGGGCGCAGAATTTACTAAGGATACGGACCCTGAGGCGTTATTGAGCGAGAAACGCGATCTTGACCAGCTGCTACGAGACCACGAGACGGAAAGCAAGGCCGCTGCACAAGACATCGAAAGTCGGAAGGCCGCAGCTGAGAATACTAAGGCAGCTCATCAAGAGAACATGTCCCGGTTCGATACGAGGACCAGGGAAATAGATAGGGAAATCAAAGGCGGAAGCTACTTCAATGCAGAGACAGGCACGACAGATAAGTATGCTGGAGTATCAGCCGACGCTGTTAAGCGCCAATATGCCGAGAATATGGCACATCAGAAAGTCCCTATACCGTTCTCGGTGGGCACTCACATAAATCACGAAGCGTCTGAAAAGATCCTTAAGAAGCTGAACCGCTCTCAGAATGAGAAGCTCATTGATGCCATCAAGGAGACAGCGAAAGAGGAGAAGGATGCCAGCGACGACCACGATAAGAAAGATGACCATGGCGGAGGTGGCGACAGCCATGCACCGAAGGCGGGCGGGCATGGAGCGGATCATCATTAATACATTGCAAGCATGAATCCGGAAGAAGATCTCACCGAATTAAATATCAATTCAGCGGTCAGCACCTTGATGAAGGAGCTCCCTAAGCCTGTGCAGGATTTCCTTGCAGGACCTGAGCGGGACCGCATATCGAACGAGCTTTCTCAGAAGCACCGCCTTCACGTAGATCAGGCAGGGGAGTTCGAGCGCGCATATTTATTCATGCTGCTCGGCATCATGTCGCCCAATGAGTTCGTCTCGACGCTTACGGAGGCAGGCATTGCGCCTGAAGCAGTGAGCGCCCTCGCTGCTGATGTGAACGAAATGGTCTTCATTCCGCTGCGGAAGAAGGAAAGGGACCCGAGATCAGCGATGCCCGCAGCTGCGATTCCGCAGAAACCAGCGCCCTTGCCGCCTCCTGCGATCGAGTACAAGCCTGCTCCAGTGACTCTCCCTGGTTCTGACGTTCCGGCACCCATGCCAGCAATGAGTCAAACACCGCAGCACCTTGCCGCGCAGCCGGTCGTCGCGCCTGCGCCTATCGTGCCAGAGCAGCACTTCGTCCAGTCCATGCCCGGAGCCGGAGTTCACCAGCCCGGCTGGCACCCTGCTGCAGCGGTGCATATATATGTACCGGCCCACGCTGCGCCCCAGCAGCAGGCTGCCTACGTGCCGAGCGCACCTATGCCTGAACCGGCTGCCGCACCTCTACCTGCACCTGCTCCGGTCTATATTCCCCCGGCACCGCCTGCACCTGCGCCGCAACCCGTAACTATCATGCCTTCGGCGGTGAGCATCCCTATAAAGAAGGAATTCGGTGCGGATCCCTATCGAGAACCGATCGCATAGAGGATATTTCCCCGCATTCCATAACCGCCCGCTAAGGAATTCCTTAGCGGGCGGTTATACTTATACCGATGGAGTACCAAGTACCGCAGTTCATCGAGGTCGAGGATAAGATCTTCGGACCCTTCACGCTCAAGCAGTTCATCTATGTAGCCGGCGGCATCGGCCTCTGCGCGATCCTTCTCCTCTACCTCCCGCTGATATTCGGCATCATACTCGCGATCCCGGTCGCGGCGCTCACGGGCGCGCTCGCGTTCTACCGCGTGAACAACAAGCCGTTCGTGGAGATAATGGAAGCCGCGTTCAATTATTATCTGAAGGATCATCTCTACCTCTGGAAGAAGGAGAAGCCGCAGGTACAGGCTCCCGTAGCAGGCCCCATCGCGGCGAACGCTTCCGAGGACCGCGCGAAGATTGGCATGTCCCAGAGCCGTCTTCAGGAACTCGCGTGGTCGCTCGATATAAAGGACCGTGACCCGGACGCTAAAGCATAGATCTCATGGCAACCCCTAAAGCTACCCAGTCCTTCGTTCCCGTAAAGGAAGTCCGTAACGGCGTCGTCATTCTCAAGAACGACGGGTACCGCGGCATCCTCATGTGCTCCTCCATAAACTTCGCCCTCAAGGGAGAGGACGAGCAGCGGGGCATCATCGGCGGATTCCAGAGCTTCCTCAATACGCTCGATTTCACCGTCGAGATCGTCGTCCATTCCCGGAAGATGGATGTACGCCCGTATCTGGCGCTCCTTGAGAGCCGCGTGGTCGCGCAGACGACAGAGCTCATGCGTCTCCAGCTCCGCGAGTACGAGCAGTTCATCCGCAGCTTCATCGACACGAACGACATCATGACCAAGATGTTCTATGTCGTGGTGCCGTATTCGCCATCCGGTCGCGGGGAAGTGGCGAACGCGATCTCGTTCCTCGGGAAGGGAGGCGCGCGCCGTACCGGGAATTCAGGGCCCGACAGCTCGTTCGAGGAGAATCGAGTGCAGCTCGAGCAGCGCATGGCGCTCGTAGTCTCAGGACTTGCCGCGAGCGGGGTGCGTGCAGTGCCGCTCGGTACCGAGGAAGTGATAGAGCTCCTCTATCGGTCATTCAACCTGAGCGAGCTCGAGAGCCCTATACGCCTCACGAACGCGTAACGCATGACAGCCTCGCAGCCTCGCCCCGAACTACCAATCACTACTCTTTCCTGATATGGCCCTCCTCGATTTCCTCGGCAAGAATAAGAAGGACGACACCCCGGCGATAACCGCGGTGCTCCCGAAAGACATCTACGCTGAGGGCGAGCTGCAGCTGGCGGACGCCATCGCGCCTGCGGCGCTCAAGGTGGGCGCGCGCGAGATCGAGCTCGGCGAGAAGTTCTCCCGCTCTTTCTACACCATCTCCTATCCGCGCTTCCTCGTGGATAGCTGGTTCAGCCCTATCATCAACATGGATAAGGTGATGGATATCGGGCTTTTCATACACCCTCTCGAGACCGGCACCGCGCTTCGCGGCTTCCAGAAGAAGGTTGCCGAGATAGAGAGCCAGATCTCAGACAGGGAAGAGAAGGGTCTCGTGCGCGACCCGATGCTCGATACCGCCTATCGCGACCTCGAGCAGCTCCGCGATCAGCTCCAGCAGGCAGAAGAGCACATCTTCGAAGTGGGTCTCTATCTCACTATCTATGGCAATTCGAAGGAAGAGCTCGATAAGGTGGAGGCCGAGGTGCGCGGCATCCTCGACGCGAAGCTGGTCTACACGAAGCCGGCGCTCTTCCAGCAGGAGCAGGGATTCCGCTCGACCTTGCCGCTCGCGCTCGACGAGCTCGAAGTGACCAGCAAGCTCAACTCAGCACCCCTTTCTTCGCTCTTCCCGTTCGTCTCCTTCGACCTCACGAGCGATCGCGGCATCCTGTACGGGATCAATCGCCACAACTCCTCGCTCATACTTTTCGACCGTTTCTCGCTCGAGAACTACAATTCGGTCGTCTTCGCGAAGTCGGGTTCCGGAAAGTCATACGCGGTCAAGCTCGAGATCCTGCGCTCGCTCATGTTCGGGACGGATGTCATCGTCATAGACCCTGAGCGCGAGTATGAGAACCTGGCGAGCGCCACGGGCGGAAGGACATTCAACATATCCCTCTCATCCGAGCATCACATCAACCCTTTCGATCTTCCTCCCGTGAAAGAGGACGAGGAGCCGGCGGATATCCTGCGCAGCAACATCATCAACCTCGTGGGCCTCTTCCGTATCATGCTCGGCGGACTCTCTCCGGAAGAGGACGCGATCATCGACCGCGCCATCACCGAGACCTATGCGCTCAAGGACATCACGGGCGATGCGGACTTCACGGGAGTCGAGCCGCCGCTCCTTTCGGATTTCGAGAACGTGCTTTCGGGCATGGAAGGCTCCGAATCGCTCGTCACGAGGCTCTCGAAGTACACGCACGGCACCTGGTCAGGGTTCCTGAACCAGCCGACCAATATAGATATAAACAAGCAGTTCATCGTGTTCTCTGTCCGGGACATGGAGGACGAGCTGAAGCCGGTGGCGATGTACATCATCACGCACTTCATCTGGAATGCGATCCGCCATGAGCTGAAGCAGCGCCTGCTCGTGATCGACGAGGCATGGTGGATGATGAAATCGGAAGATACGGCATCGTTCCTCTTCAGCATCGCCAAGCGCGGCCGCAAGTACTTCCTCGGCCTCGCGACTATCACCCAGGACGTGGAGGACTTCCTCCGTTCGCCCTACGGCCGGCCGATCCTTACGAACTCCTCGATGCAGCTGCTGCTCAAGCAGTCGCCGACCACCATCAACGTGCTCCAAGAGACATTCAACCTGACTGACCAGGAGAAGTTCCTGCTGCTCGAGTCAGGAGTGGGGGAGGGGCTCTTCTTCGCAGGCCTCAAGCACGTAGCCATAAAGGTCGTGGCTTCCTACACCGAAGACCAGATCATCACGTCGGACCCGTCACAGCTTCTCCAGATACGGCAAGAGAAATCCCGCAACGAAGCGGGCGGATAGCGCATGGCAGCGCCGCACAAGATCGGGAACGTCACTGCGGGATTCATGATCGCCCTTGCAGCGAGCGTCGATGTCTTGCAGGCCCTCCTTACGTTCTCCGTAGTGCTTCTTCCTTTCTCGCTATTCCTCTCATTCCTCAGCTTCATCGTATTCGGCCTATGGTTCCTGCTTCTCGGCGCCTATTCAGGCCAAGGGAGCTCGAAACGGCTCATGACCTCGGCAGGAGCCATGGTAATCGAGATCGTGCCGTTCCTGAGCATGCTGCCGGCGACTACGGCAGGCGTCCTCAGCACTATCGTACAGACCCGCGTAGCGGATTCGCTCGCGTCCCGCGTAGGCACTGACCCCCGGAAACTGCAGGCGGTCGAGCGCCTGCAGCGTCAGAAAGCGGCCCAGAGGCAGCGAGCAGATTCGATGCGGTCGGATCGCGAGCAAGCTCAGGAGGAGAAGCATTCTCCGGCTAACGACAACGAGGAGGGAGGCTCCTTGCGCGAAGCGGCATAGGCTACCCACGGCGGCTTCGGTCCCTGCCGCCATCGGCGGTATATACTACGGACATGCGTTTCTTCATCGTGTTTCTCGCTCTTGCCGCTCTCTTTTCATATACGACGCCCGTCGTCGCGCAGGGAATCCCGGGCGCAGAGACGATCACCGTCGCGCTCACTCCCGATTATCCGCGACCCTACCAGGTAGTGCACCTCACCCCGGGCAGCACGGTGCTCAATCTTTCCGCGGTCACCGTCACTATCACCGTGAACGGCACCAAGATATACGAAGGAAGCGGTACGGGTGGCGCTGATTTCCAGGTGGGCGCAGCAGGAGAGAAGACGACCGTCGTAACCTCAGTCAGGGATGCATCCGGGGGAGTGACTAGCGTCACGAACGTCATACGGCCGGCCGAAGTCTCGCTCATCGTCGAGCCGGTCTCGACTACGCATCCGTTCTACAAGGGCGCGAGCCTGGTGGCCTCGGAAGGCACGGTGCGCCTGGTCGCTATCGCCGATATGCGTTCATCGACGGGGGCCCGCATCCCATCCTCGAGCCTCGTATATACCTGGCGTCTGGGCGAGCGTGTCCTTACCGACGTATCCGGTATCGGGAAATCAGTGATAACGACTACCGCTCCCGTCCGGTACCGGAACGCGCCTATCACCGTCACCGTGACGAACGCGGACAGTTCGCTCGTAGGGGAGGCGAGCGCTCTCGTGTCTGCTACCGATCCGGCGGTCCGCATCTATCGGAACGATCCGTTGCTCGGACCCGACTACGACACGGCGATCAGCGGGAAATTCTCTATGCCCGACACAGAAGCTACGTTCCGTTCGGTAGGCTACTTCTTCGCCGTACCGCCTATATTCGCGTGGAGCGTGAACGGTTCGGCGAGCGGTAACGACAAGGACATCACTGTACGCGCGACGGGGAGCGGGAAGGGCGTAGCCCAGCTCCGGCTCGCCGCTGATGAGCGGGCGCATTATCAGTCTGCAGAGCAGAGAGTCTCCGTGGAGTTCGGGGCAGGGAAGGGAGCGCTCGGCATATTCGGCCTATAATCTATGAAATACCTACGATACGTTCCGTTCCTGCTCCTGCTCCTGGTGCCCATGGCGACGCTCGCTGCGGCTGACACCTCCTTCGTTCCTCTTACGAACGTACCGTTCCTCGAAAAGGCAGGCGATGCTCAGAATCTCCCTGAGTTCCTCAACCAGCTCTATCGCATCTGCATCGGGCTCGCAGCCGTGCTCGCCGTGCTGCAGATCATGCGTGCGGGCGTCATGTATATGGGAAGCGACAGCGGCTTCGCGGAGAAGAAAGAGGCGAAGAACCTCATCGGGCTCGCGATCGGCGGACTGATCCTGGTCCTTTCCCCCGTCGTCGTATTTTCAATCATCAATCCCGACATACTGAGCCTCAAGATAGAAGGGATCGAAGACTTGAGACCGAAGAATGACGTCGGAGCGACCTCGGGCGATGGTCTGAGCACTGAGATATCGGACGGAGACACTACCACCGCATGCAAAGCGAAGGGAGGAAAAGCTGCTCTGTTCTGCGGAAGCACTGCGAACGGCACCCAGGATGTACTGGCAGGGAACACCTGTCCGACCGGAAGCTCCCTCAAGACGAGTTGCGGCGTCTCTACAACCGTCCCTACCCAGTGCTCGCTCTATGATCCGAGCTCCGCAGAATTCAGTCTCGCCGAGGGCATGCAATCATGTTCCGCAGACAAGGAGAGCGTGAATGCCGAGTGCTGCCAGCAGAACGTCCGGCCAGGATACGTATGCTGCATGAAGAAGAAATAATATGAACCGCCGTATCCTCATCATCGTAGCGGGTGCAATCGTCGTCCTCGGCATCATCGCGGCGCTCTATTTCTTCGTGTTCGCGCCGGGAGCGAAGCTGGACGTCGATACGACAGGCTCATTCGGCAGCAGCGGCGACCGCGAGCCGGGGGAAATCTCCGACGGGGGACCGATACAAGGGGCGGGAGTCGTGGTCGCGCCGCGCCTGATGCGTATCACGGACGGCCCGGTCGCCAAGGGAGCCGTCGCTATCTATATCCCGCCCGCTGTCATCTCTTCGTCCACTACCACCGCGACCTCGACGCAGCAGACCGCGCCTGCTGACGTGGAGGTGCGCTACATCGAGCGAGAGAGCGGTAACGTGTTCTCGTTCCTCGTGCATGACCGGCTCCAGACCCGCATAAGCAACCGGACGCTCCCGGGCGTACAGGAAGCCTCGTGGACGAGCGACGGGAAGCGCGCCTTCGCTCAGTTCCTCACGCGAGCGAGCGGCGGCGCCGAGCATGTCGACACCTATTCGCTCTCTGCCAACGGAGACGACGACGGCTACTTCATGGAACAGGGCCTGGAACAGGTGATAGTGAACGGGACGAGCACCGTCTTCTCGCTCCTGCCGTCGAGCACCGGCTCTACCGGTACGCTCTCGGCGCCTGACGGCACAGGAAGCCGGACGGTGTTCACCTCAGCGCTCACTCAGATGCGCGCCGCGTTCTCGGGCGCGGATCTCGTAATGACCACCAAAGCGTCCGCGACGGCTGATGGGTATGCATTCCTCGTAAACCGCACGAGCGGCTCCTTCTCGCGCCTCTTGGGGCCGTTCAAGGGCCTCACGTCGCTCGCAGACCCTACCGGCCGGTCGGTCCTGTTCAGCTATATGGATAAAGGGAAGCTCTATACGCAGGTACTGAACATCGCGGCGCACACCGTGACGCCTCTTCCGCTCGCGACCCTTTCCGAGAAGTGCGCATGGAGCGCTGACGGGCGCGCAGTCTATTGCGCCGTGCCGACTTCGCTCGGGAAGAATCTTCCGGACGACTGGTATCAGGGAGTCTCCGCTTTCACTGACCGCATATGGCGCATCGATCTCGACACCCGTCTCGCGACCTTGCTAGTCGATCCGAGCCAGGTAGCGGAAGTCACCATAGACGCCGTCTCGCTCACGCTCGATAGCCAGAGCGACGTGCTCATATTCACGAATCGCCGTGACGGATCTCTCTGGAGCTACGACCTTTAGCACGGAGCTGAAGATATGAAAAACGCCGCATATGCGGCGTTTTTCATATCTAGATAGGAGCCGAGGTGCTGTCCGGGGGAGAGAACTTCTGCCGACGCACGATGAATTCCTGCACGATGCCCACGACAGCGCCCGTTATGAAATAGAGAGCGATAGCGCTCGAGGTATAGAACGCCGCGATTCCGATGAATATCGGCAGGAGGAACCGCATCTGGAGCGCCATGACGCGAGCGAAGTCCTCCTGCATATCCGTTCCCGGCTTATCTGATTTAGGCGGCACGGGAATCGAGTACCAGATCTGGATGCACTGGAATGCGGCGGCGAGGGCGGCGAGCAAGAGGCTCGTTCCTGCGACAGCGAAGATGCCGAGGAAGAGCGGGGAAACCTGGCTCGGTACGCTGACGAACGAGTAGAGGAGGGAAGTATCTACGGTCGAGAGCGTGTGGCTCTGGAATACCAGGTAGAGGCCGATCAGGATAGGGAACTGCAGGAGCGCCGTAAGGATGCCCGCGAAAGGATTGATGCCGTATTTCTTATACAGCGCCAGCGTCTCCCTTCCTCTCTTTTCCGGATCCTCCTTATACAGAGCCTGGATCTTCTTCATCTCGGGCTGAAGGGCACGCGATGCGCGGGCGGTCCGGAGCTGGGAGAACGTGAGCGGAAGGATCGCGAGGCGCACTATTATCGTGGCGCAGATGACCGCGATACCGATATCTCCTCCCGGAACGATATCGACCAGGAAGATGAGGAGGTTATAGATCGGAACGTAGACGATCGAATGGAAGAGGGACATCATAGATGCCTACAGTCTACCGTATGGGGCCGAGAGTGCGAATCAGGAGCGCCTCCAGCTCCTCCTTAAGCGCAGGGAAGGGGAGCGCCGCGCTTCCCGGACGGGCATAGATCACCAGGGCGCGAGTCTCGCTGCACCAGGGCAGGGCTGCTGCCACTATCCTGCGCTTCAGCGTGTGACGATCGACGGAAAGCTTCGCCACTTTCTTCGAGATAACCACCGCGCATCCTCCTTGATCCTCCGTCGGACGGATCGAGAGCGAGAAATGGGGGCTTACGACCCGTCTGAGAGGGCCCAGGAGCGCAAAATGCGCCCGAGTGAGGCGCAGATTACGAGGAAGCATTAGACAGTGAGCTTAGCGCGGCCCTTGCGGCGGCGGCGTAGCAGCACGTTGCGGCCAGTCGAGGTGGCTGTACGGGCACGGAAACCGTGGGTCCGGGCGCGCTTGCGCTTCTTCGGCTGATAGGTGCGCTTAGGCATATGCACAGGATACTAACAGGTCGCAGCCTTGCCCGCAAGGAAATGCCTCGCCCGCCGCGGCGTTCGCTCTTTCCGGAACCCAGCCGTATAATACGTCCACGATGAATCGTTTGGATCCACGCGAGCTCTGGGAATACGTCCTCACGCAGGTAGAACTCTCGGTTTCTCCAGCGAACTTCAATACCTGGTTCCGCGACAGCTCCATCGTGAAGATCGAAGACGGCATCGTCTTCGTCGGCGTCCCCAGCCAGTTCTTCCGCGACTGGTATCTGAAGAAATTCAACGCCCTCCTGCTTAAGATCATACGTTCGGTTTCCTACGAATACAGGAACATCGAGTACATGATCGTGAAGGACGATCGCCGCAAACCCAAGGAAATACGCCGTATTCCGCAGCAGACCACCGAGATGCCGCTCGATGAGTTCTATATAAACAAGAGCGATAATCTCAATCCGCGCTACACGTTCGATTCGTTCGTGATCGGCGCATTCAATGAGCTCGCCTACACGGCTGCTGAGGCGGCGATAAAGCGTCCGGGCATCCTCTACAACCCTCTCTTCATCTACGGAGACACCGGGAGAGGGAAGACGCACCTTATCCAGGCTATCGGGAACAATTTCAAGAAGATGTACCCGAACCGGAAAGTCTTCTACCTCACGAGCGAGAAATTCGGCACCGATTACACGGATTCGCTCCAGGCGGGCACCGCGAACCGCTTCAAGGAGAAATATCGCCAGTTCGACTTGCTGATCATGGACGATGTCCAGTTCCTCTCGAAGAAGGAGAAGATGCAGGAGGAGCTCTTCCACCTGTTCAATGCCTTCCACGACAACAACAAGCAGGTGATCTTCTCCTCCGACCGGGCTCCTTCCTCGATTCCTGACATAGCCGAGCGCCTGCGCGGCCGTTTCGCGAGCGGCATGTCGGTGGATATCGGAGAACCTGATACCGAGAGCCGTATGGCAATAGTGAGGAAGAAGGCCGCGCTGCACGGCGTGACCCTCTCTGATGAGGTCATCGAATACATCGCCACCTCTATTTCCGGCTCTATCCGAGAGCTCGAAGGCGTCATAAACAGCGTGGTCTGCCACACGCAGGTGAAAGGGGTGCCGCCTGATCTCGCGGAGGTCCGTCAATCTCTCCGATCGTTCGCGCGGCCCCAGAAGACCGTGTCGGTTAAGCATGTGGTATCGAAAGTCGCCGAATATTACGGCATCGATGAGGAAAGCATCTATGAGAAGACCCGCAGGAGGGAAGTGGTCCGTCCGCGCCAGGTCATCATGTATCTGCTCCGAGAAGACTTCAGCGTCTCGTATCCGACGATAGGATCGAAGCTCGGAGGGCGCGACCACACTACCGTGATTCACTCTTGCGAGAAGGTGAAGCGAGAGGTCATGGTCGATCCTGACCTCGCGAAAGAGATCCAGGACATCCGCGGCCTGTTGGTATAGTTGGGGATAACCTATGTATAACGGCGGGGAGAGAGCAGGGGCTTATGGGGAGAACAGAAGGACAGCTTTCAGCCTTATCCACGTTATCCCCGGATCCGGAGGGGAAATCAGCCAGTATTCAACAGCTTATCTCGGATGGACGAGCTTTTACGGCCCGAAGATACGCCTTACGATCGCTTGTCCCCGGTATCAACACCCCTAATAATAGTAGTGAGTATGGTCATAACTTTAGAAAAGAAGAAATTCTCAGAAATAGTGCAGAGCGTCGCACGATTCGCTGAGCGCAGGAGCGGAACGCTCCCGGTTCTCGCAGGTATCGCGATCATCGCAGGGGATGACGGCATCAAGTTCCGAGCGACCAATCTCGAGACGGGTGTCGACATGAAAGCAGAAGGGACCATCAAAGAGACCGGGGTGGTGGCCTTGCCTGCATCGACTCTCCGCGATATCGCCGCATCTCTCTCAGGGAGCGGGACGCTTACGCTCGAGCACTCCGGAGATACGGTAGTAGTGTCGGGAGGAAACGGCCGCAGTACCCTCAAAACGCTTCCCTACGAGGATTTCCCCATACTTCCGCTCCCTGAGTCCCCGACAGCCACCTTCACGCTGCCTGGCAGCCTTCTGCGCGCCTTGGTGACGTCCGTGATGGCTTACGCATCTACCTCGAGCGTCCGTCCTGAGCTCGCGAGCGTGCTCATCAGCGCTGAAGGCGGGGTACTGAAAGCGGTCGCGACCGATTCCTTCCGTCTCGCTGAGAAGAAGATATCCCTTCAAGGGACTATCGCTCCATTCTCGATGCTCATCCCCGCTAAGAATGCGGTAGATATCATGCAGACGCTTCCGGATGAGGACATCAAGGTCACGGTCGACGATCATCAATGCGCATTCTTCTGGAAGGACGGCGTCCTTACTACGCGCCTGGTCTCTGCGAATTATCCGGACTATGCCCAGATCATCCCGAAGACCTTCATCGCGGAAGCGACCCTCCTCAAGAAAGACTTAGAGGCGTCTCTCAAGCGCACGGCGATATTCTCCGATGCGTTCCAGAAGGTGAAGCTCGGGTTCGATCCGGCGCAGAAGCGGATAGGCCTTTCGGCACAGAATGCGGACGTAGGCGATTCATCGGAAGGAGTTCTCGGTGCGGTCTCAGGCGATCCGGTCGAGCTCTCATTCAATCATCGGTATCTCTCGGCTCCGCTTTCCTCGATCGCGGCTGAGAGCGTCACTCTCTCCGCAAGCGGGATCGGCCGGGCGATGGTGCTTCGCGGTACGGGAGATAATTCCTTCCTGTATCTCGTGATGCCGATGAATCAGTAGCCCGCTTCACTTGCGACAACAGAAAGCGCCCCCCCAGGGCGCGCTTTCTGTTTATTCAATCTCTAAAGTTTAGGAACGGCTGCAGTACGCAGTCGCGTAGAGTCACTTCGGAATGTATCTTTTTGCATCCGCTCCACGGGTCCCCGTATAGTTTCCTAACGCCTCCCGCAAGTCGGCTGAAACCATACGTCCCGTGTTCGCTCCTGAAAAAGTATACATTCCTACGTTTCTCTAGCGACCGCGGCGGACCCTGTATGTTACTAGTATTCCCTGGGTGCGACGCGGTTTACTGGCCTCCGATATCGCTCCCATCGATCCCTATCCCGGGCGTCGAAGTCGCCGTAGTCG
>CAYWEI010000004.1:0-29931 GCA_964457265.1 uncultured Candidatus Saccharibacteria bacterium
GAATAAGTTTACATCGGCAACGCCCTACACCCGCACCGCCCCATCCTATCTGATTTCGCCCATTCTTTCAATCGGCCGGCCGCATCCCCTCTTCCTCCGGACGAGTTATACTTCCCGAACCAATTACCAATAGCATCCCTCCCTATGTGTGGCATCGTCGGCTATGTCGGAAAGAAGAACGCGACCCCGATCCTCTTGGACGGGCTCCGTGCGCTCGAGTATCGGGGCTATGACTCAGCTGGGCTCTATGTCGCCGGCAAGGGCGCGCTGAAGCGCGCAGGAAAAGTGGCCGTGCTCGCCGATGCGGTGCCTGAAGACTTCATAGGTACCGTCGGCATGGCCCACACTCGCTGGGCCACCCACGGCGCCCCGACCGAAGCGAACGCGCATCCGCACCGCGATCCTTCAGGCACCGTATGGGTCGTACACAACGGGATCATAGAGAACTATGCGGAGATCAAGGCGATGCTAGCCGCTGAGGGCGTCTCATTCGAGTCAGATACCGATACCGAGGTCCTCGCCTGCCTGATAGCGAGATATTACGAGACTGACATCAAGATCGAAGACGCGCTCTGCAGAGCCCTCGCTGAAGTGCGCGGCACCTACGGGCTCGTGGTAGCTTCGACGAGAGAGCCCGAGAAGCTCGTCGCCGCCCGCGCTTCGAGCCCCGTGATGCTCGGGATCGGGGATAGCGAGTATTACATCGCTTCCGATGCCACTCCGGTGCTCAAGCACACCCGCGATGTCATCTATCTGGATGACGGCGAGATAGCCGTGCTTACCCCGGACGGATATGAGATAAGCACTCTCGCCCGCACCCCTCTCCAGAAGCCCGTAGAGACCCTCGAGTGGGATCTCGAATCGGCTCAGAAGAAAGGCTATGAGCACTTCATGCTTAAGGAGATGATGGAGATTCCGGAGACTATCGAGAATTCGATGCGCGGCCGATTGCTTCCCGCGGAAGGGACCGTACGTCTCGGCGGTCTTGCGGATTCTCTTCCCCAGCTCCTCGCTGCCAAGCGCATCATGATCACCGGCTGCGGCAGTGCCTCCTATGCCGGACGCGTGGGCGAACTCTTGATCGAGGAATTCGCGGGAATCCCGGTCGAAGTCGAGCTCGGTTCCGAGCTCCGCTATCGCAGGTTCACTATGAACCCGGAAGACACGGTCCTGCTCGCTATCTCTCAGTCAGGCGAGACCCTCGACACGATCGAAGCCATCCGCGAGGCGAAGCGCAACGGCATTCCTACCTATGGAGTGGTGAACGTCGTCGGCTCCTCTATAGCCCGCGAGACCGATGCAGGCGTCTACAACCACGCAGGCCCTGAGATCTGCGTCGCCTCTACGAAAGCGGTTATCTCGCAGATGGTCGTGCTCTCCTTGATCGCGATACTTCTCGGGCGTGCCAACGGCCTCTCGCAGACTGATGGCGTCGCGCTCGTGAAGGAGCTCGAGCGTCTGCCTGACCTCGCACGTCAGATACTCGCGATGCGCGAGCAGATACATGAGCTCGCCAAGCGCTACAAGGACACCGAGAACGCGTTCTACCTGGGTCGCAAGTTCCAGTGCCCTATCGCGTCCGAAGGCGCCATAAAGCTGAAGGAGCTCTCGTATATCCATGCGGAAGGCTACGCATCCGGCGAGATGAAGCATGGTCCTATCGCGCTTATCGAGCCGTCGTTCCTGTCTGTCGTGCTCGTACCTGAGGATTCCATGTATGAGAAATCGAAATCGAACATCCAGGAGATCCGAGCCCGCGGCGGCCGTGTCCTCGCCATCACGACCGAAGGGTGCGAAGAGGACATACGAGCGCTCGCCGATGACGTGATCGCCGTACCGAAGACGCACGAAGCGTTCCAGCCGATCCTGACCACCATGCCGGTACAGCTCTTCGCGTATTACGTCGCGCTCGAGCGCGGACTCCCTATCGATATGCCGCGCAATCTCGCGAAGTCGGTGACGGTCGAATAAGAAGAAAGCGATCGAGCGATGGGAGATGCCTCTTTTCGGGAGCGAACGATGGGTCGTATGGTTTCCGCCGAATTGCGTGAGGCGTAGAGAAACTATACGGGGACCTATCGGAGCGTACGAAAAAGGTATCTGCCGAGCGAGAGCTGTTTTCTTACCTTTTCTGTAGCAGCGCGATGATTTGATCCAGCTTCTCGTTCTCGATACGGGAAAGATCCGCTTGCAGCCTCTCTATCTCCAGCTTCGCCTCGATATTCGTACGATAATCCTCCATCGCTTGATGGCGATCGCGCTCAGCCGCGCGGTTCTGGCTCATCATGATGATAGGAGCAGCGTACGCCGCCTGCGTCGAGAAGAGCAGATTGAGGAGGATGAATGGATAGACGTCCCAATGCATGGCGAATCCTAATATGTTCAATGTCATCCAGAGGATGACGAACACGGTCTGGATGATGATGAACTTCCAAGAACCCATGAAGTTCGCGACCTTATCGGCCGCACGCGCTCCGAAGGGCCTCGCCTCGAGATGCTTGGCGTGCCACGTCGGGAGATGATGTTCTGATTTCATACCTGAACGATACCACTCGCACGGCCTGCTTACAGGCCTAATCCCCCTCTTCCTCGAATCTTCCTTTTCGGTGGCGTATGATTTCCGGATGCGGATCGCGGTCATGAACGTGCAATCGGGCATCGGGGTAACGAAAGGCTACGCTCAATACCTCACGCGGGGCTGGCGCTATCTCCTGCCCCATCCCGGCCTGCCCATAGAAGATGCCGGCCAGTTCCTCAAGTCGGAGGAAGTGGACATCGCTCTCCTGATGGAGATCGAGGCCGGTTCTAGGCGTTCCCGGTACTCCTCCCAGATCACTACCCTGTCCGAGCACGCAGGCCTTGCGTACACTCATTTCTACGGGACGCGCGAGCACGGCTCGTCCATCAACGAAGGCAATGCCATAGCCAGCTGCTACGAGATAAGCAGCACCGAGACCCATCGCCTCACGAGCACTGCTAATCCGCGCGTGCTCGGAGAATCGGTGATCGACGTCCATGGAGAGGAGATCACGGTATTCGTCGGCCACCTGGCGCTTCGTGCGGCCCCGCGCCTGACCCAGCTCAACGAGCTCGCCGAGATCATAAAGCGCACGCCGGGGCCGGTCATCCTCGGAGGCGATTTCAACGAGCGCGATCACGCTGCCTTCGGCCTCTTCGAATCCATCGGCCTCACGCACGTGTGCGTACCGAGCTATCCCTCGTGGAAGCCGCGTCACGCGCTCCAAGTACTCTTCCTGAGCGAGCATTTCACTGTCGATGACGTGCATGTGCCGGCCGGGAGCCGTTTCTCCGACCATCTCCCGCTGATAGTCGAGGCGAATCTGACCAAGGTGCCGCAGTAGCCATATGCCTGCGCAAGAAGCAGGGTCATGAGGAATTGAAGAAAAATTTATCTTTACCTGATGAGGCGGCCGTACGATAGGGACCGGTGCTGACCCTTACTCGATAATCATCGATATCCATGAATAAGTCCCTATTCGCCAGTAGCCTCATCTTCGCATTCGCGGTTAGCGTTCCCGCGCATGCAGCAAGCGCCGCTAAGGCCCCGAAGCAGCCTGCCGTATCCGCAGCCGCTATCGGATGCGTAGGGAGCGCCGTTGCCAGGCGCGAGTCGGCGCTCCAGTCCTCCGTGACCGAGTATCAGCTCGCGATAGCGTCAGCCTATAGCTCGCGCTCCGTCCAGCTCGCTCATGCCTACGAGCGGCCCGGCGCGGCGGACGCGCAAAAATCCATGAGGACGGCCTGGTCTGACTTCAAGTCCTCGCTCAGTGCCGCTAAGAAGAATTGGAACGCTGATCGCACGAACGCATGGTCCAAGTTCCGCAGCTCGGTGACCTCCTGCAAGGCCCCGGCCGCGCTTGTCGATTCGGCGAATGCGAGCAGCGAATTCGCAGGAAAATAATCCTCCGTCGCCGATCAAAGGAAAGGCCCCTCTGCGAGGGGCCTTTGCGTTAGCGGGTCGTGAATCCTTCTTCCGTCATGATGTCTTCAGAAACCTTCTCGGTGAGCACCTCTTCTGGATCGGTCAGGCGCTTCTTCTTCCAGTCGCCCTTCGCATAGATGCCGATAGTCACGAGCGCGATCAGGATGTTAGTGACCGGGAATGCCCACCAGATACCCGCGATGCCCAAGTCCGTATGCTTGGACAGCACGTACGCCAGCGGGAACTGGATGACCCACTGTGAGACCAGCGTGAGCACCATGGTGACGACGAGATTGCCTGAAGCGCGCAGCACGCCGGTAAGCGCGAACTGTACGCCGAGGAAGCCCCAGGCGAGCGCCATGGTCCGGAGGAAGACCGCGCCGCCGGCGATGATAGCTTCGTCGCCCGGCACGAAGAACGCGACGAATGCCGGCGCGAACAGGAACACTACGAGCCCGAAGAATGAGAGCAGCCAGAAGCTGAGCCACGCCCCCAGACGGCCGATGCGCGAGGCGCGCTCGATATTGCCCGCCCCTATGTTCTGGCCTACCAGGGTCGATATCGCCATCGAAAGGCCCATAGCGGGAATCATCACCACCTGGAGCACGTTGCTGCCGACGCCGTAGGAAGCGACAGCGAGGGTGCCGAAACTCGCGATGAGGAAAGTCATGACCGTGAGACCGAGCGCTCGTGCGCTCATCTCGATCGATGCGGGGAACCCCAGGAAGAACGCCCGCTTCATATACGCGAGGTCGGGGACGAAATCCCTTATCGAGAGATGGATGCCGTATTTGCCGCGGAAGAGCACGTAGAGGCCTGCGAACGCGGCCACGCTCTGAGTACCCAGGGTAGCGAGCGCCGCTCCCATGACCCCGAGCGCCGGAATGCTGCCCCATCCGAAGATGAATAGCGGATCCAGCAGGAAATTCAGGATGACCGTTCCGAGGACGATATATACGGGAAGCGTAGCTTCCCCGATGCCGCGCATGATCGATTGGAACATGAAGAACGTGAAATTGAACACGAGCCCGATGAATGACACGCGCATGAAACCGAGCGCTCCGTCGTATACCTCAGGAGCGACGCCCATGAGATGCAGGAGCATAGGCGCGATCGCATAACCGATGGCACCGAGGGCGATAGAGACGAGCACGATCATCAGGAGCGTCTGCGCCGCCACATGATTCACCATCTCGGTATTCTTGGCGCCCACGTACTGCGCGATTAGGGTGGAACCGGCGACCGCAAGCCCTGCCCCGAGCGCGATGGAGAGGAATACTACCGGGAACGTGACCGAGACCGCCGCTACGGCGTCGCCTCCGAGGCGACCGACCCAGAAGGCGTCGATGAGCTGGTATCCCGCCTGGAGCACATTGGCAAGGATGATAGGACCTGCAAGCAAGAGCAGAGAACGGATTATAGGGCCCTCGAGGAAAGGATTCGGACGGGAGATGGCATTCATAGCCATATATTATATCGCTCTATCTCGGGTAAAGCATGAAGGAAACGGTCAGGCGCGTTCCGCAAGCACGGAAGCTCCCATGAGACCGCTCGAGTCTCCGAAGGAAGCGAGGACTATGGGGAATGCTCCCGACACCTCCCGCACGACGTTGTGGAGCACGAAACCGTTCTCGTCATTCATGAGCGAACCGTTCAGTATCAGGATATCGGGAGCCCACACGCTCGCCATCATCCGGATTCCGGATACCAGGAATGGCAGGCGGCTTTCGTACACCGATCTCGGCAACTCGCGCGCCGATTGCCCGAACTCAGCCTCTAGCGACGCTCCTCCGATATGGCTCTCGAAGGTTCGTCCGTCTTCGAGCAACCACCTTCCCGGCTCGAGATCCTCAGCTTCCGCAGGAATCATCCCGTCGACTACGATAGTCCCGCCTACGCCCGTGCCTATCGTAAGGTACGCGACCCGCCGGTATCCCTTGCCTGCGCCCTTAACCGCTTCGCCGATTCCTGCCGTTTCCGCATCGTTCCTGATACTGATCGGGAGGCCGGAGGCCGACTCGAGCGCCCGAGACAAAGCGAACCCGTTCCATGCCGCCAGATTGGGAGAACGGGTCACGACGCCATCGCGTATGACTCCGGCGATTCCGCCGGCAATGCCATCAGGTCTCTGAGTACGGCTATCCAGATAGGCCCGCATGACTTCTACTGCCTCTTCCGGACCCTGGGGCGTCGGGATCTTTTTCAGGCCCGCGAGCGAATCTCCGTCCGAGAACGCCACGCGCATATTCGTGCCTCCGATATCGAACACCACGTGGCTCATAGCATCCGCTTGAACGAGTCGATGAGAAGCGTCTCGTCAGGATCGACGCCGGTATCCCGTGCCAGCGCGTGCGCCGCGGTACGGATCAGCCAGAATCCGTAGAGGAATGTCTCCGCACGATTGCCGCTCGGGAGCGAGACCGGAACGGTCTGGATTCCTGCTTCCCTGATGACCTGCTCGGTCAGATCCATGCGCCGCCTGATACGGTCGGTATCCGAAGCATCGCGCAGGAAGACAGCGGTCAGTGGCGCCATGAGCGCTCGTCCCGCGTCTCCCCCGCCGAAGCCCTGCATCTCGTTATGATTGAGCTCCGGGATAATGTTCGAGAAGGCCGGGATCTTCGCGGTCTCATTAGAGAAGATCTTCGCGAAGTATCCGAGCGCCTCGTTGCGTGAAGACGTATAGAAGAGAGGCATGCGCGCCGAAAGCGATGCAGCCAGCGCTTCTCCCTCACGTTCGGAGTCCGCTCGATCGAACCGTGAAGACGCGAGCAGATGCTCCTCATCGATGAGCGCGAGCAGCGCCTTCACCATCACGAGCAGAGCCTCGCGAGGTACGGGCCCTTGCGGTATCCGGACATGCGCGAGCGAATGCTCTTGCGCGAGCGCGAGCAGCGCGCCTCCGCCGGTTACTACTGACAGCGGCAGGCCCTTCGCTATCGCTTCCCGGGCGAACGAAAGCGCCTCCTCTGTCTCGCCTGAATACGATATGGCGACGTAGTGCGCACCTGGAGGCGTCGTGTCCGGCAGACCGTACTCGCGATGCGCGATCACGTAAGGAGAAGCGCCGAGGAAGCGCAGGGCGAGTGCCGGGAGGAACGAGCCTCCCATCCCTCCGCAGACGAGTACCGGCGCTTTCACGCGAGCGCCTTCGACCTCAGGCACGTACGAGAGAGCGTCCAGGGCATCAGGGGTCATATGTCTTCCATCATATCAAGGACGAGCGTGCCCCAGGTGAAGTTGTGCGCCCCGTACGCCTTCCCGCTTTCCGGATCGAAGTATTCCCTGAACCCGTGCTTCTCGATGAGCGCGACGCTCGTATCCCTCAGCCATGCGGCTTCGGCGGCAAAGCCGTAATCAACGAGCCCTTTATGGATGAACCAGTGCGGAGCGAACCATATGGGTCCGCGCCAGAAGCCGTCCTTTCGATATGAAGGCTCCTCCTTCGAGACCGTACGGATACCATAGGACGAACGGAAGGTCTTCTCATCATTGAAATGCTTCTCTATCACTGCCTTCGCTTCTTCGGGAGTGTAGAGCCCGGCGAACAGCGGGAT
The DNA here is from genome assembly GCA_964457265.1 of uncultured Candidatus Saccharibacteria bacterium. Classification (GTDB taxonomy): domain Bacteria; phylum Patescibacteriota; class Minisyncoccia; order Phycocordibacterales; family Phycocordibacteraceae; genus C7867-001. The sequence continues at coordinate 7,501 of CAYWEI010000004.1, forward strand.
GAAATGCGCCCATGTCGCGATTTTCAGGTGTCCGTGCTCGAGTCCTATGGCTGACCAGAATACTCCGTCAGCCATGAGATATTCGCGCATCGTGAACTTGATCGTGTCATGGTTGACCTTCGCGAAATCCTCAGCCTCCTTCTCGCCCAGTACCTGCGCGATCCTAGCGAGCAAGTCAAGGTTCTTGACGAGGATGGTATTGAACGGGACGTCCTTCACCCAGAAGCGTTCCTGCATGCACACGAGCGGATCGAACGAGCAGGTGCGATTCGCTGTCACCAGCTGATGCCGCTTCAGCATGTGCGAGAGGAAGGAGATGTTCGATTTCACGCGGAGCGCCGTATCGAAACGAGGCGAATTATCCTCTCCTGACTCGTCGGGATTGATGATGCTGATGAGGTGATGATCATGCGGATCACGCTTATCGATGAGGTATCGATAGAACGCCAGCATTCCCGGGAAGATCTCGCGAAGGAATGAGGGGTCCTTGGTCCGGAGGTATATCTCCCAGGCCGCATAGGCGAGCATAGGCGGCTGCGTAATCGAGCTCACTTCCCCCTTCTCCCACCAGACGTTATACGGGCGAGTGAGCTTAGGTTCCCAGAAGATCATGTGGGGTATGAGGCCGTCCTGATCCTGACGGGACAAGAGCGCTTTCAGTTCCGCCATGGCCGCCGCGGGATCGAACTTCGCGAGCACGATGGCGTGGAAGCAGGAATCCCAGAGCCACTGGTACGGGTAGGTGCTCGGGGACGGGACCGTGTACTGATGCCCGTTACTGCTTCGGCGATTCGCACGCAAGAGCGTCTCCGCATCCTTCCTTAAGTCCATATATGAATCATCATACCAAACGCACGGACATGAATTAACGGACAACAGACCACGACAAAGAAACAGACGCGCGCTTCGTTATCTACGGATATATGAGTGAGCACTATTCCCTTCGCACTTCCGTATGGAATTGGAACGGGGAATCCCTTTGGGAGTAAGCGAAAAAAGGAGAGTGGCTACTCCTCTTTCGCGACTTGCACAATCTCTTAGACAGAACTGGAGTTGAGGTTCGGAAGATGCGCACTGAACTGCAGCACATCTTTATCTCTCAGCTGAGCCCGCCGCTTCGATAACAGCGCGCGCGTCGTTCGGCGAGACGTACATGAACGAACGGATTCCGAGGCCCTCTGCAGCGCTCAGATTCTTCTCCTGGTCGTCAAAATAGATGACCTCTTCTGGTTCGAGTCCGAAGTCCTTCAAGGCAAGTTTCCAGGCTTCGACGTCAGGCTTCACGAGGCCCGTCTGCCATGAGAAGTACGCCTTATCCATGACCTCTTGCATCCAGGGATAGTGGCCATAGAAGTCGGCACGCTCCTTGAAGTTGTTCGAGAGAGCGATGACCTTGATTCCCTTCACCTTCAATTCGCAGCCGAGGGCGATCATTTCATCAGAAGGAGTCTCGGCACCGAACCAGTATTGCCAGAATTCTGTCTCGTTCATGCTCACACCCCATTCCTTCAGTACTGGCTCCCAGTATGAGAATGCACCTCTAGCCCCAGGTTTGCGCACCTCGTCCATGATACTGCCGAGCTTGGGCATGAAATCGGAGACAGGTACGCAGAAGTCTTGCTCGAAACGATCGCTCAGCTTCGGACTATGTATGAAGACGCCATTGAGGTCGAAGATGACAGCCTTTAGCATGACCAGACTATATAGCATCCGGCTTGAACCCGGAAGAACGCTCGGAAGTACGGCCCACCGTGTCTCTGATGCACTTCCTAATATTTGATATCCCGTGACCGTTAGCTGGGTCAGGGTTAATCCTATTCTTGCGATTTCCCCACGATTATCTTCACTACGTCCTCAGGTTTCAGATTCGTGGAGTCGATCACAAGATTATTCCTGACGGGCGCAGAAGTCCGCACATCAAGATCTTTCGAATCCAGATAGTCTTTCATCATTGATACGTCCGTGATCTTTCTATACTCACGACGTGACTCGCCCTGCACCCGCTCAAGGAGAGCGCTTCTTTCGGCCTGCAGATGAACAAAGAACGTCTGGCCTCCGGCAGCCTCGAGCCGTTTCTCCAATTCTATAAGATACTGAGGATCCGTAAGCCCTGTCGGAGAGACATACTCATGAGAGTAGCAGTGCGTAATAATTACGTTTACTCCCCGCCGGATTGCCTCCTCGTATAGTTCGTAACGTAATCTCTCGATAAGGCTATTTCCTTCGAGAGTTCCTTGATCGAAGATACTCCAGACCAGATCGTTAATGAGGTGGTTATGTGTGAGCCTATATCCCAGTTCCTCCTGAAGGGCTCTTGCAACCGTAAGTTTCCCTACAGCTACCATGCCGTAGAGGACTATAGCGATAGGCTTCACTGAAGGATCCTTTTCCATAGGCTAATCAGCAAAGTCTAGCATTCATATTGGAACCGTAAGGACCGCCTGATCAGGCGGTCCTTCCCTCTCTCGGGATTCTTGTCACATTGCGCGCCATTCAGTAGGCACGACGGGAAGCATTATCCGCTGGTCGTCCTAGTGTCCGTGTCCGGGTACGATGATGCCGTCGAAGACCTCTTTGTTCTCCGGACCGGTTACCTTTAGCATGCCCCAAGCTCCCCGCTCCGTGCGCGCGAGCGCATGATCGACGAGCATGTAGTTTCCCGGAACCTGGGTGGTGAACTCGACCGCAGTCGCGCCGCCCGCCGGCACCACGGTCGTCTGTATGTCTTCCGCAGGCGACGAGAACGATCCTTCGCGATATACCTGGTCGAATATCTCGCCGATGACGTGGAAGGACGAGAGGAGATTGACGCCCCCGTTCCCGAAGTAGATGCGAACGCGGTCTCCCACTTCAGCCTGCATGCGGTCGCTGAGTCCTCCGGTCTTGCCGTTGAAGACGATGTAGGTAGGCCTGCCGTCGAGCATCGCTTGGGCATCGAAGAGCTGGAGACCCTTGCGCCCCATGCCGCCGCTCGCATAGAACTCGCCTTGCATGACGTAAAACTCCTTGTCGACCTCTGCGAGCCCTTCGGCGGGCTCCACGAGGATGAGGCCGTACATGCCATGCGTCATATGGTTCGGTACGTTCGGCGTCGCGCAGTGGTAGACGAATAGGCCGGGGTTAAGCGCCTTGAACGTGAAGGTCGCGGATTCTCCCGGGGCGACCATGCTCGCGGACGCGCCGCCGCCAGGACCCGTCACCGCGTGCAGGTCGATGTTGTGATGATGCAGGCTCGTCGCATCGTTATGGAGAGTGAGCTCGACCGTATCCCCTTCGCGCACACGGAAGAACGGCCCAGGTACCGTGCCGTCATAGGTCCAGTAGTTCATGAACACGCCGGGCGCGATCTCCGCTATCACCTCTTTCGCCGTAAGCTCGAGCTTCACGGACGCAGGCTCGGTACGTCCGGTCGGCGGGGGCACGCTGCCCGGATCGCGCGCTATGTTCCCGACACGTTCGAACGAATCGAAGTGCGTGAAGAAATCGATGATGTTCCGCACAGGCATCGTGGGTCCGCTAGCTGTGCCATAGGTACGCATGGAGAGCGGGAATTCGACGCCGTTCGGGAGCCCATTCGGAACATAGAAGAACATGGAGACACCGAGGAACACGATTACTGCAGTGATGCGCATCCAGAGAGAATGCGTCTTGCGGAGCGCGAGATAGATGAATACCCCCGCAAACACGAAAGCAATGGCCAATCCTGCCACTTGCACGAAGTACGACCAGGTATAGGAGGCGAGCTGCAACATAGGCTAGAACGGTATCTGGCACTCGTCGAAGCAGTGCGCAGAGCGGTTAAGGGCATAGATGCGTTCTCGTCCGGAATCGGTACTCGTGACGGCATCGACGGATCGGAGCACATTCAGATGATGAGTCACCGTCGGCTGCTGGAGCTCAAGCCTCGCGGTCAGCTCGTTCACTGTCAGCCCCTCTTTCTCTTTCCCGAGTATGCATACGAGCTGATAGCGGCTGCGGCTTCCCACCACCTTGAAGCAGTCCGGGCAGAGCTCCTCTTCGGCCATCACCGACGGCTTCACCCACGCTGGACGCGGATAGGTCTTCCCTGCTTCTTCCGGCTTCGATTTCGTTTTCCCCATGGGTTTTGTATTCATAGATAACCGTCTATGTATAATCCATAGACACTCATCAATATATCACTACCGCGCCTATGCCTACCTTGAAATCCCCAGCTCCCCTGTCTGTCATAAAGAGGGACGGCGCGATCGTAGCGTTCGATGCGCAGAAGATAGAGCATGCGGTCAGGAAGGCGCTCAGCGCGACCGGCGAAGGGACGCCCGCGAGCGCGGGAGCCGTAGCCGACGCGGTCACCGCCTCCCTGATGGAACGGGATGCTCGCGACACTCCGCATGTCGAGCATGTCCAGGACCTCGTCGAGACCGAACTGATGCGCCAAGGGTTCTCCGCGAGCGCGAAAGCCTACATCCTCTACCGCACGCAGCACGCGGCCATGCGCTCAGATACTGCTGATATCTCTGATGAGGTACGAACGCTCGTCGCAGAGAGCGCCCGGTACTTCCCGAACCAGCTTTCCGAGTTCATCTACTACAGCACGTACTCCCGGTGGCTCGACGGGAAGGGTCGTCGGGAATCCTGGATAGAGACCGTGGACCGGTACGTATCGTTCATGCGCGAGAGCCTCGGGGAGAAGCTGTCCGGGGAAGAATACGCGGAGGTTCGTGCGGCCATGCTCGCGATGGAGGCGATGGGATCCATGAGGCTCCTGTGGAGCGCCGGAGCGCCCGCGCGAGCGAGCAATGTCTGCATCTACAACTGCTCGTTCATCGCGCCATCCTGCTGGCAGGACTTCGCCGAGATCATGTACGTATCCATGTGCGGCACCGGTGTCGGCTTCTCCGTAGAGCGGCAGACGGTCGAGTCGCTTCCGTCGATCGCGCACCAGGACGGCACCGTCCTCCCTGACTATGTCATCGAGGATTCCAAGGAGGGGTGGGCCGATGCCCTCGCTCACGGACTCAGTGCCTGGGCGTCCGGGAAGGACGTGTCCTTCGATTATGACCGGATCCGTCCGCGCGGGGCGCGGCTGCGCACCATGGGCGGCCGCGCATCGGGCCCCGAACCGCTGAAGAGCCTTCTCGATTTCGCGCGGGAGCGCATGCTCGAACGCCAGGGCCGGCATCTCACGACGCTCGACGTGCATGATCTCGTCTGCAAGATCGGCGAGATCGTCGTCGCGGGCGGCGTGCGGCGCAGCGCTCTCATCTCGCTTTCCGACCTCGACGACATGGACATGCGAGAGGCGAAGAACGGGCAGTTCTATCTCACGAATCCCCAGCGGTCCATGGCGAACAATTCTGCCGTCTACAACGAGAAGCCTGCGGCGGTGGCCTTCATGGAGGAGTGGCTCAATCTCGCCAAGAGCGGCTCGGGAGAGCGCGGCATCTTCAACCGCGGCAGCCTCGAAGGGCAGCTACCCGAGCGTCGCTGGCCGATCTTCAAGGAGGATGCCTGGAACTCAGGGACGAATCCATGCGGCGAGATCATCCTGAAGTCGAAGCAGTTCTGCAACCTGAGCGAGGTCGTGGTGCGTCCGGACGATACCCTTGAATCGCTGGGCCGGAAGGTGCGCATAGCCAGCCTCCTCGGAACCTATCAAGCGTCACTCACCGATTTCCCCTATCTTTCTCCGGAGTGGAAGAAGAACTGCGAAGACGAGGCTCTGCTCGGCGTATCCATGACCGGACAATGGGATAACGCCGTCGTCCGCGACCCAGAGGTGCAGCGAGCGCTCAAGGAGATAGCCGTGAAGACGAATCAGGAGTATGCGAAACGCTTCGGCATCAATCCCTCGGCTGCGGTCACGGCAGTGAAGCCTTCCGGTAACGGCTCCCAGCTCTTCGATTGCGCATCAGGCATGCACGCGCGCCATGCCCCCTATTACCTGCGACGCGTTCGTATCGAAGGACATAATCCATTGAAGAAGCTGCTCGAAGATGCGGGCGTTCCGTGCGTCCCTGAGGTAGGCCAGGACCGCGACTCGGCGACGACCTGGGTGCTCGAGTTCCCGGTGAAGGCGCCCGAAGGGGCCGTGGTCAAGAGCGACCTCACGGCGCTCGATCAGCTTGCGTACTGGCAGATGTCGAAAGAGCAATACTGCGAGCATAATCCGTCAGTAACCGTGACGGTCGCGGACGACGAGTGGCTGGCCGTGGGCAATTGGGTATACGACCATTGGGATATCGTCGGAGGACTCTCGTTCCTCCCCAAGAGCGACCACGTATACCAGCTCGCACCCTATGAGGAGATATCCCGGGAACGGTACCTCGAACTCGCGTCGAGCTTCCCCGTCATCGATTTCTCGCGGCTCGTCCGATACGAGACGAACGATATGACGACCGGCGCGAAGGAGCTGGCTTGCGTTTCCGGTACCTGCGAGATCGATGTCGCGCCCCTCGTCCAGGATCCTGCGGCTTCCTAGCGTATGCTGTACACACGAACGGGAGATGGCGGCGAATCGGGACTCTACGGGACCAAAGAGCGGTTCCCGAAGCACCATCCGGTATATGAGGCGCTCGGGAGCGTCGATGAGCTCAACTCTCTCATCGGGCTTATCCGGGCATATGCGCATGAGCGCAGAGATGATGACACATCAGATCAGCTCTACCGCGTGCAGGAAATGCTATTCGTCGTGCAAGCGGAGCTCGCGGGCGCAGACAAGCGCATCACCCAGACTGAAGTCGAAGCGCTCGAATCAGCGATCGGAACCATCGAGGCATCCATAGAGAAGCCGAGGTCGTTCCTCGTGCCCGGCGCTACGGTTGCCTCGGCGCTCTTCGATTACGCACGGACGGTATCGCGGCGCGCAGAACGTTCTGTCCTCCGGGCGCAAGGGGAACGTGAGATCGACGCAGCGCTCCGCGCCTACCTCAACCGGCTCTCGAGCTTCTTCTATGCGCTCGCACGGCACGCGGCGCAGACGGAAGCCGTCACCGAGAAGGCGCCCGCCTATAATTTGCCAAGATAACGGAACTCATATGAAGGATCATGCATGGCTCGCCGTATTCTCAATCTTCACGCTGATCGTGGGCGCCCTATTCACGTACGGAAGCGCGACGAGAGCGGATACCGATCCGCCACCTATCCAAGTGTCCGTTACTTCGACCACGACATCCCCGATGCCTGTCATCATCCAGGAATCGAGCAGGGGTGAGGAGCTTCCCTCTCCGACGATCATCGTGAACGTCATGATCGCCACATCGTCGTTCGCCTCGGCTCCTCAGCCGTCTCTTCCGATGAGTGCAAAGGAGAAGCCATCATCTCAGACGACGTATTACGTCACGAACAACACCTCATATGCGGCGGCCAAGACGGAGACAGCCACCTCGACCGAGAAGGCAGCCGCCAGCATCTCTCTCGCGATCCAGGGAGTACGCGACGCGACGACCACGCCGATAGAAGATGGCGAAACGTTGCTCGAGCTCTTGAAACGTCTCGATGCGATTGCTCCGGACCTTGATCTCATGACGGAGGACTATGGAGACATGGGCGTCCTCGTGACCGGCATGGGCGGACGCGCGAACGGTACTGACGGAAGCTACTGGCAATACCAGGTAGACGGCGTGACGCCGATGGTCGGAGCGGATCAGTATGAGCTCAAGGACGGAGAGATTATCATCTGGGAGTTTAAGGGATTCTAGTATGAAGACATTTCTTTCGATCGCGAGCCTTATCGGCATCGGCCTCCTCGGACGTCTCGCGCCCCACCCGCCGAACACGACTCCGGTCACGGCGATCTCGTTCGCGGCAGGCAAGCATATCGGGAAAACGTGGGCCATCGCCATTCCTCTCATGGTCATGATTATCGCGGACATGACCATCGGATTCTACGATTGGAAAGTGCTCATAGGCGTGTACGGGTCGGTCGCGCTTATTGGTGCCATAAGCATCATTGCCAGAGGGGCGCGGCCTCCGGTGACCATTCTGCTCGTCATGGCCTCATCCGTGCTCTTCTTCCTCATTACCAATTTCGCCGTATGGGCCGCTTCTTCCTGGTACCCGCGCACCATCGAGGGCCTTGCTTCTGCCTACATCGCGGGACTGCCCTTCCTGAGGAATATGTTCATAGGGGATGTCTTCTATGCCGCCTCCTTGCTCGGAGCATTCGAGTGGATTCACGCGAGAGCTCGCGAGCGCATCGGCAAGCATCTGACCGACTCAACGCTAGCTGGTTCACTCATCACCTGAACGCGAAACCGCCCACGAATGGGCGGTTTTACGTTTGGCGCGGGCTTGTAGACAGAACTGGAACTGAGATTAGAAGAGCGTTGGCCTCAGGAAAACACGTATCTATTCCTGACCTTTCTTCCAGTTAGCGATCACTGCTACCACTTGGTCTACAAGCTCCTTCGCCTGCTCTTGGGTAATTTGTCCATGGGCGTTCTGGAGTCGATAAAGGAAATACTCGCTACTAAGAAGGTAACTGCCAATAGTCTCGGCCATATCCTCATAGACGCTTACGTCGAGGTTTCCGGTTGAACGGCTCTGCTCGTGATACACATTCATCTGAGAGAGTCCGTGGAGTCCACCGATACCTGCGAGCGAAGCATAGAGCTGGATGTAAGGGATGGCGTCCTCAGGGACATTGTCCGCGCCATCAAGCCATCGAAGTAGATGTTGGTCGAACATTTCCTGAACGACATGCGCATACTCGTGCGCGACTTTAACCACATACTGGTGCTCGACGGTCTCAGCGCCCCATTTGAATTGCTGTGCGATATTCTCAGGAAGTAGTTGCTCTCCGATACGTACACGAGTCATCTCTCCCTCAGAACGCGCGGAGGAAATCCAGGTGGTCGGGTCACTCTCTACACTAACGCTATCCCGTGTGAGCTCTTGAACCTTATTCAGGTCGAGTTCATTCGCAACAAATTTCTCGAGCATCTGAGGGAATTCTTGAAATGGCTCTAGTGTGGGAGCAGTTTCGACGCGCCTCGGAATGCGTTCAGACATGAGGGAAGCATATCATCAGTTCAAGTGTCTCGTACCCCTACGCGTAAAGCCGCCCAGGTAGGCGGCTTTACGAAGTGCGCAGTCGACGAGACTTGAACTCGCAACCTCCCGCGTGACAGGCGGGTGCTCTAACCAGTTGAGCTACGACTGCATTTAATGCGTCCGCTTAAACGGACTAGGGCACTTTAGCTGTTTTTTGCTCTTGGAGCAAGTCATCACCAGGAAACGCGGTAGTGGTGCCGATGGCAGGGAATGATCCTGCGACCTTCACTTTATGAGTGTGACGCTCTAACCAACTGAGCTACATCGGCATTTCCAGCAGCCTTTATAAGGCCGAGTATCTTGTACTGCAGGTCAGTACTCTTCCTGATCCGCAGTGAAACTACACCATAATATGTTTCTCGATTCTCGTAAACCTTCTTATGGGGCGTCTTAACGAACGTCGGCCGGTAGAACTGACTCTTCGGTATTCCAAGCCTTTTTCGCCAGAACCGCTCTACCTGTTCATACCTGTCGTGGTGACTCTCATTCATGGTTACTCGAATCAGAAAATCCTTAGGATCGACCTCAAGCACCTGCATGAACCACGCTTTCATGAAAGTAAGGAGTGCAGGGTCGCTATTGGTGAAATTCAGTTTTCGGTCCTTCGCACCTTCTCCCCAATACAATCCAATACCCGTAAAGAGCAGCTCGCGTGTCGTGAGCTCCCCTATCTGATCGCGAGCCCACTCTTCGGACGTCTGTACCCGTTCCTCGCGCTTTCGTCTGTTCATCTCCGCACCGATAAGCCGTCCTTTCATCTGCCGGCTATCCGCCCGGCTGCATAACAGCCCCCTTGAACGCTCGGAAAGTTCTATCTCTCGGCACCAGATGCCCGCAGTCGATTTCGATATCTCAAGCGTGGCCGCAATCTCAGGAAGCAACCATCCCTCTCTGCGCAATCTCAGCGCTTCTTCTTTCCTTTCGAGCTTTGCCATACAGGGTCATTGTGACCCGAGCTCGATGATAGATATATCAAGAAGTCCTAAGAGAAAACTGGACTATTTCCCGAGCTCCCTGAGGATAGTCTCCGCCCGCTCGATGTCTTCCGGATACCCGACGGGGATCCAGAGCGATTGCTGGACGGCCATGATCGGATGCTCGGCCGCGAGCGAAGCGAGCGGGGCGGTCATGAAGTATTCGCCGCTCTCGTGCCTCGGCGCTTCGTACTCGAATAATCGCTCATCGAGCACCATCGCTCCGGTCGAGACGAGATTCCCTTCTGGGTGTTCCGGCTTCTCGATTATGGACGCCAGCGTGCCGTCAGGACGCTTCTGCACCACTCCCATCTTCTCCGGTTCCGTGTGCGAAGCGACGAGGATAGAGAGCGGATGCGTGATAGCTTCTGCCAGGGCTTCGGGGCCATGGATATCATCGGCGTTCATGAGAAGGAACCGGCCGCCGAGGAAGGGACGGGCGAGCGAGAGCGCGTGGGCGGTCCCGGCAGGCATCCACTGATGCACGTACCGGATACGGCGTCCGTCGAAGGAATCGCCGAGCCTTTCCTTAATCATCTTCCCCTTGTAGCCGATGATGATGATGACCTCATCCACTTCCGGCGGAAGCGCCTCGATGACATGCTCGATAATCGGCTTCCCATTGACCTCCACGAGCGGCTTAGGGCGCTCGAGCGTAAGCGGCCGCATGCGCTTCCCTTCTCCTGCGGCGAGTATGACAGCTTGCATGATATTTCCGATTATAGCGCCTCTATGGCGGCCGCTGGCTGCGCCCCCTGAGGAATCTGCACGTTCGCGACGGATAATGCGTCATACGCCATCAGGCTGAAAGCGACTAGGAGTATGGCGAGCCCGCCACCGATGACCTCGAGATACTGCACCTTCGCATGCATCGTCACGGCCGCCAGGAGAAGCAGGGCGAATAGGACGAAGAGCGTGCCGAGCACGTAGGCGACGGTATGATTGGGGGACGTGGCGACCTGAGCGAAGAAGCTCGATACTTTCGACGCAGGCGCCTGCGCGCCTGCAGCCTGGATTCCTGACTGCGTCTCGGTACCCAGCACCCGGGTATCCTCGGACGGTTCGGAGGCCGCAATGGCAGGAACAGGGACCTCTTCAGCAGTCTCTGTCTCGATCGCAGGTACGGCAGCTGGCGTTGCTTCGGCAAGCTCAGTGGCTGCAGGCGTAGCTTCTCGAGGAGGCGCGGCAACGGCCTTCGGTGTCGCGAAGAACTGCACGACGAACGTAGTCTCCTTCCCTTCATACATGCCGGTAGCAGTACCGATGCCGATGCGGGTATATTGCTGCTTCACGATGTTCGCGCGATGCGTCGGCGAATTCATCCACGCGGTCTCGACATCCTCGGAGTCATTGAAATTCACCGCCAGATTCTCTCCTGCGTACGAATACGAATACCCGGCCTTATCGAGCCAGTACCACGGGGCGCGCCCTTCGGGATCGACGTGGGCGAAGTATCCCTTCGCTGCCATATCGTCCGCTTTCATCTGTGCCGCTTGCGCCAGGTGGGCATCGCTCGTAAGCGCATCGACGCCGTTCTGTGCCCGGTCTTCGTTCGCCAGGGTAGCGAGCACGCCGGGAAGCACTGAGGCCAGGAAGTCGGTCTTCGTGAACACGATGCTGGTATGAAAGAGGTATGCTGCCTGGATCAAGAGGAGCGCTACCGCTATGGCCGCGACCGACCCCATCGTGAATATATGAGGCTTGTAGGCGTTCCCCTCATGCGGGACGAGGTAATCCTTGAGGCTCTTGCGCTTCCGTTTCGCCATATGCCCTAACTGTAGTGCCGGGCGTGCCAGAGAGCAAGTGCGGCCGCGAGGTAAGGGCGAGAGGCAGCGAGCGCTGATGATACGATACCTATATATGTATCGACCTCGCCTCCTGTTCCTGTTGTCCCTCTTCACGGTCCTCATGCTCGTTCCAGCGCATGCCTCAGCTGCCCAGAGCCTCTCCGCAGGCTTCGCTCCCGGACCGATCTGGCTCTCGACCAATGCTCCGAGAGCAGGCGAGACCGTTCAGATATTCACGGTGGTCTACGACAGCAGCAGCATGCCGCTGGAAGGCGCGGTCACCTTCCTTATCGACGGCGCAGGTGCCGGCTCGGTCCCGTTCGAGCTAGAGCCGGGACGTACCAGCGTCAAATCTTTCCCATGGACTGCGATCGAAGGGACGCACGTCATCGAAGCGAAGGTGGATACGGTCATAGACCAGGATTCCAAGCTGGCCCAGACCCTTCTTCACGCTACGACCGGCAGCATATCCGTCAATGTGCTCGCAGCTCCAACGAAGGATGCCGGGATTCCCGCCCGAGTATCTATCGTGAGCGGCAATCTTACAGCCGCCCTAGCCTCAAGCTCCCCTATGGCGAGCACGATAGTCACTGCAGTCACCGGGACTACGGAATCCATACGCACCAGAGGCGAGTCATTCCTTCGGGAACAGGCAGGAGAGCCAGCCGTCACCAGTACGGCGCTTAAGGAGATGAGCGATGGTGCCGGTGAGGTTCTCGGTGCAGAGACATCGCCTGACACATCCGAGACATCGTCCGAGACATCGTCCGAGACTTCCCCTGCGACGGGAGGCATCTGGGAGCGCCTCGCCCATGCCCTGCTGCCGCTATTCATGTATCCGGCTATCTTCTACCCTTTCTTCTTCATTCTCCTCGTAGTGCTGCTGGCCGTGATCGCCAGGCCGCTGCGCAACCCGAGACGTTCGCGCCGTTAGCCAAAAGATAAAGGAAAGCTGGAAATGTTATAGAGTCGAAATAAGCAAGCTATACACAGTATATTTAGGGCCTGAAGAAAAGCGTAAGAGGTGCTGGTAGGATTAAAATAAATAACGTGCAGATAAAATCCCCTACTCCTTATGAGAATCCTGGTCGTCGAGGATGAACAGAAGATAGCGAGCTTCCTGCGGGATTCGCTCGAAGCGGAGTACTTCGCCGTCGACGTGGCCGATGACGGCGAGCTCGGGTCGTATCTGGGTCGGGTGAACGACTACGATCTCGTGGTACTCGATAATATGCTCCCCAAGAAGGAAGGGATAGAGGTATGCAAGGACATACGCGCGATCGGAAAGAAAGTCCCCATACTCGTGGTCTCCGTGAAAACGAGTGCTGACGACAAGGTGCGCCTGCTCAATGCAGGCGCTGATGATTATCTGACCAAGCCTTTCGTGCTCGAAGAACTGCTCGCCCGCGTGCGCGCCCTGCTCCGCCGCCCTCCAGGCCTCGAGGCGGATATCGTGACGGTCGAGGACATCTCGCTGGATTCCAGAACCGGAAGCGTGCGCAAGAACGGAAAGGAGGTCTATCTGACTCGCAAGGAATTCATGCTGCTGCGTTATCTCATGCGCAACGAAGGAATCGTGCTTTCTCGCGGCATGATCCTCGAGCATGTATGGGACATGAGCGTCGACATCTTCTCGAACACGATAGAGTCGCATATCCTTTCGCTCCGCAAGAAGCTCAATGACATGAGCAAGGACCGCCTGATTCAGACCGTTCCCGGTCGCGGCTATCGCATGGGGACATAGGAATCATTCTGCTATACCGGATATCTTATCTTTTCTTTAACTTTCCATTATCCCTAATCCTGTACTGTCCTATTCATGCAGAGAACAGATGGCTCGCACGGACACCTGACCGATTCTGCAAGAGAGGACTACGGGATCGCGCTTCTCTCCATATATCCTCACCGATAAGCCCATGTTCGCTATCACCTACGCAGCTGCCGTAACGACCGTCATATTCGCGGTCATGACAGCTGCGCTTTTCATACGGCGGCGCACGGTGCTCGAATTCCTGCTCGCCATCTATCTCTTCCTGGCCACCATCTGGATCGGAGCGAACGTCGCGGCGGATGTGTGCTATACCTCTGACTGCCTGTATCAGGCCTGTACGCTGGCGCTCATGGCAGCGATGCTGAAGGTGATCGTGTTGTTCATGTTCACCGATCTCCTCATCGACGGGCGCTTCCCATCATGGCGAAGGTTCTCGCTCTATGCGATTCCCGGGATAGGCCTCGCTCTCGCGGCGCTCTCTCCGGATTCGATAGCAGGCATGTCTTTCCCCATCGTAAGGCCTGCGGAGATCATTCCTGGGACTATCTACACGTTCGTGTTCTTCTACTCGCTATCGAACCTGCTGTACGGGCTCATACGGCTTACCGTAGCGCTCGCACATGAGCCGGACCATACCCGCCGCATGCAATTCTGGTACGTGCTGACCGGACTCGTCATCGCCGGCGCAGGCTCGCTCCTGCTCACGGTAGCGTTGCCGCTTTCTGGCGAATACCGTTTCTACACGCTCGGTCCGCTCTGCACGCTGTTCTTCGTATTCGGCTGCGCGTACGCCATATCCCGACACCGGCTGCTCGATATACGTATCGCCGTACGCAACGGCATCCTGTACAGCGTGCTCATCACGCTCATCGTTTCTCTCTATCTATTGATAGTCGGGGTGCTCAGTTCCTTCGTAAGCCACGTCTCTCACGCGGATATCTTGTTCTGCGGAGGCATTACCGTCGTCATCTCTTCATTCGGCATACCGATCATCGAACGATCATTCCGTCGCCTGACCGATCGGATATTCTTCAAGGAGACCTATGATTACGGGCGGGCGCTCCACACCCTTACTGAGATACTTATGGAACACGTCGACTTCGACGGCCTCGTATCCGAGTCAGAGGCGGCACTCGCCTCCATATTGCGCTCGGAATCTGTCCGCATAGCCCTCGACGCCGATGCGCATGATGAAGCGTTCCTTTCGATCCCGATCGAACAGGACGGATCGGCGATAGGGTCGATACTTCTCGGCGAGAAGCTATCCGGGGATCCGTATAGCGCCGAGGACCTGCAACTGCTCCGGACATTCGCGTACCAGGCAAGCACCGCTCTCTCGCGGGCCCGCCTGTATCAGCAAGTCGAACGGCACGCGCAAGAGCTCGAGCAGAGGATCGAGGAGCGCACCCACGAACTCTCGCTCGCACGCGAGCGAGAACGGCAGATGATGATGGATATATCCCATAACCTCCAGACGCCTCTCGCTATCCTCCAGACCAAGCTCGACAGCATAAGACGCGGGGGCATAGCGGATAGCGAAGCAGCGCTGTTCGAGCAATCTCTCCGCAATTTCTCCGGGTTCGTCTATGACCTGCTCTCTTTCGCTGAAATCGATAGCGGCAGCAAGGCAGCCTTTGCCGAGATAGACCTATCCGCTCTCCTCTCCGATGTCGCGGAAGAGATCGGCACGATCGCTTCGGCGGAAGGCATCGATGTAGGCATGGCGATCGAGTCAAGCATCACATGCACCGGGGACAAGAAGCGGCTGCGCGAGGCACTCATGAATCTGGCGAGCAATTCGATCAAATATATGCGTAGCGACGGTATCCGGCAGATAGGCTTCGCGCTCCGCGCGGAGGAAGGATCCGCGCTGATCGAAGTGACGGACACGGGTATCGGCATTCCTGCGGGCGACCTTCCCCACATCTTCGAGCGATTCTATCGATCGAAAGAATCTTCCGATGGAGCCAAGGGCGCAGGCCTGGGGCTCGCGATCGTGAAGCGCATCATCGAACAGCACGGGGGCACCGTGAACGCTCGCAGCTCTCCTGGAGAGGAGACGACCATGACCCTTCGCCTGCCTCTTACGCACGGAGCCTGATCTGCCCGGAATGCTCGGTCGCTATCGCGTACCGTCCTTATCGGTCCGGGGCGCGGAAGTATCAGTGCCGAGATCGGGGTGAGAGGTTCCTGCATTCACTCCGTGTTCACGCGACGAGCGCTAGCATGACGGCTCTAGCTTGCCTTAACGTTAACGCACTCACGTATGAAAGCACTCGTATTCCATGGAAGAGACACGGTAACGGTGGACACGGTCCCGGACCCGATAATCAAGGACCCGAAGGACGTGATCATAAAGATCACCTCCACGGCCATATGCGGTTCGGATCTCCATCTGCTGGATGGCTTCATACCTACGGTCGAGCATGGCGATATCTTCGGACACGAATTCATGGGCGACATCATAGAGGTCGGCAGCGGCGTGAAGGACCTGGCAGTCGGCGACCGCGTGATCGTGCCGTTCACTATCGCATGCGGCGAGTGCGAATTCTGCCTGCAAGGGAAATCCTCTCTCTGCGACAGGACCAATCCGAATAAGGAGATCGCGGAGAAGGCCATGGGCTATTCCCCCGCAGGACTCTACGGGTACTCGCACATGTTCGGCGGCTACTGCGGCGGACAGGCCGAATACGCGCGCGTGGCGTTCGCGGAGACGAGCGTATTCAAGGTCCCCAAGGATCTGCCGGACGAGAAGCTGCTCTTCCTCACCGATATCTTCCCTACCGGCTGGATGGCCGCGGAGAATGCAGACATCAAGGACGGAGACACCGTCGCTATCTGGGGAGCGGGGCCCGTCGGCCAGTTCGCGGTACGCTCCGCATTCCTCCAGGGAGCGGGACGAGTCATCGTCATCGACCGGTTCGAGGAACGTCTCCGGATGGCCCGGGATGCCGGAGCGGAGACCCTCAACTACGAAGAAGATGATGATGAGAAGATTTCAGCGAAGCTCAAGGAGATGACGGACGGACGCGGCCCCGATTCCTGCATCGATGCCGTAGGCATGGAAGCGCACGGAGCCGGAGGCCTCGGCGGGGTCATGAATGTCTACGACAAGGTGAAGCAGGCCGTGATGCTCGAGAGCGACCGCCCTACCGCGCTCCGCCAGATCCTCTACTGCGCGAAGAAGGGTTCGACCGTCTCTATCGCGGGAGTCTACGGAGGACTCTCGGACAAGTTCCCTCTCGGCTGGGCATTCAACAAAGGTCTCAAGCTCAAGATGGGACAGACCCATGTGCAGAAATACGTTCCTGAACTGTTGAAGCTCATCGAAGACGGGAAGATCGATCCTTCCTTCGTGATCACGCACCGCCTATCGCTCGACGAAGCCCCGCATGGCTATGACATATTCAAGAACAAGGAGGACAAGTGCATCAAGGTAGTCCTTACGCCGTAAGCTAATCCCGTCCCTTCGCATAGCAGTAAAGACCGCCTCCGGCGGTCTTTACCTATTTCTCCCCGCGAATCCGTTTTGCCAACCCCTCGAGTCCGGCATCATCGGCCCTCTCATAATCATGCGAGGAGATGTAGCCTTCGTATCGCTCGAAATATTTCTTGACCCCTGATTCGATAGGCCGCCATTCGGCCATGTCCGCAGTTCCATGCATCGGGAACAGCTTGGCATGCACATGATCTACGCCGAAGCCCTCGAACACCATCGCGGTGCGGCCCACATCGCTGAGCTTCGTGTCTAAAAGCTTCGCTACCTGCTTCGTGGCAAGCATCAGACCCGCGAGGACCTCGTCCGGAAGACCGAACGCGTAGCTTGCATAATGCTGCTTAGGTATCACGACGGTCGTACCCTCCGTATTCGGGAATATGGAAAGAAAGGCGAGATGATTCTCATCTTCCCAGACCTTATGACTCGGCTCGGTTCCCTCGACTATCTTGCAGAAGATGCAGTTCATATTTGAGTAACATTAGAATTCTTCAGAAGAATTATCGCGCATGCTCACGAACCGGATGCCCTCCGCTTCCAGAGCGGTCCCGATCCATCGAGGCATGCTCGTATTGCGTACTTCTTCCGTATACATCGCATCATGTATCGGGATTACCAGACTAGGCTTGAGGGACTTCGCGTATTCGATCGCCTCGGACACTTTCATCCACGGGCCGCCAGTCGGGAGCGCGAGGATCTCGACCTGCCTTGAAGGGATATCATGGAGCGCGTCACCCGGAATATAGAGCCGGTCGGCTATGAGGTAGCCAGTGTTCCTGCACGGAGAAGTCGCTCCATAGATGATGGCATGGTCCGTGCCGCAGCTCTCGACTGGTATCCCGGCCACGGTGATCCGTTCTCCGGGCTCGATAGTCCGGTACTTGATACCGGCCTCTTTCAGCTTTTCGCCCACTGCAGCATGGGTGATGATTTCCGCACCGGAGTTGTTCGAGAGCAGCTCTTTGAGTTTCTCGATATCGAAATGGTCCTGATGCTCATGAGTAATGAGTACGGCGTCGAGACCGGAGATATCAGGAACCTCCGGATTCCAGGAACCCAGATCGGTGAGAATCTTCGCGTCGTCTATTTCTATGAGAAGACAGGAATGAGCGTATTTGGTGATCTTCATAGGTGAATCGTACTGCCAATCCTCTTCCCTCGATGCCTCGCTTACCACCAGAGTCCGGAAATGCCCTTCTCCTTCATCGCTGAACGAGTGATGGGTCCGAAATATCCCGCAGAAGGCGCTATGCGGTTCGCTCGCTGGAACGCTGCTACCGCGGAACGGGTAAGCGTCCCGAAATAATCCGTCTCGTTCCCTCGGGATCCGACCCCGGCCGTCGCGAGCTCGTATCCGTTCGCATTAAGGAGCACCTGCAGCGAACGTACGTCGTTCCCCGTCATACCCAGCTCAAGGTCGCGGATCATGCCCGTATCCACTGTTACGGCGGCCGATACGCCATGCTGAGGGAAGAGATTCGGCCACTGCGCCTTCAAGGATTCCGCTTCTGCTTCATTGCCAACAGCCAAGAGATTATTCACTCGCGCCGTCACTGAGGTGCCCCGCGAGCGCGAAGAAGAATTCGACGCTTGTCCCGGAATGAGCGTTCCGAAGATAGCGAAGGTAGAGAAATTCGGAGCATCGCACGATATGGCATTTGCCGCAGCATCGAGCGTACAGTCATCGAGCGCGAGCCATGCACCCGAGTGATAATGGTACATCCGGAGCGTTGACTCTACGAGTCCCTCGACATCCTCGTCCGTGTACTGATAGGAGATAGTGACGGGCGCATCGAACGAATCGAGCACGGTCGTCGAGTCTATGAGGGCCGTGACTTCGAAGGCAGCCGCGGCAGCGCTCTCGAGATCCGGAGCCGGAAGACCGGTAACCGCGAGAGTCGCTTCAGAGTCTACAGCCTTTATCTGTATGACCACAGAGCTCGATGTGGCAGTGAAATTCGCCGGCGTGGTCACTATGAGCGTACGGCCGCTGTCCGTAAGCGTAGTGCTCGCCGTCGTGTTCGAAGGAACGCTTGCCGAATAGCTCGAGGACGGGGGCGTAGAGAGCAGGCATCCGCTCGTGAGGAACTGGCGGTCTGTCGACGTCGCGGCATTGCCGAACGCGTCGGTCGATACGGTAGCGTAATGGTAATCGGTACAGGAGAGCAGGCCGGAAAGGTTCCTGCTATGGCTCGCGACGCGCGGCGAGGTATCCGTAACCGACGTAAGGGATCCATACGCCGATGTCGGACCGTATGCCAGCCTGCTCGACGCCAGTTCATTCGTCGTCCAGGTAACCGTAGCGGTAGTAGTGGCTGCTACCGCGGCGACGTCGCTTATCGATGGCGCGGTAGTGTCTGCTGTCGTGAATGCCCACGTCGTCTTGCCGGAGATGCCGTCGAAAGGATTCGCCGACCCGTCTACGAACGCGCTGCCTGGCATCGTTATGTAGTACCGGGTGCCCTCGCCCAGGTCGCTGACCGGATCGATCGTCGCAGTGGCGCTCGCGGCGGCAGTCACTCTAGGCCCTGCCGCGTCGATAGTCTCGACGACGGAGTCGTCCTCGTATTTCCGTATGAGTATGCTTCCGGCATTCTTAGTCACCGCCTTGCTGAAACCGATCGAAAGGTTCGCGCTCGGCGAGATGCCGGTCGCGGCATTCGCGGGAGTAAGCGTGGTGATGGCGGGTACGTCAGCCGTCACGATAGAGATGTTAGTCGCTACGACGGTCGGCATATTCCCCGCAGCGCCGAATTCGACGACATATCCGAGCGTCGCGCTGCAAGGGAAATCGTTCCAGGTGCCGCTGGAGACATAGGTCTCAGCGCAATCTTCCTCTCCGGATTGGTTCGGCTCGTTGCTTGCCCATGCTTCGTACCTCCCGCCTATGGCGCTCCCTCCCCCGGTCCCCTGCCAGAATGCCGTACCTGCCTCAGGACCTGTCGTCCAGGTCCAGGTCCCTTCAGCGCCCGAGTCGGTCGCCCCTATCCAGCCATCCCCGGCAAGGCGATCAGACACGAATTCGTTCTCTTCCTCGGAGGTAATGGTCACCAGGTAGCCGGTAGAGCCGTAGGCAGTCTGCGCCTCCGCTGCGGCCTTCGCATTCGTCCAATTGAACGATCCCGCGATGAACTTATAGAGATGGTTGTTCGTAATGAAGAAGATTTCTCCTTTATTGATGAGTGACACTTCCAACGTATCGGACCCGGTACTGTTACGGGTATATCGCAGCGTCGCGAGTGCCGCGTTAATGTTTGCGACCGTACCGCTGAAGTTCACGGTCGAGCCTGATGACGCACCATCGAATGTGAGACCGGACGTGCTGGTCATGGAGAGAGTGCCGCTCGTAGCACGGAGCTGGACCGGCGTGGTCGAAGCTGCGGGTCCTACGATCTGGAAGCCGGTTATCGCAGTGGCGACGTTGGGCGTCGTGGTAGCGCTGTTCCCTGCAGTAAGCGTAAGCGCCGCGTGCGCCGGAGGCGCACTGGTAAATAGTGCGCACGCCAGCACGAATGTCCCTATAGCGAGATGCCTTGCTTTCATGAGACAACTATATCAGACGCAAGACCGGGCCCGGCAAGTTCTTTGCCTGCTTCTGCTCCGCTGCCTTTACCTGCCCCGATCACCCTGTCTTCTTAGAGAAAACATTATTCACCGGGATCTTGAGGAATGGATATCCTGTCGCTTCGTCGCAAGGGATTTCACCGGCGCGCATATTCGTTTGGATAGAGGGGATGATCAGCCGCGGCATCCCGAGCGACGCATCCTTCTTTTCGCGCAAGGTCTTGAACTCGGCAGCAGCAGTGTGCTGATTCAGATGGATGTTTGTACGCTTCTGTTCTCCTACGGTCGTCTCATAACGATATTCTGATCTGCCCTCCGGTAGGTAATCGTGGCACATGAACATGCGCATCCCTTCAGGAAGCTTGAAAAGCTTCAGCGCCGATGCATGCATGTCATCTGCGCTGCCTCCCGGGAAGTCGACGCGTGCAGTGCCGTAATCGGGCATGAAGAGCGTGTCACCCGGGAAGACAGTATTTCCTATGATGTAGGTGACATCTGCAGGAGTATGCCCGGGGGTATGGATTACCCGTACCGGCATGTCTCCGATAGTGAATTCATCTCCGTCACGGAATAGACGATCGAATTGAGTTCCGTCACGCCTGAACTCGGTCCCTTCGTTAAAGACCTTGCCGAAGGTCTCCTGCACTTCCAGTATCTTCTCCCCGATCGCGATTTTCCCGCCCAGCCGCTCCTGCAGGTACGGGGCTGCGGATAAGTGATCCGCGTGCACATGAGTCTCGAGGATCCACTCTGCTTCGTACCCGTTATCCCTCACATATTCGAGGATTCTGTCAGCACTCTGAAACGAGGCCGTGGCGCTATGCGGCTCGTAGTCGAGGACACTATCGATGACAGCGCATCGTTTTGCCGCCTCATCTGCAACCACATAGCTTATGGTGTTGGTGGCGCGATCGAAGAACCCTTTGACTAGCGGACGGTAATTGAGGAAATGCTCGTACTCTTCCATGGTCATATGCGATTACTCCCTATTCCAAGGCATTCTGGCAAGCATCAGCGTCATCCCGCACCATCCCGTAAAGCCGGCATAGACAAGTCCGGTCCCGATCGCCGCCGACAGAAGAAGCCATTTAGGAGAGATAAGAAGGGCGCATGCATGCGCGAGAATCACCAAGCTTCCTGCAGCTATGAATGTCTGGCGCGTAAGGGAGATCTTCGACGAGATTTTTGCAGTGCCGTATCCTGCTTCTTCCCACGCGACGATCCCTCCTTCTACATTCACTAGCTCTGCCTTTACGCCGAGCGCCGAGAGCTTCTCGATTGCCGTCACTCCCCTCCTCCCCGAGCGGCAATGGACGTAGATCGTCTTCTTGTCCTTGAACTCTCCGATGCGTCGCTCGATCTCATCAAGCGGCACCGAGCGCACCCCCGCGATGTGCTTCTCCTTATACTCATCGGATGTGCATACGTTTATGAAATCCACTGAGGGATTGCTCTTCTCCGCACTGATTACCTCCTTAAAGGACGGGACTGAGATGTGCTTCATGCGGCTTATTTGGTTAGGGTGATGATCGTGCGTGCAAGATCCGTGTATCGGCGCGAGACGGTGCGGTAGTACACATGACGCCCGCTTTCGCGAGATCGCACTATGCCTGCATCGCGCAGGACGCCAAGATGCTGCGAAAGCGCGCTCTGGCTGAGAGAGCACTTCTTCAGGAGGCCGCTCACGCTCGTTTCGCGCGAAAGGCATTCGATGAGCCGCACCCGCTCCGGGTTCCCGAAGGCTTTGCATAGGTCCTTGATCTGCATACGTAATATATTAGGATATTCTAATATATTACGCAAGAG
>CAYWEI010000004.1:30031-42328 GCA_964457265.1 uncultured Candidatus Saccharibacteria bacterium
TTTGCCATCCCGAAGTACCCTCTCAAGATAGGCATGCCCTTCATCCATCTTGCAGGGGAATATGTCCGGAACAGTTCATCCGGTCTCGGAGCTGCTTATCTAGATCGGAAGGGAACGCATGCTATCGATAATGCTGTCGATGACGGTGTCCGGCACCGCACGCTCTTCCGAACGGTCATGCCACAAGGCGACGACTGGGTAAGCAGGATTCTTAGTCTCCACGAACGTGACGAAGAACGCTTCATTCCCGCAATCTTCGAACCCGTTGCACGCTGGCATATAGCCCACCTTGACTACGGCAAGCCCGTGAGAATTCGTGCTCTTTTCGCAGGAAAGCGGATACAATCCTTCTTCGCAATACCGGTTTATATCCCACGTATGGAGCGTGTCCTCACGGGACGGCTCGCGCGGAATCGGGTAACGAGCGAAAAGCGCGCTCTCCGCAGACAGGAACCACGAAGAGACGTGATTCTTCCCTCGGAAGCCCAGATAGCGATGGTCGCATCCGTCCGCAGCGGTAACCGCACCTTGAGGACACTCGCCGTATTCCCTTACCGCTTCCACTACCTCGTTCTCGTGAACATACTCGAACGCTATTCCGAGGACAGGACTTGAATACGTACGCACGAAAGATACTTCCCTCAGCGCACCCTCGTTTCCCTCACGAATCATTCCAATGAAAAACCCGAGCGCAGCGACCGCGATGAGCGCTGCACCTAGCACCGAGGCTCGTAGCGGCACGGAATTAATGACCGTCTTGTACATGCACGATTATGAGGCTAGCCATCCTCCGTCCGCATAAAAGGTGGCGCCAGTGCAGTAGCTTGCCTCGTCGGAAGCAAGGAACGCTACTAGCGCGGAAACCTCTTCTGGCTTGCCCATTCTCTTGAGAGGCACATTCTTGAGGATCTGCTCCCGCGCCTCTTCCGGCATCGAAGCGGAATGTATCATCGGCGTATCTATCGCTCCTGGAGCGACCGCATTAACGAGAATGCCATAGGGAGCGAGCTCGATCGCCAGAGTTTCGGTCATGGCTATGATTGCCCCCTTGGACGCCGCGTAGTGAGCTCCTCCTGCTATGCCGACCCCGACCTGACCCGAAGCTACGGAAGATATGTTTATGATCCGGCCGCCTCCGCTCCTGGCCATTTCCTTTCCCGCGCGCTGCGCGCAGAAGAATTGTCCCTTGAGATTTATATCCATAGTCCGGTCCCATTCCTTCTCCGTAAGATCAAGAGAGGGCTTCGGCTCGTAGATGCCTGCATTATTTACAAGGATATCTATCCTTCCGTACTGGGCGATAATGCCATCAAAGACCTCATCCACTTCGCTCTTCCGCGAGACGTCGAGCCTGAAGCATCCCGACTCGCTGTCGCAGGCATCATTGACTTCTCTCATGACAGCGCGGCACTGATCGAGATCCACGTCAGTGATGATCACTGTCGCTCCCTGCCGCGCAAGAGTGATGGCGTGCGCTCGACCCATGCCGCGTCCCGCTCCCGTGACTACCGCTACCTTTCCTTTCAAGCTGAACATAGTCATCGTCGTTACTTAATAATCAAGCTGCCGTGCCTTACCGGAGAGCCGCATCTAGTTCATCATCATCACTGCGTAATTG
The DNA here is from genome assembly GCA_964457265.1 of uncultured Candidatus Saccharibacteria bacterium. GTDB lineage: Bacteria > Patescibacteriota > Minisyncoccia > Phycocordibacterales > Phycocordibacteraceae > C7867-001. The sequence continues at coordinate 31,650 of CAYWEI010000004.1, forward strand.
ATGGCGATGGCATATATCATCCAGAGAAGGTACGGCACCAGGAGCCATGCTGCAGCCCTCGAGATATCCTTGACGCGAAAGATGAGGACCAGGACCGATAGGCCGATGACGATTGCCGTCCCCAGCGCAAGGACAAGGAAATGGACGCCGAAGAAAAGATAATTCCAAAGCAATATCAGGAGCGCATTGCCCATGTACAGGAGCACCGTACGCCGAAACTCCTTCGCAGGCTTTGCCTGGACATCGCAGATGATGCTGAGCGATATGACCGTAGTGACGAAGAGCGCTCCCCAGATCACCGCGATCACCAGTTCCGGCGGCGTCCACGATGGAGTGCTGATTCCTCCATACCAGCCGAGGCCGAGCGTCGTAATGATGCCGATGGCGAAGAACACCAGCGTAGCGTTATAGAAGATGAAAAAATCCCGTACCAGCCTGTCGCTCGGCTGTCTCGATAGGCCAGGAACGTTCATGTCGCGGGTCATAGCTTGGCGCTGGATCCGGTACAGGATTACCGTTGCTCCTCCTCTGGATTGATTTCCGTGAGGACGTTATCCGTTCCCTGCCCGAACGTGAAGTCGCCCCACCTCACCCAGGACGGCGTGAGCTTATAGAATTTCAGCTCGCTGCCATCAAGGCGAGTAAGCGGTATTCCATACTTCGTATGCGACATCAGCCGATGAACGAAGCCCGTAAGGAGCGGATCGATAATGGCGGACTCGGTCAGGTCTTCCACTATGCCCTCTATCTGTATAGTGCGGAGTTCCCCGATCTCTGAGACCACGAATGCTGCTTGCGGATTCGATGCGAGATCGGAGACCTTCCGGGTATTCCTGAGCGTAAGGAAATAGACATTGAACGCGTCATCGCACGTGTAATACACCAAGCGAGCATGGGTTTCATCTGCTGGCGAGAGCGTAGCAAGGACGCCCGCGTCATGATTCACGAGGAATGACAGGGCGTCGTCTCGCTTCCCTTCGATATCCTGTTTCATGAAGTCATCATATCACCTCCTGCCCGTCAGGGGTGCGCGAAGGAACAGGCGTTCTATTCGGTCAAAGTAAGGCTAGAATAGCGGCATGCGCCTTAGATCCACGTACCTGCTCGCTCTGGTGTCCTGCTTAAGCATTGCCGCGGGACTCATCCTCATAGTCTTTCATGAGACCGGCACGCGGCCGGGGGAATCTGCACCAGGACCCGCTCCCTTACAGGCAATGCCCGCCTCCGCCTCGCATCAAGCTATCCCGATCCCGAATTATCTCGCAGTCACCGATAGCTGCGGACCTTCCTTCGAAGGAGGCTGCCTGAATATACGGTCTGGCCCCGGGGATTCATTCCCTAGCATCGGAAAGGTGCGCACAGGAACGGTCCTGGCCATCAGTACTACTAGTACGGTTACGGACGATAGGGGGCACTCATGGTACAGGGTCGCATTCAATGAATGGGTACGGTATCCGGGCCGCGTTACCGGTGACTGGTATGTCGCCGGTAATTACGTAAGGACCTTTACTGACCCCGGAAGCCAGGAGGTGGCGCAAGACATCCAGACGACGCTGCTTAAAGCGCGAGAATCGCTAGGACTCTTACCTGCGGGGAAACGCATCATCATCGATCGCTCTGAGCAAAGGCTGTACGCCTACGATGGCGAGGAGCTCTTCATGGAGACACCTGTCTCTACGGGACTGGATCTTACCCCGACGCCGCGAGGTGCCTTTACTATCTACAGAAAGACACCGAGCCGATATATGCAAGGTCCTCTCCCCGGTATCAGCGACCAGTACTACGATCTTCCGGGCGTGCCATGGAACCTGTATTTCACTGCCGAGGGCGGCGCGATACATGGCGCCTATTGGCACGCCGAATTCGGCAAGCAATGGTCGCATGGCTGCGTGAATCTGCCCTTAGATATGGCTGAGAAGCTATACGGATGGGCGCTCCTGGGCACAAGCGTCCTGGTACGGGATTGAGATCGACGCTACAGGACCGGCAAGCAGAGCATGAGTCTCCCGTCGCTACTGTCCATACCAGATTGCCTGCCATCCCTGCATCTGCTTGATCTCTGCATTCTGCGCCGTGATGATGCCCTGTGCGAGATCCCTTATCTCTTGATGCTCCGCGCTCCTTAGCGCGGCTTCCGCCATGGATACCGCCCCTTGGTGGTGGATGATCATCTCCTCCAGAAAAGCCCTATCGAAGGAGTCGCCCGTCTTTCCATCGAGAGCGCGCATCATGCCATTCATTTCATCGTGCATACCCATGGGCTCACGCATCATGGTCCCGTCGGCCATATGATGTCCGCCATCACTATCTTTGCGCTCATGCAGAACGAATGACGTCCCGCCGACTCCGATGACCAGGCCGATCAAGCCCGCAAGAAAGAACTTGGCATTAGTATTCATAGTGATAATGATAGCTAATCGAACGCTTCAAGCAAGAACTGACGTACTTTGACTCCTTTCTTCTCTATCGACTCTTTCAAAGACTCCGTAGCCGCTTTCGACCCGCAGATGTAGACCGACGCGTCTGTAAAATCTAAACCGTCGAGATGGTCTTGCAGATGCCCTCTGAACGGATACGTGCCATCCATGGGCTGCGACAGCACCGTCTTCACCTTAAGACGAGGATCATGCATGGCCGCGCCCTCAATAAACTCTCTATACAATGCCTCGCTCTCATTCCTGCTTCCGGTCATTACGGTTACCTGCCTGATACCCTTCCTCCGGAGAAGATGCGGCAAGAGTCCCTTTATGACTGATACGCCGATGCCGAATCCGAAAAGGAATACGGAAGTACTAGTTATCTTATCCGCGGTATTAAGGCCGAGCGGACCCATAATCTGCAACGGCACGCGTTCTACATCCTTATCCCAGAACCGCTCGCTCATACCCCCTTCGCTTCCTTTGCGTATGGAAAGCGTGACCGTATCTTGATCGACCTCATCAGAAGATATCGAATATGCACGGCGCATGCGTCCTGGCTTGCCATCCATGAACACATTCACGAATGCACCAGGCATGAAGCCAAGCGGTTCTGGAAGACGAAGCGTGACTTCCCGGGCTGTCGGTGAGATATCGGTTACCGTGCTTATCGTTGCCGCCATACGTTTTATTGTCATACGGTTCGGGGGATGATCGCGCGGATTGAACGGTTCTTAGCATATGCAGCACACACCAGGACGGTTACGAGAGTCACGGCAATAAGCGCGAGAATCTGGCCAAGCACGAGATACTCGTACAGGGCGCCTGCGTAGAAGTACACGTAGGCGAGCTTCTGAATCCTCTTCCAATTCTTCCCGAGCACGCGTTTCGAGAATCTGTTCGATGTGATCAGGAGAAGAAGCGCAGAGAGGTCGCTCACAGGCGCGAGTACTGCGCCGCCCGCAAGAGACCACCGTTCCGGACTGAAGAAATCGAGCGCATATATGAATCCGTCGGTCATGAATTTCGAGAGCATGATTCCGACTATGATAGAAGCGGACAGCACGCCGAACCCCTTCCTCAGGATCACGAGCGGACGAATCCATGCGATACGGGTGAGCAAGTCGGCGAGCGGCCGTATCGCCATTACGAGAAACGCTGCGAAAAGCGATAGGCCGAAGAGGAACGTATACGACCAATCCGGAAGGTATGCAGGAAAGTACGCGATCACTACCGGCAGCATGAGTAGCAGCATGATTCCGGAACCGAGCAACGATTCCTGCAGCGAAGCGATGAACGAGAAAAAGGATTTATTAGGCATATGCAGGCGATTCGGACTTTTGGATAAAGGGGAACGCGCCAGAGAAGGCGAGACTGTTATCCTTTGCGATGAAGCAGTACTCGCATCCATTCTGTTCAAGAAGCTTCTGTCCGGCCTCGATACCGAGGACGAGCGCCGCTGTTGCCAAAGCGTCAGACTCCGCGCCTGTCGGGGCGATGACCGTTGCGGAAAGAATCTGCGTATCCGGATTTTTTATCCCGCTACTGTCGAGGATATGGGAAAAAGGTGTTCCGCGGGATTTCCAGTGACGGTTATACGACCCGCTCGTCGCAATTCCTGCATTTGTCGCAAGGAATGACAGATCCGCATCCGGGTCAAGGGGATTTTCTACTATGAAGATAAAAGGCTTTCCTTCAGCATCCAGTCCCCTCGCATAGATGTCACCGCCAAGATTAATGAGCGCGCCTTGGCAATCCAGAGCGGCTTCCGCCATCTTCTCTGCCGTATGACCCTTAATGAACCCTCCGAAGTCGAGATTCTGTCCTTCTTGAAGCACGACCCTCATGGCCTCTTCATCGATCAGAACGAGTTCCATATCAATGCTGTATGTTGCAAGGTCCTTGCCAGTACGATCCGCCCCTTTTACGACCGATATATCCTGGTCATAACCGAAGCGTGATATGTCCGCAAGAGGATTGAACGCTCCCGCAGATCTGCGATACAGCTCTTTTCCGAGCAAGAGCGCGTCCATGAATTCTCTGGAAACCTTGAGCGCGCGTTCCTTATTAAGCCTCGAGAGCTCGCTCTCCTTCCGGAACCGCGAGAAGCGGGCCTCCTCGACTTCAGCGATGTCGAATAGCGCTGTTGCTGCTGCATCCGCGGTGGCGCGATCAGATGCGACAATGCTCATGCTCGCTTCTGAACCCATCACCCTCTTTTCGTAATCGAATTCCTTCATAGGATCAGCTTGCCCGCGTACGGCGGGATTTCTTCACGGTAACAGGCTGGGGAGCGGGCTCTGCTCGTACCGGTTCAGCCGCTGTCACGATGACCGGCATGGCGACCGGAGGCGGAACGGTTGCAGGCTGCGCGACTATCTTTACCGGCACTTGCTTTGGCTTCGGTGCGGTGACCGCCGGAGTAACCGTCGCAGAAACCGGCACATCCTTCATGGGTTCGATGGGTTCAGGGATCTCGATAACGGCCGTCTCAGCGTGCTCGCGCTGGAATACCACGACGCTCGCTTCGTCCGCAGCATTGAATGCCCATGCCATGCTTAATAGCAGCGGGATGCCGAGAACGGTATATAGAAATGTCTTTGTGTCCTTTCTCATGCAGGAAGTCTCTGCCACATGTGCGTGTCACGCTTCTGCACATCGCAATCGCCGCACTTAAAGTCATCAGGCAGGCTTCCCCACCGAGTTCCCGGGGGAATTCCGCGCTCAGGCATGCCGAGCGTTTCATCGTATATCCATCCGCACTCAAGGCAGACATAGAGCGAGTATGCGAAGCTTTCCATAGGCATACCTGTAGTACACCGGAACACCTCCTCTTATTTCATTCTTCCTTCTAGCGCTCTAGGACCCTGATGCCGTACGCCTCTATTTCGCCATCTTCCCGCTCGCCAGCGACATACACCCTGTCTCCGATGCGTATTGAATCCATATCAAAGCTGCCGGCAGGGCGCACCGTCCATGTCCCGTCGTCTCCGTCATCATCGTGATCGTCGTGAGTAAGGATGAATGCGTCTTCTGCTTTGGTGAGTACGAATCCGCGATAAATGCCATGTTCTTCCGGAGCTCGAGAGCGAGCGCCTTCGTAGAGTGCCTCGAGCGGACCGGAAAGCTCTCCTGTTTCAGCCTCCTCGAAGCGGTCATCATGGAATCGTGTCCCTCGATCGAATAGGAGCCCGGTAACCGTACCCCCGAGGACCGCTGCCCCTAGCAGGTATAGAAGAGGCTTGCGGTATCCGAATCTGAAGCGGCGCAGGAGCAATGTCAGAAGCATGATCAGGGCCAAATCGAGAACTGCGAGGCCCCAAGGGAATAGGCTGAAGAAGATGAGCGACCCTCGAGTCCCGAAGCCGAGCAACGACTCATTCCCGCTGAGACGGAGTCCGAACGATATGAAACTCGCGAGCCATACCGAAGTGGCCAGGATACAGGCAGCGACCAAGACAACGGTTGCAGTCTCGAGCACGAAGAATAGCCGAGGTCTCATGTGAACCTGTCCAGAGCGGATACGTTCCAAGACTTCGTTCTGGACCTGGTTATGCTGGAGATTATTGTTCATAAGATATGTTCCGCTCCTTGTAGGAAGTCCTGAGCGCTGCTTTTGCTCGTGCGAGCCGAACGCCGACGGTATTGACCGGGACGCGGAGCACGTCTGCGATTTCCTTGTAAGAGAGTTCTTCCATGAAATAGAGTACCAAGACTTCGCGATATTTCGATGAAATGCTTTCAAGACCGGTCTCTACCATGCGAACGAGGCTCGCGTGCTCGCTCTCGCTGTCTGACGAGTCTGGCGCGGGGGAATGACTAAGGAGCAGATCGAAGTCCGGAAAGCGTATATGGCCGCGGCTCTTGCGTCGAAGCTCGTTCGCGAATGCATTATGCGCTATTCGGTAGATCCAGGGCGAAAACTTCTGGGAAGTATCGAACGAACGGATATCCTGATAGGTCTTGATGAACACGTCTTGCACGACCTCCCTTATATCATCTCCTTGCGCAAGGAAGCGCGAGCCGTATCTCATCAGCTTGGGCTCGTATCGGGCCATGAGCATTCCGAACCGCTCAGAGTCGCCGCGCTGCACGAACGCCGCAATTTCTTCATCTGAGATCGCAGGATCATGCATATGCCTAGTGTAGCGCGTATCGCGCAGGCTCACCCCTCCGCGGAGAAGTGAGCCTGATATCGCTCATGGGTATGTACGCTTAAGTTTTTTACTATATTCCGCTATTCCGCTCCCTATGTACTACACCGGAACGGGCAGCTTTCTTCCGCATGAAAAGTACCATGAGCGTATTCGTTATGATCATGGCGATGGAGTGGATGGTCGTGGCGATATTGTACGAGCCGAGAGATAGCAATGTGAGCGCATGGCGCCCCACGTTCATGCCGTAAAGCAGGGGCTTCTCCGTTTCCGGATGCATCCAGGTCTTCCGAAGCGTGGGCATGAAGGCGATGACATCGATCCCGACTACTATGACAACAGAAACGGTCGGATCCTTCGTAAGAGCCCAGGGAATAAGCCCGAGCAGCGCTGCAGCCAGGAAGTAGTGGTCGGTTGCTCGTATGTGCCGCGCACGATCTCGGAAAAGATATTTGAGCGAGAAGAGAAAGATGATGATCGTAAACGCCTCGGCGATTCCCGTGGGTATGGCCCCGATACCAGCACCCTTGGCCAGCCCGCCAAAGAACGTGGTCATCGATACGATCGACCATATGAACCAAGTGTACGGATGCGGCTTCACTCTGCCAGAAAACGCATCCCTCAGATAGGAAATATTACCGACAATCGCCAGGAGAGATGCGATCATGACTATGAGCACCTGCAGATCGAACATGTGCCAATGGTAGCACTGCCCGTCTTATTTCTTGCGACCGATCAGCACGCAGATAATCGGACTCCATTCAGGACGCAAGACGTGCATTCGACTTGTCTCTCGCATCACATAAGCAGAAAACCGCCTTACGGCGGCTTCAGCTTTCATCTGTTGCCCGTGTCGGTCATGAACCCCACCATATAAGGTATGTAAGGCTCGTTCGAGGACGCTTCCCTATTATGCAATGAGGCCTGACGGTCACTATCGGATTTCAATGGTTCCAAGGCTCTTTCGGGATTTAAGCGCATTTTAGGAGAGTGTCGGTCGTGAACCGCGTCTTACAAATCTGACACCCCTGCCGAAATCGAGATCCGTAAGCACAAAGAAAAGCCGCCTATTCGGCGGCTTCGATTATGTGAACTTTATAAGCTGTTAATTGGCTAAGCGGGAGAGCCCACGTCCCACGGCTCGCCGACCTCTTCGACGTATTCCGCGAGAGCTGCTTCGTAGTTTTCCTCGCCAACGATGACTCGCACCATCTGGTCGAGCAGCCAAGCCTTGTGGTGCTCGCCTTCGACGTCGAGCGCCTCAAGAACGAGTTCGTATACCTCTGATAAGCGCTCCTCGAGCTGTGTGTTTTTTATTACCATATACATAAAAAGTACACCCGGCCTATTCCGGCATGGGAAAAACCGGAACGGTAATTTCCGGCACGCATTCACGAGGATTGATATAATAGAGGAATGACGACTCGCTTCTCAGCAAAGCAGAAGAATCAGGACCATATGGACCTCCTGCTCTCGTACCCTATCTTTCAGAAAGCCGCATCGGAGATTCGAGAAGAATTCGAGATACCGGCCCGGACGTTCGCTATCGGCAGTAAGGAAGCAGAGGCGTGGACGCTCAAGCGCGGAGGGGTGTCGGGACGGGCTTTCGCAAAAGCGATCCAGAAACTCGTAGACGAGTACCTTCTTCCGCAAAACTACTTTGACCACCTCAAGCGACACATACTGTACGGAACGACGGACGCGCCTCTCAATAACTTCGCTATCGTGCCATTTTCTCGCGGCGAGAATCCTGATGGTCCGAAAAACCTGACCGTACATGTATATGCTCACCTAACAAAGGACGAGTATGCCGAACTTCGCACCGAACTGGATTGTATGGGTAAAGAGCTTCCAGCATTCAGTCCCCTTAAGGACGTGAGGACCAGAATCGAACGCGAGAAACAAGCACTCGATGTGCGCGATATGAATGAGAATCGTTTGAACGACGGGGACGCTCGGATGTCGTATGGCGAGGCCTTGGGCGATAAGCGTGGCAAGAGGAAGGAAGGAGAAAAGGCGCGAGAAGACTTGCGCGGACTCGACGAACACCGAACTAAACGCTTCGGAAAAAAGTGATGCGGTTTCTCCCATAAGAAATCACGGGCGGGTGTCTACTTAAAGCACGATCAATCAGGGTCGTGCTCACTCATTTATCTATGTCCGCATCAGCGAAACTGGAGTGGCGCACCGAAAAGCGCCTGGTAGAGGAACTCATTCCCTACGACAAGAACCCTCGCACCTTGAGCGAAAAACAGCGCAAGGATCTCGAGACAAGCATTACGAAATTCAATCTGGTCGAGATTCCGGCCATCAACACCGATAACGCAGTGTTGGCTGGACATGCCCGCCTCAAGATTCTCCTCGTCCTCGGGCGCGGCAAGGAAGAGATTGATGTGCGCGTTCCCTCCCGCACCCTCACAAAGAAGGAGTACGAGGAATACCTCCTACGCTCGAACCGCAACACCGGCTCGTGGGACTACGAGCTGCTCAAATCTTTCGATACGGAATTCCTGCTCGGCATCGGGTTTGATGATGGCGACCTTTCGGATATCTGGGACGACGTTCTTGAACTTGAGGACGACGGCTTCGACGAAGAGAAAGAGCTTGAGAAAGCAAAAGGTACCGATATCAAGGTTGGCGACACATTCGAGCTCGGCAAGCACCGGCTTGTATGCGGAGACAGCATGGACACGGATGTCGTGAAGATGCTCGTCGACGGTGCTTCTATCGACGTAATCTACTCGGATCCGCCCTACAATATCGCTCTCGACTACAACAAAGGAGTCAGCGGAAACCAAAACTACGGAGGTGTAGTAGAAGACGCGAAGACGGACAGCGAATACCGCTCGTTCCTCAAGGTAACGCTAGAAAGCGGACTCGCGGTCGTTGCGAAGGACGCGCACGTCTTCTATTGGTGTGACCAAAGATACGTCGGGATGCTTCAGTCTCTATACGGTGAACTCGGTGTGAACTACAAGCGCACCTGCCTCTGGATCAAGAACGGCATCAATCCGACACCGAAGGTGGCATTCAACAAATGCTACGAGCCGTGCGTGTACGGAACTATCGGGAAGTCGTTCCTTTCGGACAAGCACATGAAGCTCCACGAGATTCTGAATGCGGACGTTGGTACGGGAAACGCAACCGTCGATGATGTCGAGGACATGATCGACATCTGGCTCGCCAAGCGCGTGACCGCAGACGAATACGAGCATCCGACACAGAAGCCGATAACACTTCACGAGAAGCCTTTGCTTCGTACCACGAAGATCGGTGACAAGGTGCTCGATCTATTCGGCGGTTCGGGTTCAACGCTTCTCGCATGCGAACAACTCAAACGCACGGCGTATCTCGTCGAGCAGAACCCCATCTTTTGTCAGCTCATAATCAACCGCTATGAAAAGCACACTGGAAACAAAGCCCTCAAAGTTGCCTAAGACTGGCGACGTGATTCGTCTTGGCGACCACATCCTCATCTGCGGAGACGCGGCAAAGGTGGACCTGTCGGTTCTGGAGGATCGTATCTCGCTCATCCTTACGGATCCGCCCTACGGCATCGATTATGTCGAGAGTAAACGCGGCATGCAGGGAGTATCGAAAGACAAGGACATCGCGAACGACTGCTTCATGAGCGACGCGCAGTATATAGCGTTCACAAAGGCATGGCTGGCTCCTGCCCTTCCCTACCTGACTGCGAAGAACAGCATCTACGTCTTCAACTCGGACAAGATGATCTTCGCGCTTCGCGAAGCGTTGGTGCAGTTGAAAGTGAAAGTCGCCCAGCTTGTAATCTGGGTAAAGGACCGCGCAATCATAGGCCGTCTCGATTATCTGCCCCAGCACGAACTCATCCTCTACGGGTGGTACGGCACCCACGACTTCAAGCGCGGGAAGGACAAGTCAGTGGTGTTCGCAGCGAAGCCTTCAAGAAGTTCGCTTCACCCGACTATGAAGCCGATATCTCTTCTTCGGAAACTGATCTTGAACAGCACCGATGTTGGGGACGTAGTCTACGATCCGTTCGGAGGATCAGGCTCGACGCTCATTGCGTGCGAACACACGAAGCGCAGATGCGTCATGGTCGAGATGGATCCCGAATACTGCGCGA
>CAYWEI010000005.1:0-2456 GCA_964457265.1 uncultured Candidatus Saccharibacteria bacterium
AGGATATCCCGCTTTCCTTTCTTGAGCATCGCGAGCCCGCCTTCGAAGTCCTCCTTCGTGAGTAGCTGATCTGCCGAGGTCACCTGTACGCCATTGAGGGAGATACCCTTTCCTTCGATAAGCCTGCGCGCTTCTGCTTTCGAGGAGACGAGCGTAGAGGTGGCGAGCGCATCGACGATAGGAAGTCCCGTGGCCAGGTCTTTGGAGAGGACGGGAAGAGATGGGGCTTCGCTTATAACGACTGCACGCGCTTCCTTCGAAAGCTTCGAGATCGGTTCCTTTCCGAAGAGCGCGCTCGCGGCGGCAGAGGCCGTAGCGGCGGCTGCGGGGCCGTGCACGAGCTCGGTTACGGTCCTCGCGAGCGTCTCCTGCGCTTCACGAGCGCCAGGGTTTTGCCTGTGAGCAGCCACTATTTCCTCTATCTCGGATACGGGGATGAACGTATAGAATTTAAGATATTTCTCAACGACGTCATCCGGCTGGTTCAGCCAGAACTGATAGAACTGGTACGGAGAGGTCTTGCTGGCATCGAGCCAGATAGCATTGCCTTCGGACTTCCCGAACTTCTTTCCATTGGAATCCGTAACGAGCGGCGTGCAAAGCGCGAACGCTTCCTTCCCTTCCTTGCGACGGATGAGCTCTACGCCTGACAGGATGTTCGTCCATTGATCCGATGCGCCGATCTGCAGGTCTACTCCCTTCTGCTTATTGAGTACGAGGTAGTCATAGCCCTGGAGCAACGAGTACGCGAATTCGGTGTACGAGATGCTCTCGTCCGGAGTCTCGAGGCGGCGCTTGATGATGTCGCGCTTGATGAGCTCGTTCACGGTGAAGTGCTTCCCGATATCGCGTAGGAATTCGACCAGCGGCACCTTGAGAAGCCAGTCGGCATTATCGACGACCGCAACCTTAGCGCCCACGATGCGCTGTATCTGCGCTTTCAGTGCTTTCTTGTTCTTCTCGATAACCTTGATCTCGGCGAGGCTGCGCTCGCCCGACTCGCGCGGATCCCCGATCATGCCGGTGCCTCCTCCGACGAGGAGCATAATCCTGTGTCCGGCGTCAGCTAAGCGCTTCATGGTAAGTACCACGAGCAGGTTGCCTGCATGCATGGAGTCCGCGGTCGGGTCCACGCCCAGGTACGCAGTACGCGTCTGACTCAGTATCTTCTCCAGGTCAGCCGAGACATGCTCGACCAATCCGCGTGCTGCAAGGTCTTCTGCGAGGTTCATGAAGGGATTATATCAGGCTTTCCTGCCTCGTCTTTATTCAAGAACGAGCTTCTTCACATACGCTTGGACTTCTCGGATTGTCTCTTGAGGTACCTGTCCTATCTTTTCCATAATCGGGACCCGCCCGCATATTCATTCGCACAACGCGTGGCGTTACTTCGGATGCTTTATGACTGAGACAATCACGTACGTTGGATCGACAACAATGAAATAGAACCTCCAATCACGATCAATGCGCGCTTGCCACAAATCAGCATGGCCTTGATATTTCTTTGCATGCAGCGAAGGATGCCGTATATCGAGAAGAAGATGCTCGAACTGCCGGTCTGCTTTCTTCTTGAGAGATGGCGTAAGGTCCCGATACTGACGTATGGCGCTACCGGAGATTCGTACCCGCATCATATGCTTTGAGCTTTTTCTTGAACTCAGGTAGAGAGCCAAACTCAATGAAGTCGCCCCGCTTGATATCATCGAGCGAACGCTTTATGTCATTCAACACTACAGTATCGTTGGAGATCATGGGTTCGAGCATGATGCGGTCATTCTCCTGCGATACGCGGAGTACGGTCCCTTCGGAAAGATTGAGAGAATCACGAATCTTTTTCGGCAGCGTAAGAATGCCGCGCTGTTGCAACGTAATGGTATTCATAGATACATAATACAGGAATACTGTATTCCTGCAATACTGTATTTTTCTAGAAGACACCCGTAGAGGTTTTTCTACGAACTGCATCCTGATACAGACGAATCGCCATACGCTTTTCCTTTGGATATTCGTACAATGTGCCGATTACTCTCTTACAAGCCGGACAAGAATAATTTTTACCGCTTTTTACGATTGTTGATACACGGACCCTATCCAGATACATGCGTCGTAAGGGTCCCGGGCCGTCCTTCTGGTAGAGGGCGAGGCTGTGCGCACATTTCTCGCACGACACCCTAATGAAGCGAGAATATCCTCCGCGTGCCTTGCGGTACGCGTCATTAACTAGTTGGAATGTCTCTGGGCCCATGGGGTAACTATACCGGCAGTTCAACGACGAACTTCGAGCCCTTGTCAGCTCCTTCGGATTCGGCATGCACCTTGCCGCCATGAGCCTCCACGATGTTCTTCACGATATAGAGACCGAAGCCTGTTGAGTCGACGTTCACCTTCTGGGAATCCTTCCCGTGCCCTCCTTCCGTGAAGAGGTTCCGCATATCTTCCGGCGTGATTCCTACCCC
>CAYWEI010000005.1:2556-37086 GCA_964457265.1 uncultured Candidatus Saccharibacteria bacterium
AATGAGCGCCTTGAGGTCGAATGTATGCTTAGTGTACGTCACCTTCCCGCTCTTGATGTTCGCTGCACTAAGGATCTCCTGAATGGTATTCGCTCCCTTGGTGTCCGACTTGAAGCCTTCCTCCACCATCGGACGCATCTCCGGAGAAAGAGGTCCGTAATCACCCTCAAGGAGAAGCGAGAAGATGTTCCTTGATTTCGATACGAATCCTTTGATCTGGTGCGTGATGAAGTGGATGAGGATGACCTGCTGCTTGTTCGCTGTCTCAAGGTTCTGGGCGAGCTTCTCAATCTGCTTGCGCTGCTCTATCTCTATCTTGAAGGTGCGTATGAGTATGTATCCAAGAATCGTGAGGAACACGAGAGTTCCGCCGACTATCCATCTGACGAGGGATATATCCTGAATGAAGAGTACGCTCGCTACGGCGATCCATAGGCCGAGCACGAGAACCTGGGCTGCCATTATCTGGCTCTGATTGAAGAACTTTAAACGTATGACGAAGTAGGAAAGCACCCCGATCGAAATCGGTATGACGAATAGCCCTATCTGTCCAAGTGCCCAATCCTCGGAGAAGCTGCCGATTATATTACCCGACGCAAAACCTAAGAGCAGGACAAGAATGCTTATCAGGACAGCTAATGATTGATTCCGTATTTTTGATTCTTCACTGCGCATCCAAGATTTTATTCCTACGATCGCAATGGCGATGGCATAACCGAACTCAATAAGATAGTTATAGAAGGCCAGGGGACCTTCAACGACTTCGCGATCGCAATTCGTGAGATTAAAGCCGAGAACGTTCCAGCCGGTCCAGCCCCAAAGGATCGTAGGCAAAAACGGAAGGACCAGGAGAAATTTCGCCCTGTGGGACAGATCCTTTCCCGTTGCGAAGATAATCATGAAATACAAGAATCCGGCATAGATGACAGGCTCGATCATATTGATGATCGACCAAGATATCATCACCACCCGGATGCTGCTCGTTGCCCAGAGAATGAGATCCAGAAAGAGCCATATGCTCAATACAGAAGTAATGAAAAGAAGAGTCTTGTTCAGCAACGAACGCTTATTCGCGAAATATATGTAGATACCTAGTATGAGACATACCAGTATCGGCGTGATGTGCGAGTAATAGATGAGAGGAGAGAAAACATTATCGGAAACGATAATGAACTTTCCGATATCCCACTCACAAGCGGCTACAAGCTCATTAATCATAGGTATTGGCTAAGGATACCGAATTCTACTTGTTTCGAATCCTCTATTTGATCCTCAGAAGTAAAAATGTTGAAAGCGTTGAGGAAAAATACGGAATAGATGATATAGCCGCACACGAGCATCGTGAGAATGATAACAATCGCGAAAGGGTCGGTGAATTGATTCTTCTTCATGATTGCTTATAGAGTACCTCACGTTCGTATACTTTCTGGAAGTTGCGGGGGATATAGGGGAGATACTTATTATAAATCTCTAAAGGAAGCGATTGGACTGGGCCGACAAAATGCCGATGATTCTCAGTAGCGGGCTCGCTGTTCTCGAAACAGTAGTCAGGATCCTCCTCTGTGGTCGAGTAATCTATAGTTATTTCCTCGTTCGCCTCTAGATCGCGCAGGGCATACAGTTTCAATTTCCTGGAGCCTTTTAGGCCTGCTGTCGGACTGCAGGAATGATTCAGGTATTGGAATTCATCGATAGGGTCGATCCATGTGTCCTTTCCGATTCCTATCCAGTCGCCATAGCGATTGCTCTGCCCGTATATAGAGGAGTCGTACCGGACCTTCGATCCTCGCAAGTCTGCTATGAACGCACCCTTTTTCAAGGGAAGATTAGTAAATACCCCGTACCCGTGAATCGGACTCTCGTGTATAGAAAGACTGGCCTTTTTCATGAATAGACTCGTTATCCGACTTCCTCGGAGCGGGTGCTCTAATTCTTACATACTATCGCTCTCAGGTACAAGCTATCGAAAGGAAGCTTCAAGGTCCGGGGATGGGTCAAGAGCGTCGCAGGATTCTTTCGGTCTGTTCGCAGGAAACGAAGCTGGCTGTAAAGAAGCAGGGATAGGCGTCGGTTATCGAAATAAGTCGCGGATTCAGGCACGGCCTTACTAAGTCTTCGACCGTATGTAGTTGCGAATGTAAATTCGTTGAAAATATCTGGGGATATACGGCATGTGTTTTTGGAATACTTCTGTAGGAACGCTATGAATGGAACGAATTACCTTTCGGCATACCGGTGTCTTACATAGACAGTCCATCTCCCAAAGTGGATCGGGATCTGTCATTGAGTAATCCATAGTTATTTCCTCGCCTTCGCGTATAGGCCGCATGGCGACGAGCGACTTGGTACCCTTTATCGCTGCATTCGCGTCACAGGAATGATTCAGGAAACTGAAGGGACCCTGCCCCGGGTCAATCCAGAAATATTTGCTTAATCCGAACCAGTTGGGAATCGATAAGCTCTCTTCCCTGGTCTTGGGGAGTTTCTTTACGCGCTGTCCGGTGACGTATCGAATAAGCTGACCTGGGGCAATGTCTTCGGCGGCGAACATACCCTTTCCTTCGATACCGCTCCCTTGAATCAGGATTTTCTTCATGGGTATTAGTAGGTTACGACATAATAAAAGCTTTGCAAAACTGCGGCTTAGATACGCTGTCTTTGTTCCAAAGGTTCTAAGGTCGGAATCTCTCTCTGAACGGCTGGGCGTCGGTATTTTACTAGAAACTCAGCTACCAATGATTATTGAAAGTCACTAACACATAAAGCGCCTCCAACTCCCGAAGGAATCAGAGGCGCTTGAAGTAGGAACGTGACCTGCTTCGACGGAGCGAAAGGAGCCCGACGAGACCGTGCAGGAGCGCGTTGCTGACCGGGTAGATGAAGAGTTCGCTATCGATGCCGTACTCGGAATACGTGACGTATCCGAGCATGCAGTACGCAGCGCACCAGATTAACCAGGCCAGCGGATGTTCGCTCTCGGGCTCTTCCCAGGTCCCTTTCAGGATCGGGGTGAACGCCACCACTGTGCTGACGTTCGTAAGAACGAGGAACCACAGAGTGAGCGTCCTGCGGAAGTCATCGGTGATGCTGCCGTCATTGCCCAGTTTCCAGACGATGACGTATGCGATCGTAAGGGCGACATCGATCAGAAGCGCAGCGCGCTCGATCTTTTTTTCGGGCCACTGCAGCCGGCCTTGAGACCAGCAGATTGAAGCGACCCGCAGGCTGAGGATCGCGCACGTGATGGGCAGGATGAAGATCAGGAAGTTTCCTTTCAGATCCCATCCCACCGTAGCCAGCTCGAGCAAGGTGAGCGTGGCGGTGCCGTAAGCGAACATGAACCAGGTCGTCGCATTCGGATTCACTTCCTTGCGAAGCGACTTCCGGATGTAGATCAGATATCCTAAGGCCTGGAACAGGCCTGAGAGTAGCGCCACAGTGTATACCGTAGCCATTTCGGGCCTCCTTTCATTCCATAGAAAGACCTTAGGCAATCAATAGGTAGAACCCACTTGCCTTAAGGATACCATACCACACCTATATAAAATATGCAACCCCCGTCACGCCGATTCTGGCAGACGAGGGTAGCTTTTAAGGCACGAGCATTCTGCCGCGCCATGCACCGTGTCTCTAGCTAAGGGGCGTAATTCCCTTCTCTGCTATAAGCAAGATGATTACTATGAGCGAAAATAGCCCCTGAAAGAACGATCGGTCCAGCGCGCGCTGCCAGTCCTTGTGCGTGAACGACTGGTGCGCAAAATGAATCCCTCCGATCAATGCCCACGGAGTGAATATTAGAACGAATCCCATGCAAGCTCCTTTTTACCTTATGGAGTAAAGCATGTGTGGGCTCGGGTGCGAAATAATATCCCCAATCTGTAGAGTCAACCGTTAGGGAGGGGCGTATTATCGATCGTGGATTCCCTTCTCTCTTCTTGTGCTGGGACGTTAACCTCATTCCCCTTATTTTACCTTCCTTATCCGCGTAGTTAATTATTGGGGCTGACCTTGATTTCTTCTCGATTTGCTCTACGTTTAGAAGAGTAATTTAGGAGTGAATTTGTTTCTATTACAATTTTTATAAACCTAACCAGGAACAATTCCGAAACTCGCGCTTACTTCAATTGAAGTCTTAGGTTGGAGAGTTAAATTAAGTAGATTCGCCATGTCGTGCACCGCCTCAAGAAGAGTATTAATATGCTCCTGAGTGTGTGTCGAGTTTATGGTGATGCGCAGACGTGCTGTTCCCCGGGGGACAGCTGGTGCGTGTACGGAGGAACAAAGAATACCGCGTTCAAGTAAAAGCTCCTCCATAAGCTGAGCCTTCGAATCGTCTCCAACATGTATGGGGATTATGTGTGACCAGCGATTAGGAATCTCAACGCCGATTCCCGTCAGTCCCCGAGTAACCTGCTCTACATTATTCCAGAGACATCTTCTTAGGCTTGGTGTATTACTCACTATCTTTATTGAAGTAATCAAGCCAGCTGCTTGTTCGGCTGGTAGACTTGAAGTGAAATAGTAGCCGGATGAAGTATATTTGATTGCTTTCGCCAAATCAGCATTAACCGCAACAAACCCCCCTAGTCCTCCAAAAGTCTTACTAAATGTACCCATATGAACGTCTATATCCTTCGATACATCGAAATGTTCCCCGCTACCTCTACCGTTTCTTCCATAAATTCCTGTACCATGTGCGTCATCAACCATAAGCATTGCGCCGTACTTATTGGACAGTCTGGTTATTCTATCTAGCGGAGCCATATCTCCGTCCATACTGAAGACACCATCTGTAATGATAAGAACCTTCCGTCCGCGATTATCCCTAAGTTTATGCTCCAAGTCCTCGGTGTCAGCATGCTTGTACTTAAAAGAGTCGGCTCGAGAGAGCCTTATCCCCATTTGTATACTTCTGTGATTTAATTCGTCACTTAGGATGACAGGTACCTCTTCGTCAGGCATTTCTGATCCCCAGAATAATTTTCGATAAAAGCTAGTGTCGGTAAGAGTAGGAATCGTGGCCATGTTGGTAAGAAGGCCGGTTGGAAATATAACCGCGCTGTCCTTATCCTTAAACTTAGCTATCGAATTTTCAAGATCTTCAAGTATCTGGAGATTTCCGCCTAGTCTTCTAGATTCACATGTGCCTATACCGTAGCGATTCATAGCGCGCCGTGCGGAGTCAATGACATCTGGATGTTTGCTGAGTCCAAAGTAATTGTTCGAACAGAAGGAGACAACAGTACGGCCGTTAATGCTTAACTCGGGTGAAGGTAGGTCATCAACAACTACATCCGGATGTTCCCCCGCTACATTTTCAAGCCATTTTATATTCTCCGCGATTTCTTGTTCAAGCCAGCTCATGTAATCGTTTAGAAATTTCTAACTGATCTTGAATATCGACAAATAAAGCATGCTGGCGAATCTTACCAGAATTTACTTGGCTTGCAGTCTCTCGACCCCATTGGGTCAATCTCTCTACGTTAGGGACATATGTTCCTGCGAGTCTCGGATTCACCTGGATAAATTTACCAGTTAGTAGTTTAGTCAGCGCCTTCTGTATGTAATGAATTTCCAATTCCCTAAAAGATTTGTAATTACTTGTGATACCGAAGCCCACCCATTTGTTCTTTTCATTCAGAAGCGAATTAATGATGAGGTCTGAATTAAGAGACTGCATATCTGTACGTAACAAAATATACCGAATGATTGTTTGCCACGCGAGAATTTTATTTTCTTCCCAGGCTTGCATATCTCCAAAAACAAAAACGCTGAATGCGCTCATACTTAACCAAGCCCGGAACCAATGCTCCGCGGTGGCCAGATAATACTCGTC
This sequence comes from uncultured Candidatus Saccharibacteria bacterium, assembly GCA_964457265.1. Lineage (GTDB taxonomy): Bacteria > Patescibacteriota > Minisyncoccia > Phycocordibacterales > Phycocordibacteraceae > C7867-001. The sequence goes on from CAYWEI010000005.1 coordinate 8,393, forward strand.
TGATGCAGGCGGTAGAGATATTTCCATATTTTCAATTGAAAAACCACGACCCGCCGCCGCATCTCGCAAAAGCCCGTCGGTCACTATTTCGCCTGGAAAAAGAGTATCCGGAATGAATCCGGTTTGGTTATGAATACTGACATATTGCTGCCCGAAGCCTACAATTGTGTCTATTCGCGCATTGTGCGCCATTCTATAGGACTCATCCTTAAGGATTATCGCTACATCAATATCACTGTGCCCGACTCTCCCGCCACCGTAAGCAACACTTCCGCTGAGAAAAATAAATGAAATATTAGTTCCAAAAGATTCCTCAGCAGCCTTGAGGAACATCCTTTTGATATGTTCAAGATCGTAGTCGCCGGCCATCATAAGACTCCATCATTATTACCCCCTTCTGTCAGTAGATTCAGGTGCGTTTCGCGTTCTAGTTTGAGACGGCGTGACTCTCCTCCTAACCAGACTAAGCCGAGAGATGATAGGCCTAGGTCTTCAAAGCAACCCTCAAGGAAATGATAGGAGCGAATATCAAAATCTTCCCCAGGGAACATAGCTATGGCGGCCTGCTCAAATGTAAGTGGCGGTGTGGCTATGCCGGCTTTGTTAATTCCTTTCTGAAGATAGTGATCAGTTATTTTCGTGCGCAACCCACGTCCCATAGCTTCCTGAGGTGCATATACGAATATTCCTTCCCCAGCATCATTCAACTTTCCAAGATAATGAATCATATCTTGGTGGCAATCACATTGCTCGTCGCCCAATAGACCGGTTATGCACGAGCTCATGAGTCGAAATGCCACAGCATCAGGCTTATCAAACAATTCTCGAACAAAAAGTTTTTTTCGCGGAGAGATTATCGGGAGAACGAGTCGTTTTGTTTTCACCAAAATAAGGACATTATCTCCTGTGGTATTCTCTGGCCTAAGATTTTCTGGGAAATACGCTATAGAGATGGAGTGGCCGAGAAATGAGTTCGTTGAGGGTGTGGCCACATATCGCTCATTATCAACAAGTGATTTCATAGATCTCCTTGGGAATTATTAATCTCAATGTTATCTACCGATGCATTAGTTTCGCTTAGGATAGCAGCAACGGCAAGACGAGCAACACTTTCTGGTTTCAAGAAACCCGTTTTCGTAATTTCAGGTAAGTGTTTATAAAACGGAGTGTCGACTGATCCTGGGCGAATAACCATTACTCGGATACCTTGAGTTCTCAACTCCTCCCGCAAGCTAGCTGAAAATCCTTCTAGAGCAAATTTTGTTGCAGAGTAAATAGACCAGTTAGAGAAGCCACGTATTCCCGCAATCGAAGATATTTGACACACCGCACCCCCTCTTTGAAGTAATGGGAGAAAGGATTTTGTAACAAATATTGCTCCTTTAACATTAGTATCAAAGAGTTCTGAATAGTATTCTTCGGAGCAGGCCTCAAGAGGCATTTCCCCTCCAATTCCTGCTGAATTCACAAGATATTTTATTTTTCCAACCGTTTTTTTGATTAAAGAAACAGCTGAACATATTGACCGTAGATCTCTAACATCAGTCGCAATGTAGGTAACTGCTGTGTTTGCAAGGGCGAACGGCGGAGTTGATCTCGCTAATACAAAAACTTGTATGTTTTCCCTAGACAGCGCATTTGCTATTGATAAGCCGATTCCTGATGACCCTCCCGTTACAACGGCGACCGGTCTAGTTTCCATATTTTAAAACCTCGGCCGCATTAATGGAAATAGCTGCCCCTCTCGAACATCCACATCCATAAGGAAACTAAAAAGACGTTCTGATACACCGAATCCAAAGGCGGGCGGCATTCCGTATTCGAGGGCCTCAACGAAGTCCATATCTGCCATTTGAGCTTCATCATCGCCTGCGTCGCGTAACGCTTGCTGGTTAAGGAAACGTTCCTTCTGGTCGATTGGATTGTTTAATTCTGAAAAACCCTTACCCATTTCGCTTCCCGCAATAATGACCTGGAACCGATCGACCACATTCTTATTCTCACTATTTCTTTTAGCGAGAGGTTCAAGATAAACTGGGACGCCAATTAAGAATCCCGGACCAGATATAGTTTTTCGGATGCGTTTCCAGAGCGTATCTATTCCACGTTCAATATTTATTGAGTCCATGTCCTTCTCGACCCCATATTTTATAAGGGCACTCTTAACCTCTTCAAGACTTACGGATAACGGGTCTAATCCGTATTCCTTCTGTATAATCTCGCAAAAATCATAAGTGACCCAGTCTGACTCAAGATTTACTACGTGTTCACCGATTGAAAAATTCATCTTCCCAAACGTTTTTTCCGCAACGTATCGATAGAGGTCTATTACCATCTGCATCCCTTGCGTATAGTCAGAATATGCCTGATAGAATTCAAGTTGAGTATAATCCTGAAGGTGTTCTCGAGACATTCCTTCATTTCGAAAAATACGACCAATCTCAAAGGTCTTGGTCAAGCCTCCCACTAAGAGTTGCTTCTGCCAGAGTTCTCCTGCAGAGATACGCAAGTATACATCAATATCGAGGGCATTATGGTGAGTAATGAATGGTCGAGCATCGGCACCCCCGGTTGTATTCTCGAGTACAGGTGTCTCTACTTCAATAAAATCTCGCGTAAGAAGATAAGTTCGAAAGGAGTTCCAAAATACTGAACGTTTTTTTGCGTTCTCAAGCACGTTCTTATTAAGAATCATGTCAAGATATTTTCTTCGAAAGCGCTCGTTTTCATCCGACAGTCCGTACCAGTCATCAGGAATTGGCCGGAGAGTTTTAGAAAGCATTCGCCAGCTTACCGCGTTAATACTATCTTGCCCGTGCTTAGTCTTGAAAGGGGTACCGCTGATTTCGATGAAATCTCCAGTATCTCCAGCACCCACAAAAAGATCAAACTCCTCCGCCCCAATTTCATTTCGTTGAAGAAAGATCTGAATCCGGCCAGAACCGTCATCTAAATCAAGGAAAATGGATCCCCCGTGTATACGGGTAGCACGTATACGCCCATGTACGGTCAAGACTGTTCTATCCAAAAAGTGTGCCTCAAAGTTCTTGAGCAGAGCACCAATTTCTATTGAACACAAACTTTTGCTTGGATAAGGATCAACGCCGGCGGCCTCAAGTAAATTAACCTTACGAATTCGTTCAGCACGTATTTCGTCAAGAGAAGACATTGTCTGATAATTATATCACATCTGGTTATGTAATGAATTTCCTCCTATATGGCGGAAGATAAATTACTTAAGGAAAGCCTGTTAGCAACCAACTTATTCACCTCAAGTCAGAGAAATCGATTCCGATTGCTATACTTGCTAATATACCAAAAGTATTGTATGTTCCTAACAGGATTCGGGATTCTGAATAACAACAAGGGTTGTCCAATGTCGAGAATTCTCAAAAAGCCAATCAAATTCTTCAGTTCCTTGTTCAATAATAAGTTGCACGTTCGCGAAACGATCTCGGAGTCTAGCAGAACTGATCTAAGTATTAGAGATAGAGAGATTCGCGATCCTGGTAGTAAATTCTCCAGAGGCATGCGGGAGTCTCGCGGAAAGGATCTTAGATAGAATTAGTTTTCAATCTGAACCGAATCCGGTACCTGATTAAATTATCGGGTACCGGATTCTTATATAAAGGAGATAACCTCCTTCGGTGATTTTAAATTCTGAGCTTCTTCCACAATGACCGCGTCACGCTCTACGATATACTCCGCTTCGTATCCGGTCGTACCTTCACGTCTGAGCAGGAGTAATGCTTCCTCAATGGGAATCCAGCAGATCTCGAAGCCGCCTTCGATTTCTAGGTCGGTCAGCTCAGGCTCGCCTTTCTCTCCGATAAGACGTGCAATGTATGCGTGAGAATCTTGCATGAATGCATGGTCGCCGCGTACTTCCGATACGGTACCAATCTCTCCCACAATCTCTATGGCGCAACCCGCTTCCTCTTTGCATTCTCGATGGAGTGCACTCTCTATATCTTCCCCTTCATCAACTCCGCCGCCGGGAAGTTTGTAGTATCCGTGATTCGCGACGTGCATGAGGGCCATGTTCCCTTCTTTATCGAGAATGACGGCCCGAGCAGCAATCCTCCTCCGAAACCCTTCGGTATTTTCACTATTCTCGAAATTGAGCGTGGCGAGGTGCTTCATATATCATCATCTTACTCCCGTTATCATTTCTTTATTTATGCGTTCCCAAAGCTAACTCGTTCAACAGAAAGTCTATTAAGGGCATCTAAGTCAACCGTAATTCCGCTGCCCGGCAATGATGTTACTTGGTACGCTCCATTGGAAATAGTGAATGCCGGGTGAATTATGTCTTCTAATAGATAATCGGCCGGCGGAGTAATGTCGGAGGAGTCATTGAATCCGGGTAGTGCATAAAATGCTGCATTCGTTGTCTTTCCAATCCCTGTCTCAAGTCGTCCTCCGCCGAAGAGGCGTACCTCCTTGTCAACGCAGTAATCATGGATTTCTTTAGACTCTTTGAAACTTCCTATCCGTGCCGGCTTAATGTTTATGATGTCGCATGCTCCTTCTTCGAATGCGCGAACGCAGGTCGGTATGTCACGGACAGTCTCGTCAAGGCAAACGATCATACCGTTCTTTCGAAGTGCTGCATGTGCCGCATATTCATCTGCGGCGAAGGGCTGCTCTATGAATGATAGATCGTATGGCTTAAGTTGTAGCAGATGTTCGACATCTCCCTTCTGATAAGACGCATTCGCGTCAGCACCTAACTCAAGGTCGGGAAAAGCTTCTCGAACAGAGCGTATGACGTCGAGATCTCGATCCGGCGCAATCTTTACCTTTATGCGGGATATGCCCGCCTCTTTGTGTCGCTGTATCTCCGTAATCACTTCTTCTACCGACTGCTTTATTCCTATGCTTTCTCCGATCTGAACCTCGGTTTTAGATGCACCGAATAATGCAGCGAGCGAGATGCTGTGGCTTTTCCCTACGAGGTCAAGATATGCACCCTCTATACCCAGCTGTGCTACAGGATTTAAAGCGCTAGAGTAAAGTGACGTGATATCAAATCCAGGCTCTATCGGAGTGCCAATAAGGCTTGGTAGTACTGCCTTCAGGAACGTGATTCCCGAAGCTATAGTTTCGGGTTCTGACATCGGCGTCGCCAGAAGAGATGATTCGCCGTAGCCGACACTGCCGTCAGTTCCCGTCATCTGAACGATAAGCGCGGGGCGCTGGTCAATCACCCCGAAGCTCGTCTCGAACGGATGCGTGACAGGTATCGTTATGTGGAAGAGTTCGATGCCTTTAATAGTCATGAGAAATATTCTACCCTACGTATCCGCGCATGTTCTTTAAATAAAACATACGTTCAGGCGATAAGTTTTTTGCGCACTCTATGAGAAATGGCTCCAGATTGGGTTCCTCGTCGCAAGCCGGTATGCTGAAGCCAAGGCTGGATAGGTCTAATATCTTTCTGATCAGTTACGAAATCTTTACCTCTCAGATGCTTGAATCGAGGGTATAAATTTTACTTATTCCGTAAGTTGGAGTCAAAAGGGATGCGAGAAATGTTTAAATTACTGCGAGCATGCATTGACTTTTGACGGAAGGAGCGTAATCATAATACTTATGACGTATCGAAACGGCTGGGCACATCCGCATTCAAGCTTCTCTGGTAAGAGAGGTTTGAACTGATGCGTCCGGATATTCTCCAGGAGCCCGTATCAATTCAGCCCCCTCTTACGAGGGGGCTTTCGTTTTACGAAAGTATGTTCTTTCAAGGAAGCAGAACGAAATGTGTATGGAATTGCGTGATTACTTCGCGGCGGGCGTGAGCGGCAAGACTTCTGATTCAGTCGGTATCGAAGTCGAGACTTCATTCACCGATGAATCTGCTGGAATCGATACCCCGATTACGTTCGAGAAATCTCAGTTACTGTTCGCTGGGATGGTAAGTGCCGGATGGAGCGTTACTGAACGGAAGAACGGAGCAATCACTGCTCTCCGTAATAATGACGGCGACACGCTCACCTATGAGCTAGGGCGGCAGAACCTCGAGATCTCGGCTGCGCCTTGTCACAAGAATTATTCAATTGGGCACACGCAGCGTGCACTCGAAACGTTGTATGAGGCTGGAAGAGCAGTTTTGGCAACACCTCGCTTTAAGCCCGTGCTTAGTACGAATGAAGACTTGCTCGCGGTTCCGGATGAACGGGATGCTCGCTGGATAGAGATAGATGGCAGGAAGGCTCTATGCCCTCTCGCTACTATCTCCTCTGTGCAGTTCACGATAGAGATTCCGGCAGAAAGAGCAATCGTCTGCTTGAACCGGCTGGGTGAACAGCTGCCGCGATTTCTTGATTCGTATGAGCAGGAATCGGTCTGGCGTACCTACGTCAAAGAATCGAATGCAGGATACGATCCTTCGCGGTATGGAGGACCGATCTTCTTCGACAGCATTGAGGACTACTGCGAGAAACTTGCGATGCATGACGTAGTGGGAGAAAAGAGATTGGTTCGACAATCTCCCATCATTAACGTTCCGCTCTTCGTTCGTTCGATCTGGTGGTACTTCAGGCTCAGGCGGTATGGAGAGAGGCTCTGTATCGAGGTCAGACCCGTGTCGAGAAGAGATGATTTTCGGATCGCAAGCGATCTGAAGATGGTGCTCGATATCCTGAACCTTTAACTTGAGGGGACCTCGGTCCCCTCCTTATTCCAGCGCTTCATCGATTAGAAATGTGGAGCGTTGGATGAAGAATCATGAAAAATAAATTGTATGTGTTCGGCTATGGATCACTTATGAATCCTGCGAGTTTGGCGCGCACGCTTGTCGGAGTGCGCGAGTCGAGTGTGGGAGTTCTTAGGGGGTATCGCAGAGTCTGCAATATGCCGGTTAACGGATTCAGTTACTTGAATCTCGAATTGAATTCCGAGGCGCAGGTATCAGGAATACTTATTGCCGTATCTGAGGAAGAGCTTGAGATGCTTCGTAGACGCGAGCGCGGATACGAATGCATTGACGTTACAGAATCTGTCGATTCGTCAGTCTCGGGAATAATCTATACGTTCGCTGCCCTTATGCTTCAAGAATGCGGCCTCCCGACACCTCGAAGTTATCTCGCAACGTGCTTGGTAGGAGTTCTCGAAGAAGACCGAGACGTCTGGTTGAATGAGACACATCTGCCGAGCGGTATACTCGAAGATTTGGATAGTCCGGTATACGAGAACGTAGCTCTTGCGTAGCAAAGGCTTATTCAGTATCCGTAAGGAAGCTTCCTGCCTGGATGCTCCAGAGCTTGTGATAGAGGCCGCCTTCCTGGTCGAGGAGTTCGTCATGGGTCCCTTCGGCGGCTATCTTGCCGTCTTCGATGACGATGATGCGGTCCATCTTCATGATGGTCGAAAGCCGGTGGGCGATGACGATGACCGTCTTCCCTTCCATGAGCGTGCGGAGCGCATCCTGGATGAGGGATTCTGATTCGGAGTCGAGGGACGAGGTAGCCTCGTCGAGGATGAGTATCGGGGCGTCCTTGAGTATCGCGCGGGCGATAGCGACGCGCTGGCGTTCGCCGCCTGAAAGTTTCACTCCGCGCTCGCCCACGAGCGTGTCATATCCGAGCGGGAGAGATTCGATGAAATCATGGCAGTGCGCGTCTTTTGCGGCCCTGACGACTTGATCGAATGTGGCGTCCGGCTTGCCGTACGCGATATTCTCTCGCAGAGTGCGATGGAAGAGTACGGATTCTTGGGGCACGAAACCGATAGCCGTACGTAAACTCTCTTGGGTCACCTCGCGGATATCTGTCCCGTCGATACGGATGGCGCCCTCGGTCACGTCGTACAGTCGCAACAGAAGCTTGGTGATCGTTGACTTGCCAGCCCCGGATGGACCGACGAGAGCGATTTTCTCTCCGCTGGCAATCTGCAACGACAGATTCGTGAGGATTGATCGGCTGTGATCGAACGAGAATCCTACGTTGTCGAATCCGATCTTCCCTTCGGGTACGAGGAGCGTGGTTGCTTTAGGCGCATCTTTAATAGAGTGTTCGAGAGCGAGTATGTCGATCATCTCGTTCGCCTCGGCAAATGCGTCATAGAGCTGGCGCATATTGCTGCCAATGTTGGTGATCTGATCCATGAGCGAGAAGATGTAGATCTGGATGAGCACAAGGGTTCCTAGGGTAAGTATCCCTTCCCACCATAAGAAGAATCCCCCGAAGAGAAGCCCGATCTGGGCTGCGCGCGTAAGAAATCCTTGGACGGCATAGTTCAAGACATCCGAATTCCATGACTTCATGGTCGCGTCGTACCAATCTTTAACTATTCCCGCGAAGCGAGTACGTTCAGTGTTCTCTGCCGCGAAGAAAGTTATGCTCGAATGATTCCCGACACTGTCCGAAAGCGCGCCAGTAAGACGGCTATCCTGCGTTGAGCGCTGTAGCTTGTACTGATACCGCCACTTCGTCATGACGTACTGCAGGATAAGGAAGAATACGGTCCATATGAGCAAGGCCCAGCCCAGCCATGCATTTTCTAAGAAGAGTACGGTGATTACTCCTATCGCGAAGAGGAGCGTGGGCACCATGCCTTCCATGATGCAGTTGAAGACCTGCTGATATGAATGCGCGTACCGGCTCACGCGCCGTGTAAGCGTTCCGGTGAAGTTGTCGATAAAGAAATCGTGCCCGTGACCGATGAGGTACTCGAATCCCTGGTTAATGAGATCCTGCTCTACCCGAGCCTCAATATTAGTTATGGTCATCATCTGGAGACGGACCGACAGCCAGTTCGCGAACGTGACTACGGCATACCACCCCAGGATGGTGAGCATGGCTATCCGAAAGACTGGGTCGACTCCGACCATAGAGATAAGGTCTATGAACTGTTTGAGTAAGAGCGGCGCGATGAGACTGGTCGCGGTTGCTCCGAGGATCGCTGCGATGAAACCGATAAAAAGCACCGGGTATGGGGCGGTCGCTTTTGCGAATTCACGCAAGACGGGTCCAGCATTCGTATTCTTTTTGTGTAGGGGTTCGGACATTAAGGAAACACTATACCACAAATCATTTGACCTGTCCCTAGGGGTTAAACGAGACTAACGAGAGGCGAGGAAGATACCCGCGAGCGGAGCTACGCACCACCAGAAAAGGTACTTATCAGGCGTAAGTATCGCAGCAAGCTTTGCGGAGAGCGGGATGATCGAAGACAGGTCGAAGAGATGATAGCCGAGGGCCAGGATGAATCCTGCGGTTACGAGCGACAGGAGGAACATGATAACGGGATTGATGTGCATGAGCCCTGATGTGGCGATACGGCGCAGGAGGATATACGGAAAGAACGTAAGTACGCCGAAGATAAGAAGACCGGTCGCGGTGGCAGTCACTCCCGCTGCCCCGTTAAGAAATGCTGCCTTATACGGGAATAGCGAATAGAGCCCGAACCCTGCATAGAGCGCGAGTACGAGCGATATGAAGGTGGCACGACCTGACCGCACTGAGTGAAAGAAGAGGATGGCTGCAAGGACGAGCAGGACGATGAAGTTGCTGACGAAGCTCACGATGTCACCCAGGCCTCCAGTCGCAAGAGAATTAATCGAATCCATTACTCATTAGTATGAAGCAAAAGCAGCGTTGCCGGTAGCATGAGCGTGGTGATAGATATAAATTCCTAAGGTGACACCTTAGGAATGTTCAGTCAGGGGCTCTTTCGTTTATACCGATATAGAACCACTCGCCGCCAGCAATTGCTGCGTGCTTTGGAAGAATCATGACAGAGTCTTGGTCTGCGCAGATACGTTCGCCTGTAGCACGCTCTGCTATGCAGGTGCCCTGAGGAATCATTTCCAGATGACTCCACTCCTTGGTAAAGCTGTCTCGTGCGTGTTCCTTGCCGTACAGATGTGTCATGCGTACGGACCGCATAAGAGGTCGTGTTCCTGCTTCAGGTGGCACTGTAGTCAGATCAAGGTGAGAAAATATCTGCATAAGCGCATGCTTAGCGCGTTCTTGCGCCACTGGCTCTCGATGCTGTCCGCACTCGATTATGATTCCGGTCTTCCCTTGTTCATAGGCATATCGGGTCGTATCGTACGAATCGAATCCGTTCGCTGCATCTGCATACACCGCGGGCCAATCCAAGATCGCATATTCTGCTCCGACACTTGCTGCGAGTGCGTGATTCTGAGGCGTTACATAGTCTACGAATACGCTCATCGGCCCGGGTGCGCTAGTGGAATGGATATCGAGGAATACATCGCACGCTTTTATGAGCTGGCAGAGGTCGTTAGCTAAGGCTGCTTCATATACTCGCGGGTCGAGGGTGGGTCTGAATACTCGATTCAAATCCTGCTCTACGAACCGCTTATCGCTAGCGAATGCTTGGGGGTTGCATACCGGAACAAATGTCACGGATCCTGAATCAAGCGAGAGTGTTCCATCATCCAATGCCTGCATGATGCTTCTTATAGCGGCAGGTCCGCAAGGTTCGTTCCCGTGAATCGCTCCGAACACAAGAAGATTAGGACCTTCTTGATCGCCGTCATAGCGAATTGCTTCTATGCCGGTCGGAAATGAGGAAGCAGTGCGCTGCATCAGAGACAGGCTATCTGATATTACAAGCCCTCCGCTTTGAGTTCCTCGATCGCTTTCTTCGCTTTGGAAGAGAGCTTCTTGGGGAGCGTCGCGGTGAGGCGGATGAGCATGTCGCCCGCGTTGCCGTCTATCGAGACTCCTTTGCCCTTCAGGCGGAGCGTCTGCTGCGCTTCGGTCATGATTGGGATCTTCACTTCGAGATTCTTCTCATCGATGGTGACTATATGTGCGGTAGTGCCGAGAAGCGCATCAGTAAGCTTTACTGGCATGTTCATGACGAGGTTCATGCCCTCCTTCTTGAATACGGCATGGGGCTTAACGTGCACTTTCACGTAGAGATCTCCCGAGAGGCCGCCCTTTATCGCCTCACCTTGCCCGGGCATGCGGATCATCTCGCCGCCGTCAAGGCCCACAGGCACTTGGATAGTAAGCTCCTCTTCCTTCTTCGCGACGCCCCGGCCGGCACAGTTCTCGCACTTCTCCTTAGGAAGCTTCCCTTCGCCTTCGCAGGCCGGGCACGCGCGGACGCTGGTGAAGGCGCCGAGCGGCGAATTGCGCGTCTCGTGGATGCGTCCGGCTCCGTTGCAGGTCTTACAGGTCTCGAGCTCGGTGCCTGGCTTAGCGCCGTTGCCTCCGCAGATATCGCACTTCCCTACCTTGGTGAGAAGGACGGAACGTTTGCCGCCGAGGATGGATTCCTTGAACGACACCTCGATGTCGATGGAGATATCTCGTCCGCGCTTCACTCGGCCGCGGCCTCCGCGGCTGCCCCCGAAGATGTCGCCGAAGCCCTCGAAGAGATCGGAGAAATCGAATTCCACGCCGCCCTGACCGAAGCCGCCGAACTGGCTCGGGTCGAATCCTCCGAAGCCGCCTCCTTGGCTGCCCGCGCCTCCTTGGAAGGTCTGGCCGTAGGAATCGTATTCGCGCCGCTTCTTCTCGTCGGAGAGTATCGAGTAGGCTTCGGTTATCTCCTTGAATTTAGCCTCATCGCCTCCTTTGTCGGGGTGATGCTTCTGCGCGAGCTTCCGGAACGCTTTCTTGACGTCGTCCTTGGTCGCCTTCTTGTCGATGCCGAGCGTCTCGTAATAGTTCTTCGCCATATGTGTCTACTATACGCTTCCTGTTTTAGGGTGGCAAAGTGAGTGGAAGGTAGCAGCCACTGCACCGAAGTATCTTTTTGCATCCGCTCCACGGGTCCCCGTACTGTTTCTCTTCGCCTCCCGCAAGTCGGCGGAAACAGTACGTCCCGTGTTCACTCCTGAAAAAGTACACTTCGGTTCCGTGTCTGTCACTTTGAAAGATACGGTAGGTATGAAAAGAAACAGGCGACCTTCCGGAGAAGATCGCCTGCATTAAGGTGGATTGCGAGCGTTACCAGTTGACTCCGTGACCATAGGTATGGTTCCGGATCCGGTAGCACGGCCTCGTGTCCGAATGGCGAGGATTTGAACAGAACGTCCTCGGGAGATGGTCGTGGCTTGTCGGTACCCCGGTCCTCCTCATCGCATCGTACTTCTCGCGTTCCTGGATGCACTCAGCGGTGTGCCGCGCCCATTCTTCGCTGCGGTTACCGCTGCATGGCAGATTGCCATTATTGCCGTAACGGTATCCGCCGTAGTATGCAGGCCGGGTGGCGAATCGCGGACGATATGCCGGCTGATAGGTGCGATAGCTCGCTGCGTATCCGGATTGGCCGGTATCGGAGGCGAACGTCTGCACCAAGGCGCGATTCCCGTTACTGGTGTTCTCCCACACGAAATTCATGTCGGGGCACCTGAAGACAGGACGGGCATTCATGGTCGCATTGACGCAACCGTAGACCAGGCCGTTTATCTGGCGAAGTTCGCCTGTCGCAAGACGAGCGAACTTCTGCACCGGGTGCAGCTTCTCGTCTCCTTGCTTAGAGCGGAACATGCCGCCCGGAGCGCAGAAGAAGACCTCTTCACCGGCCACGAGCCTTTTCTGGCACGCGGCATTCGAGGAAGAAGTAGTCTGGGCTTGAGCCGCAGAGCCGATCAAACCGAGGAAAGCGACCGAGGCCGCAATGAGTATGGTTCGCATCGAAGGAACTCCGTTTGCTTTGCCCGAAGGCACCAATTGACGTTAGGGATATTTTATGCCATAACTTCACAAAAGTCAAGACCCCCCGCCGGAGGCTGCGGGTCTTGTTCTTTCTGTTGCGCGTAAAACTAGCTTGCTGGCTCTTCAGGCTTCTCCTCGAACTCCGCATCAGTAGCACCTGCTTCGGGAGCTGCATCAGTCGGGGAACCTTGGCCGTCGCTCGGTGCCTGCGCCTCTGCCGAAGCTGCCATCGCCTCTCCGATCTTAGAGAGCGATGTCGAGAGCGCTTCGGATGCGGTCTTTATAGCGTCCATGTCTTCGCCGTCGCGTGCGGTCCGGAGCGCTGCGATCTTCTCGTTCACTTCCGTGACCACGTCAGCAGGCGCCTTATCACCGGCGTCCTTCACTGCCTTCTCTGCGGTATAGATCATCTGCTCGGCTAGGTTCTTGCTCTCGACGAGATTCTTGCGCTTCTCGTCTTCTGCTGCGTGGACCTCGGCATCCTGCTTCATCTTCTCGATATCAGCTTCGGAGAGTCCGGTCGATCCTTCGATACGGATCGACTGCTCCTTGCCGGTGGTCTTCTCCTTCGCCTTCACGGTGAGGATGCCGGACGCATCGACGTCGAAGGTCACTTCGACCTGCGGGAGGCCGCGGGGAGCCGGCGGGATGCCATCGAGCATGAAGCGGCCGAGCGACTTGTTGTCGGCTGCCATGGCGCGCTCGCCCTGCGTGACGCTGATCTCCACGCTCGTCTGGTTGTCAGAGGCGGTGGAGAAGGTCTGGCTGCGGGAGGTAGGAATCGCCGTGTTGCGCTCGATGAGCTTGGTCGCGACGCCGCCCATAGTCTCGATAGAGAGCGAGAGCGGGATAACGTCGACGAGAAGGATGTCCTTCACGTCTCCCTGGAGGATGCCGGCCTGGATAGCAGCGCCGATTGCGACCACTTCGTCCGGGTTCACGCCCATGTGCGGATCGCGACCGAAGAGCTTCTTCACCTCTTCCTGTATCTTCGGCATGCGCGTCTGGCCGCCGACGAGAATGACCTCGTTGATCTCAGACGCTGAGATGCCCGCGGCCTCGAGCGCGCGCTTCGTGATGTCGAGGGAGCGCGAGACGAATTCGTCAGAAAGCGATTCGAGATTGGCGCGGGTCACCTTCACGAGCAGATGCTGCGGGTTCCCATCGCCGTCGACGGTGATGAACGGTATGTTCACTTCCGTCTCAGCCGAGCTCGAGAGCTCGTGCTTAGCCTTCTCGGCGCCTTCGTCGAGACGCTGGAGCGCGAGGGGATCCTTCGTGACGTCGATGCCTGACTGCTTCTTGAACTCGTCAGCGAGATAGCGGACGATCTTCTGGTCGATATCGCGGCCGCCCATGTGCGAGTCGCCGTCGGTCGACTTCACTTCGATGACATCGTCGCCCACCTCGAGCACCGAGACGTCAAAGGTTCCTCCTCCGAAGTCGTACACGACGATCTTCTCTTCCTTCTTCTTATTGAAGCCGTACGCGAGCGCGGCTGCGGTCGGCTCGTTGATGATGCGGAGCACCTCGAGGCCTGCGACCTGGCCGGCTGCCTTGGTGGCTGCGCGCTGCGCATCGTCGAAGTATGCAGGGACGGTGATGACGGCCTGGGTGATCTTCTCGCCGAGCTTCGATTCCGCGTCAGCCTTCAGCTTGCTGAGGATCATCGCGGAGACTTCCTCCGGACGATAGTCCTTGTCGCCGAGGTTGACCACGACGCCGCCGTCAGGTCCGGCCTTGATCTCATAGGGAACGATGTCCTTGTCCTTCTGCACTACGTCATCGGCCGCGCGATGGCCCATGAAGCGCTTGATACCGTAGATAGTATTCTTCGGGTTCGTGACTGCCTGGCGCTTCGCGAGCGTTCCTACGAGGCGCTCGCCGTTCTTCGCGATAGCGACGACGGATGGAGTGGTGCGCTGGCCTTCCGCGTTCTCAAGGACGCGCGCTTCGCCGCCCTCCATGATAGCCATTGCGGAGTTCGTCGTGCCGAGGTCGATGCCGAGTATCTTTGCCATAATGAATTCGAGAATGGTTATTTTTCTTACTAAATGCGCCTGTGCCCAGATATCTTCATAATACGCTTCCCTATAGCGCTCTTCAAGGTCCCCTATCTAGGGTGCGAACTAGCAAGCCGTGCGTAGCTCGGAACTAGCCCTCGAATTGGGCTACGCGGACGCGGGCAGGCCGGAGGACAGATTCCCCTACTGCATATCCTTTCTCGAGCACTGCAGTGACGGTATCGTCTTTCGACTGGTCATCGGTAGGGTCGGTTCCCAGCGCCTCATGGCGCATCGGATCGAAGGCTTCTCCGAGCGTGCCGATAGAGGCAATCCCGAGAGCAGCGAAGCCGGCTTCGAGCTGCTTGGCGACTCCCTGGAAGCTCTCGGGCACCTCTCCATGCTCACGGGCGCGCTCGAGGGTGTCATAGGCCGGAAGGAGGGCCGCGACGGCCTTAGCTAGTCCCTGCTCCTTCGCGCGCGCCTTCTCTTCCTCGAAACGCTTGAGCGCGTTCACATAGTCGGCTTTCGCGCGCTGCCATCCGTCCATGTACTCCTGACGCTCGCGCTTAGCGGTATCGAGCTCGCGCTTGAGCTTGTCGGCCTTAGCTCCGGCGCGGGATTCCGCAGCCTCCAGCTCCTCCTCGCTCATCGCTTTCTCTTCAAGTCCGTCTTCTTCGATGCTGATATCTTCGTTCTCATCCATATGCATAGAATATGCCCTAAAGGATAGGGGGAGTCAAAATAGAGAAGAAGTAATCACTGCGCCGAGGTGCATTTTTCTTCCACTTGAACGGGTCCCGTACTGTTTCTCTACGCCTCCCGCAATTCGGCTGAAACAGCACTTCCCGTTCAGCGCTTCAGAAAAAGTACACGCTCGGCTCCGCTCTCACTTCTTATTCCGTGGTGTCGCCGAGGAATTCTTCGTCCTCATCAGCTTCAGCGTCGGCCTTGGTCTTGTGGATGACATCATGCTTGTGATGCGGCGCAGCATAGATGCTGTAGAGCTTCAGATCGTCATCCCCCGTGTTCTTAATATTGTGAAGCGTCCCTGCGGGGATGACTATCGCTGAACCATCGGCGATGGGATGAACGACGCCGTCGAGCACTGCTTCCCCGCCGCCGGATTCCACACGGATGAACTGGTCCTGGCCATGCGTCTCTTCGCCTATCTCTTCTTTTCCCGGCAGGCTCATGAGCACGAGCTGCATGTACGCAGCCGTGTAAAGCACCTTCCTGAAATGAGGGTTCTCGAGCGTCTCGCTCTCGATATCGGTGATGAATCCTTTCATAGGTAAGAGATTAGCTGAGTCTGACTGAATGATTAATGAACTAGCGGGAGAAGGTTCCGAACCAATCGAGCAGCGTATTCCACATGCGATGGAAGAATCCGGCCTTCGCGGTCGTGCTCGCCTCTGCAGAGGGAGATGCGGAGATAGAGGTCGTCGCTCCGACTACGGGCATCGAGGGGGCGGGGTCAGGAGCAGGAAGCGTAACCGCAGGCCCCGGCTTCTCATACGCGGTGCAGCGTCCGGGAGCTTTCGGGCCCATGCATGCCATAAGCGTGCACATGCTCTGTCCGTCGCTGCCTCGGCTGCAGCTATTGCAGCCGTCGAACCACGCGGTGCAATTCGCGGGAGGGACGTAGTTCTCCTCCATAGCCGGCTTCACGGGACCTGTCTCGTCTGCCGTGCACTCTCCTTCGTGGATGAAGGTGCCTTTCTCAGCTGCCAGCGTGCAGCTGTTTCCATAGGTGTGATAGACGGGATAGCACGGTGCGGCGACGCACTGGACCTGTTTGGCGCCGCAGACCGGCTGGTACTGCATCGTGCACGCCATCCCTTCGGCAGCGAGCGAGCTTACAGGCGACGCGAGCAGGCCGAATACGAACGCCGCGATAAGGAGAAATCGGTTCATAGATACAGTATAGACGCTTCGGAGCGATTGTTCTTACGAACGAAAGAAAAACAGCCCCAGAAGGAGGCTGTTTTCTGTCTGCAAACTAACGCTTGGACCACTGCGGGCTCTTGCGAGCTTTGCGGAGACCTGGCTTCTTTCGCTCGACGGAGCGAGGATCGCGCTTGAGGAATCCTGCGAGCTTGAGCGCCGGGCGGCTTCCCTCCTCCATCTTGGTGAGGGCGCGTGCCATAGCGTGGCGGATCGCTTCGGCCTGGGCTGCGACGCCTCCTCCCTGTACGCGAGCGAGAACCTCGTAGTTCTCCTTCCACTCTCCTGCACGGAACACGTCGCCCGTGATGGACTCGCGCTCAGCAGTCTTGAAATATTCGCGAGCGGACTGGCCGTTCACCACCACCGAGTTCTCCTTCGCCGGAGTGAGCTTCACGCGCGCGCTGGCGGTCTTGCGACGGCCGACTGCGGTGACGTAGGTCTGTTTCTGTTCAGGCATAGTAAAGGATTCGGTTCGATTAATCGGTGATGACGAGACGCTTCATGCGTTCCTTGCGAAGCTTGTTGCGAGGGATCATGCCATCCACGGCCTTCTGGATCGCCATGGATACGCCCTTGGTCTGGAGGAGGCGTGCGAGCGACGTGATGCGGAGACCTCCCGGGTAGCCGGTGTAGTGCGTGTAATCCTTTCCTGCGATGCGCTTCTCGCTCATGACGAGCTTCGACGCGTTCACGATGAGGACTTCCACGGGCAGCACTTCATTCTTGATGAAGTGGACCGACTTCTTTCCGAGCAGCACGTTTGCAGCCTCGGATGCGACGCGTCCGAGTGACTGGCCCGCTGCATCGATGGTGTAGAGCTCGCGCGCTCCGTTCTGTGATTTGGTAGTCATGGTAGGCATATCAGGGTCTATACGAAGGCGATGTAGGCGGTCTTGCGGCCGTCAGTCGCGGAAGCTGAACGCTTCACGATACGGGTGTATCCTCCTGGGCGCTCGACATAGCGAGGAGCGATGGCGCTGAAGAGCTTGGCGGTAGCATCGTCGTCGTTGCCGAGACGGGCTGCGACCAGGCGGCGGTTCGCGACGGAATCGACGCGCGCGTGAGAAACGAGCTTCTCGATCATCGGACGAAGCTCCTTGGCCTTCGCTTCGGTCGTTGAGATACGCTCATGGATGATGAGCGAGCGCATCAAAGAGCGCATGAGAGCTGTGCGCTGGTCATGCTTGCGGCCGAACGATCGTCCTTTGTGGTGATGGCGCATACGTCTATTCTTGTATCACGATTCTAGTATCCCGTCCAAATTATTCCCCCTTGAGCTCGAGGCCGAGGGTATCGAGAGCGTCAGCGATCTCGGTTATCGCCTTGTCTCCGACGCCATCGATCTCCTTCAGCTGGGCTGCGGTCTTCTTGATCAGGCCGGCGACCGACTTGATGCCGGAGTCCGTGAGAGCGGTAGTGATGCGAGCCGGAAGCTCGAGCTCCTCGACCTTCACTTTCGCCGGATCCTTCCCTGGTGCCTTGTCTGCTGCGCCCATCATCTTTGGCATGATGACGTCAGGATGAGACGCTTCCTCGGTCTCCTCCTGGAAGCCGATGACTGCTGAGAGCTGATGGATCATCGTCTCGATAGAGCTTTCGAGAGCCTGACGAGGGGTGATGGTCCCGTTCGTCTCGATGAGGATGCGGAGGCGGTTGAAATCGGTACGATCCCCGACGCGCATGTTCTCTACCTCGTAGTTCACGCGGCGGATAGGGGTGAAGGTGGCATCGAGCGCGATAGTGCCGATGTCTACTTTCTCCTTGGTGAGCATCTCGCGGGGCACGTATCCGAGACCGCGCTCGATAGTCGCTTCGAGCTCGAACGATACCTTGCCGGCGACATCAGCGATGTGCGCGTCAGGGTTCGCGATCTCTACCTGCGACGGAAGCTTGAAATCCGATGCCTTGACCTGCATCGGCCCCTTTACGGAGAGCGAGATGGTCTGAGGCTCGTCGCCATGAAGCGCGAAGTGGACGCGCTTGAGGTTGAGGAGGACTTCCATGGCGGTCTCGCGGACGCCTTCCATGGTAGCGAACTCATGCGACGCTCCCTCGATCTTGACCGAGGTTACGGCAGCGCCGGGAAGCGATGCGTGGATGATGCGGCGCAGCGAGTTGCCGAGCGTATGTCCGTATCCTGGATAGAGCGAGTCTATCTCGTAAATTCCCTGTACTCCTTCTTCGGAGACGACGCGGGGCTTAGAGGGCAGTGTGATGTGGTATTCCATGACTCAATCGATTAACCAATGCTATTAAATAAGGCTAGCGGCTGTAGAACGAGAGCACCATGACGAGATCGCCCGCAGGTGATGCCGATTCGGCAGTCGGAAGCTCCTGGAGCCCTCCTTCCATCTTCTTCGCATCCCACGTGAGCCATGACGCGAGCGTCGGGCGCTCGCGGAACTTCTCCTCGAAATTCTCGAACAGGACCGCGCTCTTCGAGCCGTCGCGGACCGCGATCTTGTCGCCGATCTTCATCGCGCGCGAAGGGATCGTGGTCTTCACGCCGTTCACCGTTATGTGACCGTGCGAAGCCATCTGACGAGCAGCACGGCGCGTCGGAGCGAGTCCGAGGCGGTAGAGCACGTTGTCGAGACGCATCTCGAGGAGCTTGTGGAGGGTCTCGGTCGGGACCTGTCCGTGGGTGTGGACCGCTGTCTCGACATAGTTGCTGAACTGGCGCTCAGAGAGGCCGTAGGTCATGCGGACCTTCTGCTTCTCGAGAAGCTGCTTGCTGTACTCGGTCTGGTTGCCGCGGCGTCCCTTCTTGTTACGCGCAGCACGCTCCTCCGCGATAGCGAATTTCTGGGTCTGCGTCTTCTCGAAGACTGATGCTCCGAGGCGCTTGGCGATCTTGTACTTAGGTCCGATTTTCATAGGTAAGAGAAGGAAGGGCTATACGCGGCGAGGCTTAGGCGGGCGAGGTCCGTTGTGCGGGACAGGGGTCGCATCCTTGATAGCGCGGATAGCGATGCCTTTTCCAGCGAACGCGCGGAGCGCGCTCTCGCGACCGGCACCGATGCCGCGGATGACGACGGATGCTTCCTTGAGGCCGATGAAGGCTGCCTTCTCGCCGAGGAGCTCGCCGACCTTGGCGGCAGCGTACGGAGTCGACTTGCGAGCGCCGGAGAAGCCGAGCGCGCCTGCGGATGAGGACATGATCGCGTTCCCTGCTTCGTCGGTAAGGACCGCCTTCGTGTTGTTGAACGTAGCTTCGACGTGAAGCACGCCGCGCTCGAGGCGCTTCTTGACAGCCTTGGACAGGGCACGCTCCTTGCGGCCGTGATCCATGCCTTTGCCTGACTTCTTGATGATTCGTTTCTTACCCATAGCAGTTTATTGAAAGCAGGAATTATGTCTTCTCGAGCGAACGGCGGCCGGAACCCATCGTCTTGCGGGTGTTTCCGCGGACGGTGCGAGAGTTCGTCTTCGTGCGCTGGTTGCGGACCGGAAGACGGCGCTCATGGCGCACGCCACGCGAAGCGCGGATGTCCTTGAGGCGCTTGATGTTGTTCCCTTCCTCGCGGCGGAGCTCTCCTTCGATGGTGTACGCCTCAGCGAGCACGCGGATCTGCTGCTCCTCCTCTGCGGTGAGGTCAGTTCCCTTGCGGTTCGGCGCGATGCCGGCTTCCTTGAGGATCGTGAGCGCACGCGTCGGACCGATGCCGAAAATCAGCGGCAGCGAATACGCGAGCTGCTTGTCGTCAGGAAGAGTTACACCGGCGATACGCATGAAGTGATTGCTTAAAAGGTAAGAGTAATACTGAAACTATCCCTGGCGTGCCTTCCGGCGCGGGTTGCGCTTGTTGATACGGTAAAGGCGTCCGCGACGACGGACGATGATGTCTCCAGGCTGCTGGACTTTGATTGATGCGCGTACTTTCATCGTTAATCGTTTTTTAGCTGAGACGCCTCACGATGCGCGCTCGTCCGCCATACGGATCGATGACCAGTTCAACCCGGTCTCCGACCAATACGCGTATACGATGCAAACGCATCTTGCCTGCAAGGTAGGCGAGCAGAAGTTCACCAGAGGGCATCCGAACCCGGAATAAGGAATTCGGAAGCACTTCTTCAACAGTGCCTGTGGCTGGTTCTTCGTCTTTACTTACCTCCATGTGAAGCCTTCGTATCCTACCAAGCAACGCCTACAGCGTCAACAGCCATGCCTTGGAATACCTTGGATTTATCACTTCGTGACCGGATTATTCTCCACGGAGACCGTGATCTTCGCGGGGTCCTGAGGGAATGAGGTCGCCCAGAACGGCCGCAGGATGAGCTGAGCGCTCTCGACCTCGGGGAATCCGGCAAGGATCCCCTGTGCAGCCGTCCGATTCTTTCCCGACACAGCACCCGCTATCTTGGCCGTATCTACGCTCCAGACGATAGTCGTGCTCCCGCTGAGGGAGAATGCGAACTCAGCCGTCCCTGCGTTAGGAAGGTCGCCCACGGGCGCGAGCGTAAGACCTTCTTCGCCGGAAAGCTCCACTGGCTGACCGGTGTAGGCGCCGACCGCCTGATATGCGATGGATCTCGCGAGGGCCGCTTCGGGGAATACTACGGCAGATGCAGTCGCCTTCTCAGAGAGGGATACTTTTCCCCCGGTAGCAGCCGTATCAGGCTCCGGAGAATACGCGATGGCGCTCGCGCCTGCTAGCAGCACGTAGCCGTCCGGAATCTTCTCGTCGAGGGCTTTGCGGATATCAGGCTCCAGAGAAGCGCGGAGGTCTGCGGTCTTCGCATCCCGAGCAGCCTGGCCGATGCTAGGACGAGGGCCTGAGAAGCCTCCTTTCATCCCTTCCTCAGATACGCCGGTCACCAGCTCGAATGACTTCCCTCCCTTAAGTCCTGGGATGGTGAAGGAAGTGGGGCCGACATTGTATTGCTCGCCTGCGGCATCCGCGTAGACATTCGTCTTCAGCGCTCCCGGCGTGCCATTCTTGCTCGCGGGAACGGTGACCGAGTCGCGTATGCGGAATACCAGGCCGTCAGGAGTCTGGAACCGGGTGTTCTTGATGAGCTGCTGGGGAGTTTCCTGCTTGTTCATGATCGTAATGGTGCCTTGGGCCGGCTGGTTCACCGTTTCCGTGCCCTCGCTCTCCACAGACACGCTCGCGATCTTCTCGACCGTGATGACCTCGAACGGGAGATCGCCTCCGGAGAGCGTCGATATGAAATCGCCATTGATCTGCGACGTGCTCATGGCAGGCACGATATTCACCTTAGCTCCGGAGAACGCGATAAGTGCTCCGACTGAGAGTCCCACTACGACGAGGGCGGCTAGAGCGGTGCCGTACGGGAAAGCTCGTCCGGACCGAGGAGGCACAGGGCGCTCATAGGCAGGACGGGGTTCAGGCCGTGACGGAGGCGGGGTCGTGCTGAACGAAGGAGAGTCCGTGCCTTCGAGCGCGCGACGGCGGGATGGAGGGATGATGTCATTCAAGTTCTTATTCATAGGATCATGCTACGTGCCTGCGGCAACTGGTATGGCATAAGTATACAACGGTCCAGAGGGTAGCAAAGGCTCCTCGAAGCATAAGGCGGGCTTATCCTTCCTTTTCTGCTACGGCCTTCTTCGCGGTTACTTCGATCAACGTCTTGCGGTAGAACAGTGCCAGGAGGCTGAGATAGAAATCAGGGGACGCCTGTCCGCGCGTCTTCAGATACGGCGCGAGATTCCCTGGCGCGAGCGGCATGATGGAGAGCGGCTCATCAGAAAGCCAGAGGGTTCGGAGCTCGCTGCCCTCGAGGGTACGTTTCAGGAAATCACGTGATCCGGCGTCTGCCAGAAGGAACATCGTGTGCGGAAGCGCATGGAGCGCGGCGAATTCGGAGAAAACGTCCCGGAGACTGGCGAGCCAGGCATTCTCGGCGATTGAGGTCCGGTCGCCGAAAGCGAGGTTGCGGCCCTTATTTACGAGCCCCGCAGGCTCCTCATGCTCCGCAAGATATGCCGCTCTTTCGGTGGCTGCCGTGAGTTCGCGCAGTCCGTGCGGAGCCGACTTCACGCCGGAAAGAAGGCCGTGCTTCACGAATGCGGCGTCGCTCGAGATATCCGAGACCTCGAGGATGATGAAATTCTTCTGATGAGGGTACAGATCCCGTATGACCGCATAAGAGACAGGCGCGAAGGCGGTCAGCTGTATGTCATGCGCATGGAATGCGCGGCGGAGCGACTTCTGGATAGCATCGCTCGCCTTCTTATCGAGGCTCGAGGACAGCACCACGATGTCCGCCCGCGTCGCCCGCTTGCCGAAGGGATTACCGATCTCGTATCCGTTAAGGATAGTCGCGATTATCGAGCGCCCTGATTCTATGCGGCCCGGCGCGGCACTGGCTATGTCGTCAGCGGCATTCGCGAGCAGGGCGCGAGTCACGATGAAGGTATGGGTCGGCTGGATATGCTTGGTCGATACCTTGGTTTCCTGCCAGGGAG
Organism: uncultured Candidatus Saccharibacteria bacterium; assembly: GCA_964457265.1. Classification (GTDB taxonomy): domain Bacteria; phylum Patescibacteriota; class Minisyncoccia; order Phycocordibacterales; family Phycocordibacteraceae; genus C7867-001. Next base: position 31,426 of record CAYWEI010000005.1, read on the forward strand.
CCCCGACAGACACTAGTATCCGGTCGATGTGCCCGCTCCCTGTCTCGCGCCTGAGCGTCGGAGCGCCCGTAAGCATGAGCTGGTCTTCGACTTCTTCGAGGGCGCGAAGCATGCTGTCGAGCGGTTCTTCATTGTCGCGGGTCTCGACGGGTACGCGAGTGCTGTAATAGATGACCGGAGACTCGCCCTTCGCGTAGTGCGCATAGGCGGCTCCGACCGAACCTGCCGTGATATCGATCAATGCGATCGATTCTGTCTTGTTACGGGATGAAAAGAGACCCATTGGGAAGAATTATAGCAGTACGTTCATCGCAAAAGACCGGGAATTACCCGCGCCTTTTCGTATTATATTTTTGTCGCGAGAACCCGTATGGGCACGGATCACTCGTGCTTGTTCGAATGATTCTCGCATATGTTCTTATCGTTCCTGCTCTCTTAGTGCTCCGTGCCCATACGCATTCTTGCTCCTATGGTCGCCTTCGTTAGTAGATCAGTCTTCTATGCGCAGGCCGAAGACGCCGGAAAGGTAGAGCGCTTGGCTAGTCGAGACGGTGACATTCCCGATGCTGGTCTTGTCGATGCGGATATCCTCCAGTATCGAGCCGGGAAATCGCACATCTTCCAGGGATCCTGAAAGGAATTGCGCTCCCGTGAGATTGCAGTTGCGGAACTCGACCCCCTCGAGTTTCGCCCCGAGGAAATCGCATTCTCCCATCTCGCAGGTATCGAAGAGCACGTCCTTGAGGGTGCTGAAGCGGAAGTTCGCGCCGTCGAGCTTTGAGGACTTGAAATGCACGTCCCTTAGATCGGATTCCGCGAGCGTAGTGCCCTGGAATCTGCATGACTTCGCAAGCACGCGATCAAGCTCTGCGGCATAGAAAGCCGCGCCAGTGAGATTGCATTTCTCCAGGATTGTATCGGTTATTCTCGATTCGGCGATATTGGCGCTCATGAGATTGCTATTCTCCACTACGCACTGCTCGAGGGTGAGCTTTCCGAGCTTCGCATCCTCGAGATCGGCGCCGACGATTATAGAGTCCTCGAGATAATGCTCCGTTCCCGTGACAAGGGTCACATGAGTGAGCTTCTCCCGCTTTACGTCAGGCTTCCGTATCATGTTCCAGCAGTCTAGCGCGAAAACGCCAGGTTAGCAGGCGATGAGCCTTATACTTACCTATATATGTATCTCTTGCGATCGATCTTCCGGTTCTTCTGGCGCCGGTATCGCGGATGCTGGCGGAAGGTGACGCATCGGAGCGAACGCGCAGCGATGCGAGAAGCCAATCGCCTGGGAGGAGGGGTACACGCGTATCGCTGCCTGTATTGCCGCAAATGGCATGTCGGTCACCCTTCGCTTCCTCGCCGGCGCTGACTCGTGCTTAGGATATGGAAGAAGACCGCTGCAGGGACTGCAGCGGTCTTCTTCGTGCACGCCCTCTACTAGCTGATATTCATATTCACCGACATGACCTCGATCCAAGAGCCAGGGATACTGAAGTGCGGATGCCCCTTGAACATCTCCGCTGCAGCCTCGAACGACTCTGCTTCCACGAAGGAATACATCATGAGGTCGTTACGGGAGTCCTCGATACCTTCAGAGGTGATGCGCTTAGGCTTCCCTACGCCCGCTGTTTCCGTGATGACGTCCTTGTGCTCTTCCATCCATGCATTCCACTCGGACTGCATCGTCTGCTCCTGCGCTCTCCGCTCCTCTTCTGGGAGCTTCATCCACTCATCGAGTCCTGTGTGCGGCATCTGGTACGTAACAAGGAATTTCATATAGGTAGTATTAGTATCTTGAATAAAGACGATGCGCAGGTCTGGCTATTTCTTCCATGCGGCATCGAAAGCCGCTTTCGCATCAGCATCGGTCGATCCTGGGTGCTCCTGCTTATACTGCTCCATCCAGACCGTGATATTCGCGATCCCCGCCTTGAATGCTGCATCGACTTCCGCATCCGATGCATTCGGGTGCTCTCTCCTGTAGTCTTTCTCCCAGTCGCTCACCCGCTCGAGGCCCGCGCCCCATTCATCGAATTGATCAGCGAACGCGTAGCGCACTCCTATCGCGAGCAGGACGACGATGACTAGGCCCAGGAGCACTTTATGGAATGTTCTCATGCTTCTCAGTATATGCTAGCGGCAGGTTACGGAAGCATGAAGTCCGGGTATAGAGGATCCCACAAGGAACTTATAGCCGCGTAAGCGAGTTCTTTCATATGAACGGAATCATCAGTATTTCCTGCGCCACTACCCATAATCTAAGAATAATCATCATGCGTGAAAGCATCCTTCGTATCGTGCTCGTCACCGCGGCCATATTGCTGATCCCTCTGGTCGCTATGCAGTTCACTGACCAGGTGGTCTGGACCCTGAGCGACTTCGTCATGGCAGGAGTGCTTCTGCTCGGTACCGGATTGCTCCGCGAACTGATTGTGCGGAAGGTCACGAAGACCTCCCACCGGATCATTCTCGTCGGGGCCCTCTTCGCGGCGCTGTTGCTCGTTTGGGCGGATCTCGCTGTCGGCATCTTCGATATCCCAGGATTCTCGGGAAGCTAGAGCGTACGGCGTCCTGACCCTGACGCCGTGGTGTACAGTTAACGTATGACAGGCAAAGCAATCCCAGGCGGCACCGTGCATTCCCTGCCGCTAGATATCCAGAAAGCTCTCGCTTCGGATAAGAAAGCACTCGCACTGTGGGAGGGCCTTACTCCCCTCATGCGCAACGAGTGGATCTGCTGGACCATTTCCGTAAAGAAGGAAGAGACGAGGAAGGGTCATGTGCAGAGACTCGTCGAAGAGCTATCGGAAGGCAAGCGACGTCCCTGCTGCTGGATTGGATGCATTCATCGTGCCGACAAAGAAGTCAGCCCCTCGATCCAAGGAATACTCGCTAAGCGATCCAAAAAATGAAAGAAGCTGCCAAAAAGCACCGCATATACGGCATGAGCTTCGCTAGCGTGTATCCGCTCTATATCGCAAAGGCTGAGAAAAAAGGACGCACCAAATCCGAAGTCGATGAAATAATCTATTGGCTGACAGGATACAGCAAGGCGAGACTCGAGATGCAGCTCAAAAAGCGCATAGACTTCGAGACGTTCTTCGCGGAAGCCCCTCACCTGAATCCTTTGCGGGCGCTGATAACGGGCGTAGTGTGCGGCGTCCGTGTAGAAGATATCAAAGAGCCGACCATGCGCGAGATACGGTATCTGGATAAATTGATCGACGAATTAGCGAAGGGTAAGGCAATGGAGAAGATCCTGCGTAAGTAATATCCTTTCCGTCTCTCTTAGGCGGCTGGGCCGATGTTGGAACCTTTATGCAATCTATGCTAGGTTTTGTCCAGACACATTTGCGAGGTGCGAGATGCTTATAGAGTTCTATGGCGTAGAACGTGAAGGTTATTCCTGGCTTGCGAGCGGGACGCCATTCACGACGCCGAAACAAGTAGAAATTGCCTACGGTGCGTTGTCCGGCGAACAGCGCGAGCTATTCGAGCGAATCTGCAGGCGGCTTCCGAGCGCAGAGCAATATGTTCGGGACCGCTCGGCTGAGTACGGGTGGGACGAAGATCTGATCGCTGAGGCAAAGGTATTCACCCCGAAGCCGCTCGCTACTCCTGTCCCATACTTCGACCCGCCCTGGCATTGCTTTGAAAACAGTTTCAGTCACGCTGAACAGCACAACCTGCTCTACGTGGAAGGAATAGCCATTAATCCAAGCGGCCCTCAGATCCACGCCTGGAATAGTACTGATGGTACAGATGTGCTTGATTACACCTGGCCCTATCAGCACGTTAATCATTATTTCGGAATCGTGTTCCCTCTGGAGTGGATGAAGAAGAACTGGCCTGCGCGAGGAGGCATACTTGCTCACCTCTACGAGGAAGCTAAGGCAGGAAAAACTCCTGCGCCCGTCTAGAAATAGGCGGGTTTTTCTTTGCTGGCAGTGTGGGACGATGTTGGAACCCTTGTACGAAAAAATTGACACACCTGTGTATATATATAATAATATTTATGAAGTGCTTTGTTCCACTTGGTTAACTCTGCCCAAGGGAGGGGCTGAAATATGCGCAATGCATCGGCAACTGCTCTTATCGCATGCATTCTAGCCATTGGCGGAGGGTATGGTCTGATCGAATTGGTCCTACCCGAAAGCTCTTATCCGACGGTCACCCAGTCCCTTGAGAGCATGCTCAAGACTGCTAACGAGACCGTCGCGTCCATGGACGCTAACATCCGCAACATGGCGGTCGACATTCAGGACTTTCCTGAAGGCCGGCCGTTCGTCGAGGCGAGCTGCGATCTCCGCGACTATGTTCTCGTAGAACGTGAAGGCATCCTTCGTAAGCTGAACCGCCAGGACAGCAGAACGCGAACCGATGTCGATGCAATCTGTGCTCCCTTCGAGCAGAGCCAGGCCTGAGCACACGCGCTCATCGGAACGACCCGCCGGGTCCCTTTCCGGTGGGCGTTTCATTTTATTGCTGGCTGTCTGGGACGATGTTGGAACCCTATTTATTAATAAACTCCTTGAAAACCTGCATTAGGTCGCGCGGCAGTTCTGGAAGCCACAGATAAACTGCAATCAAGATCAGTGTAAGGCCAAAAATTGCACCAAGAATTTTGGGTGCCAGGTCATTCATAAATGGTCTTTCAGCTCTCAAATTTTTGTGCTCCTCCCATCTCTTATTTAAAAGAGGGTTTCCAGTCATTCCTGTGTCGAATATTTTTATTATAGAGCCGAGCATTTCTTTAAAGACAGCTAAGGTAAGAAAAAGTAGGAAAAAGGAGAAAAGAAACTCATAACCTTTGAAAAGCTCCCAGATAAGATTTGCCCAAAGATTTCCGATAACTCCCAAAGCTAGACCGATTAGAATTAGTTTAAAATCGCGAATATGTAACTCGATCTCCTTAGTTCTCTTTTCCGCATCATCTATTGCTTCTCGTAAAATCATACTCAACTATTTTCTGTCCTTTCGTAGTCAAGACTCATGCTGGCAGAGTAGGTATCGAACCCTACGACAGGACGGCTTTGATACGACGGATGCCGGAAGCGACCGCTTCTTCCTTCTGGATCTTGAACACGCGATCGGCTTCATGGATCTCGCTGGTATTCGATACGTGCGGACCGCCACAGAACTCGAGAGAGAATGCGTTCGGGATATCGGGCGCGTCGGTCGTTGCGTGTGCCGGACCTACAGAATAGACCGATACCATATCGGGATACTTCACGCCGAATTCCATCTGTGCGCCGAGCTTCTCAGCTTCTTCGCGTGGCATGACTGTGCGAGTCACGGGAAGATCCTGGTAGATGACCTCGTTCACGATGCGCTCTACCTCTGCCTTCTGTTCGTCAGTCATCTTGCCTGGCGAAGCGAAGTCGATGCGCAGTCGCTCCGAGGTGATATTGGAGCCGCGCTGCTTCACCTCGGGGCCGAGCACGCTCTGAAGAGCTGCGAGCAGGATGTGATGGGTGGTGTGATAGCGCACGGTCTGTTCTGCGTGGTCGGCAAGGCCTCCTGCAAACTTCTGCGCGCCTCCGGCACGCGACGTCTCCTGATGCTTCTCCATCAACTTCATGACCTCCGTGAGGTCGAGCTCAATCTCGCGCTCGTTGGCGATCTCTTCGGTAAGCTCTATCGGAAAGCCGTAGGTAG
>CAYWEI010000006.1:0-4865 GCA_964457265.1 uncultured Candidatus Saccharibacteria bacterium
TCTATATTTTCAAGAATCATGATTCCCCACGCTTCCTTGCCGAACCATTCTCCTTGGTTCTCATCGACGCACTTCATCCCGTAGTGAATCTTACCGCCCTGTACGAAGTCGAACTCCTTAACCGTAGTCTCCCATCCTTCCGGTCCCCACCAACGCTCGAACCATTCCTTGTCGGCATACGCACGCCACAACCTTTCTCTGGACGCATTAAATGTTCTTTCGATGGTGAGCGTCTTGTTCTCAAGATCTTTGGTGACCGTTACGTTATCCATGATGTGTTATTTAAGTAAGGAATCTAACTTCTTATAACGACTTTCCCATATACGCCGATACTTCTCTAGATACGCATTCGCTTCCTGGAGCGTATCCGACCGGAGCGAAACGAAGTATGAACGCCCTTGTTTACGCCTGATGATCAGGTTCGCGTCCTCCAGTACCCCCAGGTGCTTGGAGACCGCCGCTAAGCTCATGTCGTACGGTTCCGCCAGCTCTCCCACTGACCACTCCCGCTTGCCGACGCGTTCAAGGATGTCGCGACGAGTAGGGTCCGAGAGGGACCGGAAGATGGTATCGAGCTGCATGGAATGTTTAACCATACGGTTTAATATTATCTTAAAGAGACCCTTAGTCAAGGAGGCGGGCGGTGCTTCCTCCCTTCCCTTATTGGCTTACGCAGTAATTGTAGGTGACCGTGACGCCGTCGCACCCGTTATATTGCGGATAGGATTGCGAGGACTGAGAAAGCAGTGCGCATATCGTGAACTTGCCTGCCACATTATCCTGATTAGCATAGAAATAGTCCCCGCTTACTCCCGGATTCTTAGGATCGCGAGGAAGCGCTCGCAGATAAGTAGGTACGAGGTCCGAGGTGAAGCCGGCCGTATATACCGGGTTCGATATGTAGGTGCACCAGCCATTCGCGTTCCGAGGCAAGTAACCGTTCTGGGCATAGAATGCGCCGACAGCAGTCATGAGCGTCTTCACCTCTGCCTTACGCTTCGCATCATTAGCCTTATCACGTGCAGTATTCAAGGAAGCCAGAACGACGCCTGAGAGAAGCCCGATAATAGCGATGACTACCAGGAGCTCTATGAGCGTGAACCCGCGCTCTCCTTTCCGGGCGATATATTCCGCCTTATCAGGCTCGTTCGATCGCATCCGCATGCCTCTAGTATACCGGCAACGCCGCAGGCGCGAGGTATCGTCCGATTTTTCTTCCGGAACTATCAGGCCCCTGCGAGACGGAGCACATTGAGGAATTGGAATATGAGGAAGGCGACGTAGAAGAGCAGCAGGAAGATCCCTTCGCCGCGGGATATGCCGGCCTTGCTGCGGGCGAACACATAGAAGCACAGCAATCCTGAAACGAGCAGGAACGTGGTCACGAAGAACTCGCTGGATTCTACGAGGAAGGTGCCGTTAGAGATCGCGAGCCATCCGAATATGAAGGTATTCATCGCCGCTGACCCCAGATAGTCTCCGAGCGCTATACCTGTCTTCCGCGTGAGGACTGACCGTATCGCGATGACGAGCTCCGGGATATTCGTGCCGATCGAGAGAAGGAGGAGCCCCACGAGAGATGCGGGGATGCTCAGCACCGAAGAGAAATACACCGCCTGCTCGACGAGGAAATGAGCCGCTGCGAATATCGCTATGCCGCCGATGAGGATCCGGCCGATATCTGACAGGAGCGGATGCGTGCTCGCCGCCTTCTCGGCCAGCACATCGCATGCGCTGATTGATTTCCTATTCAGGCAGAGCGCATAGGCGACCGTGCCGTAAGCGAGGAGCGCCACGAGCCCTTCGGTCTTCGTGACGTTCCCGTCGATGAGCAGGAGCGACGGCAGCGCCACGACGCACAGCAGGAGCAGCAGGCTCCGCTTGGAGACAGCGTCATTGAGCGTGATCCCGCGGCCGGCAATCGCGAGGACCGGCACGATAAGCAGGAGGATGACGAGAGAAGCGCCCGCCAGATTGCCCACGGATACCCCCGGCACTCCCGCGATGCTCGAGTTGACGGCGACAGACACCTCGCTGATGGAGGTTAGGGATCCGAGTATGAAGAACGCGGTGAAGAAGCCTGTCTTGCAGAATCTCCGGGCGATACGGCCGACCGCTTCGATAACGATGCCAGCGAAGAACCAGACGATAGCCGCTGACACCAGGAAGATGATGATATTCACGAGCATGGTCATGCCCTGAAGGATACCATTCCATCCGCGTCGTTTCGGAAGCTTCTCTGCCTTAAAAGGGAAAAGGCCCCGTACGGGGCCTTTTCCCTTTTATCCCGTACGTGCGTTACGCGCGACGGATCATCTTCACGATCGCAAGGAGCACGACCGCGCCGAAGATCGCGACGAGGAAGCTATAAAGATTGAAGCCCTCGACGCCCTGCTGACCGAACATGTTCATGATCCATCCTCCGAGCACAGCGCCCACGATACCGACGATGATATCGACGAAGAGACCCTGGCTGCCGTTCGTCTTCATGATCATCGAGGCGATCCATCCTGCGATAGCACCGAATACGATCCAAATGAGAAATTCCATAGTGAAGATAGTTATCTGTTAGCTGCTATTGTGCCGGTGCTGCGTCTCCTCCCACGCTCGGCGCCGGGAGCTGCACGTTCACCTGAGTCGGGCTCGCGGGTGCCGCGGCCCCTCCCTTCCCGAAGCCGGGCCAGACGAATATCGCGACGAGCGCGACCACCACGACGATGACGCCTGCCATGATCCATCCGCCTGCTCCCGCGCCCGATCCTGAATCAGGATTGTTTATTACTGTTGCCATCTGTCTATGTCGTTAATAAGTACGCTGGAATAGTAGACTTACTAGCATGAAGCGTTCATTAAAGAGTTGCCGCGCGGACTCATGAACTCTTTAGGTAGGGTGCGGTATGGTCGCTATCAGAATAGCTGACTATTCAGCTCGCACATTCATAGGAAGGTTACCGAATGGCCGTACGGCTCATTGATTCGACTTCGCGGCCACCGCCTCGTCTCGCCTATCTCACCGGATTCGAAGGGACTCCGATACACGACTCAGGTACCAACATCCTCGAGACGACCCTTCACACCGAGCGGTACAGGACCGACCTCATCCAGCTGAAAGCGGACGGGCTCCAGAAATTCAGAGCGTGCATCCCTTGGCCCTCTATCGAGCGAGCGCCTGGAGAGTACGACTGGGACTGGACCGACCGATACATGGGACTCGTCCGCAAACTGCATCTGACTCCCATCGTGGACCCGTGCCATCACACCGGGACTCCATCATGGCTTGCGGACGGATACCTCAACTCAGCCTTCCCCGAACGGCTCGAGAGCTTCGTCCGCGCATTCGCGGAACGCTATCCGTGGGTGAAATGGTATACGTGCATCAACGAGCCGTATGCCACCGCTGCGCTCGCGGGCTTCTGCGGGGTCTGGTATCCGTACCGGACCGGACATGAGAGCTTGATTCCCATGCTTCTCAATATGTCGCGGGGCATCTGCCTTGTGACCGAGATGCTCATCGATACGGTTCCTGGCGTGCGGTTCCTGCACACTGACAGCTGCGAACACCACCAGGCGCTCGACACGCGATCCAGGTATCACGCATGGAAGAGCAATCGTCTCCGCTTCTCGGTGCTCGACCTGATATCCGGAAAGCTCGACAGGAAGCACCCGCTCTATTGGCTTTTCAGGAAGCACGGCATGACGCGAGAGGACGTAAGCTGGTTCAAGGACCATCCGGCACGGATCGATATCCTCGGACTCGATTACTATCCGATCCATGAGGCGGGATGGAACGTGTCCGGAAGATCCGAAGAGATCCGTCCGCTCGGGTTCAAAGAGGTCGCTCTGCAGTATGCTGATCATTCCGGACTGCCTATCATGCTGTCCGAGACGAATATCCGGGGATATGTCGAAGATCGCATAACGTGGCTGAAATATATGGTGCTCGAGTGCGAAGCCCTCGTGCCGGAACTTGCCGCTCGCGGCATCCCGTTCGAAGGCTTCTGCTGGTATCCCTATATCGATTCGACTGATTGGTGCTCGATGGTCTGCCAAGCGAACGGCCACATAGACCCGCAGGGGATCTATTGGCTCTCGCCAGGCACGCTGAACCGGAATGCGTCCGAACTCTCGGACGTATACGTCAGCCTTGCTAGCGGCACGATCTCCGGAAGCGATATTCCCTCGTACGCATTCCATATGGGTGCGCTCGATATCTGCCAGGTCCGGAAGTTCCTTCCGCTCCTGGCGGATTGGGAATGGAGAGGGATACTGGACCGTGAGCACGCCTTCGCTGACTAACCTTGCCTCCGTCCTCCCGGCTTATTACCGGGAGGACGTTTTCTTATCCCTTTCCTAAGGTGTCACCTTAGTCCTGTACTAAGGTGACACCTTAGGAATCATTGAGGATTCGACTGCTCGGGATTGAGCTATACTCTTCATGAACGCTTCAGCATCTGGAGCGTAGAGTCCCGTCATTAGCTAACCCGAACGATTCAATTTATGGATATGCAGAAAAAGCTTACGCTCGCATGGACTATCGCCGGCATTCTCGCCGTGCTCCTCGTCATCTCCGTGTACTTCGTGATGAACCCGAAAAAGGACCTCGCGACCGTCCTCCAGGAGGGCAAGGAAGACATCAGCGCCCAGCGTGACCAGATCCGGCTGAACTGCTCAGGCACTGACGGAACCAGCAAGGCGAAGTGTCAGGCTGACCTCGATGAACTCACTGAGATCCTCAAGGAATTCAGCAAGGACATCAAGAAGGCATCGAGCACGATGCCCGCTCCTGCGCTGTAATCGGATCGGCAGAAAAGCACGAGTCGCCGGCGGGCGAAAAAAAACCCCCCACCGCGGAAAAAAAAAAAACA
>CAYWEI010000006.1:4875-33915 GCA_964457265.1 uncultured Candidatus Saccharibacteria bacterium
CTACACCAGCGGCGCCGTCATGTACAGGTCGCCGCGCACAAAGCCGCGCGCCGCCTCTTCTTTGGCTCGGGGCCGACTCGTGCTATATACTCGCGACAAACGCCTATGCTTCACAATAAGAGTACGAGTACCTGGTCGAGCTTCACGGGATAGGACTCTCTCCCCGACTCTTATCCTTTAGCTATCTCCCATGACTCACGCACTCGCTTCACTCGACGAACGTTCGCTCAAGAAGGTTCTTATCGCGCTCTCGATCTATATCACCTCGCTCATCGCCGCGAACACGCTCGGCCTCAAGATCATGCCGTTCCTGTTCGATTCCCACCTCTCGGTAGGAGTGTTCATGTTCCCTGTCGTATTCCTCATGACGGACGTCATCGGCGAGGTGTACGGAAGGAAGATCGCCAAGTTCTTCGTGCTCGCAGGATTCGTATCCACCGTCCTCTTCATAGGCTACAACCTGATCTCGCTCGCGATGCCGTGGTCCGTCGACGGCCTCTGGGCGAAAGAGGGTTATGACCAGGTATTCGGCGTCTCGCTCCGCATCGCGATCGCATCGCTCGCAGCCTATCTCATCGCGGAATATCAGGATGTCATCTCGTTCTTCTTCTTCAAGGGGAAATTCGGGGAGAAGCTCTTCTGGCTCCGTTCCTTCCTCTCTAACCTCTGGTCCCAGCTGCTCGATACGGCGATATTCATGGTCATCGCGTTCCTCGGCATCTATGACACGCCTACCCTCATAAGCATCATCATCACCTGGTGGCTCTTCAAGGTGATGATGGGAGCGGCGTATACGCCCCTCGCGTATCTCGGTATCAGGCTCCTAAAAGGAAAGACGCATGCAGGTACGGCCAATTAAGACCCGGCTTTTCCGCGAGGGCGAGAGCCTGTCCGCGTTCATCCTGGAGCACCTCCCTTCTCTCAAGGAAGGCTCGGTGCTCATAGTCACCAGCAAGATAGCGGCGCTCGCGGAGAAGCGGACCGCGCCGCTCGGAGATGAGAAGTCTCGGGAGAAGATCATCCGTGCCGAGAGCAGCCTCGCGATCAAGACTCCCTGGGTCTGGCTCACCCTCAAGGACGGCATGGTCATGGCGAATGCGGGCATCGACGAATCCAACGCCGACGGGAAGCTGATCCTTCTCCCGAAGGATAGCTATCGCGCTGCTGCTGCCCTGCGCACGAAGCTCATGCAGGCGTATGGCATAGCGAATCTGGGCGTCGTCGTGACCGATAGCCGGGTCCTGCCGCTACGGACTGGCATCGTGGGCATCGCGCTCGGGTATGCCGGCATCAAGGGCCTTAAGGATTATCGGAAGGAGAAGGACCTGTACGGACGCGGATTCAAGTTCGAGCAGGTCTCGATCGCTGACGGCCTGGCTGCTGCCGGAGTGCTTGTCATGGGCGAAGGCGACGAATGCCAGCCGCTCGCGGTCATCGAGGGCGCTCCGGTCGAGTTCACCGACCGCGTGAAGAAGCATGAGCTCCAGGTAGCCTTCGAGGATGATATCTATCTTCCTTTTTTCGGAAAGCTGAAGCTCCCGAAGAACCGCTCATAAAGGAAAATAGGCGCTGACACGAGTCAGCGCCCCTTTCATGCATCCTCGCCCTCTTCGAGGAGAGAATCATCCGGTTCCTGCTCTTCTGCAGAAAATAATGCCCTGAACAAAGCCGCGAGCAGGATGTAGGCGACTTCGAGGATACCCTCGAAGAACCCCTTCGCCTCCTCCGGAGCCGTGTCTTCGGCAGCAGCGGCCTCTATCGGGCCCCCAGAATCCATATCAACCATAAAGACCTCGCTCCAAGCTCCCTAAAACATAGCACATAGGCCGCCTGAACCGATAATTTCGTTGCCGAGAGGGCCTTTCCCTGCTACAATGCGGCTAACACGACCTTGAGTACAACCGATCGAGTACGCATAAACCGGGAGATTCGCGCGAAGGAGCTCCGCGTTATTGGCGCTGCAGGCGAGAATCTGGGGGTCTTAAGCACTGAAGAGGCCCAGAAAGCCGCAGAGGCGGCCGGTTTAGACCTTATCGAGATCTCGCCGAATGCCGTTCCGCCCGTTGCTAAAATCACTGATTATGGTAAATTTCAGTACGAGCTGAGCAAACGAGAAAGCGCGGCGCGAAGCAAGGTCAAGGTATCCGAGACCAAGGAGGTTCAGATCAAGGTCGGGACCGGAGAGAACGATATGCGGCTTAAGGCCAAGAAAGCAGCCGAATGGCTCGCTGAAGGCCACCGGGTCCGCATGGAACTCTTCCTCAAGGGCCGATACAAGGGCATGGACGAAGCCTTCCTCAAGACGAGGCTCGAGAAGTTCATGCTCCTCATCCCCTATCCCTACAAGATCGCCGAGCCGATAACCCGCGCCCCGAAAGGATTCGCCGGCATCATCGAGCAGGATCGAAAAGCCGTCGCGGATGCTACCAAGCGTCCTCAGGCACCAGCAGCAGAAACACCTATCCATGAAAACAAATAAGTCATACACCAAGCGCATCCGTGTTACCCGCAACGGTAAGCTTATTGCGCGTAAGCCTGGTCAGGACCATTTCAATGCCAAGGAGCGCGGACGCACCAAGGGCGTGAAGGCCCGTGCGAACATCATCCAGGTACCGAACAAGATTCGCCGCGCGTTCCTTTCGAAGACTTCTATCTAATCCACGTAATCGATTTCTGTATGGCACGAGTTAAAGGAGGAGTAGCATCAGCGAAGCGCCGCCGCAATATACTGACGCGCGCCAAGGGCTATCGCCATGGCAGGTCAACCAAGGTCCGCCTCGCGAAGGAGTCGCTGGTGCACGCAGGAAAGAACGCGTTCAACCACCGCCGGGACAAGAAGACCGATTTCCGCCAGCTCTGGATCGTCCGCCTCAACGCGGCTGTCCGCGAGGCCGGATTCAAGTCCTACAGCACCTTCATCGATTCGCTCAAGAAGGCTGAGATCGAGCTCGACCGCAAGGTCCTCTCCACTCTCGCCGCGACCGCCCCTGAGGCATTCGCTCGCGTGATCGCAAAGGTTCAGAAGTAGCGAATCCTAAAGAAAAGCGCCCGGTACTTGAACCGGGCGCTTTTCTTATATTCTGCGCAGGAACTATCCGACGACGACCGCCGTGCCATAACAGAGCACTTCAGTGACTCCCTCCCCTATCTCCGTAGCATCGTACCGCATGCTAAGGATCGCATTCGCTCCTGCCGCGTGCGCATGCGCGCACATGCGTTCGAAGGCCTGCTCGCGCGCTTTCTCGCACAATTCTTCATACAGCGTGATATTGCCGCCGAATAGGGTCTGAATGCCCGCTCCGATGGAGCCGATGACCGACCGCGAGCGGACGACGATGCCGCGTGCGATTCCCACATTCTTCATGACTTTGTAGCCCGTAAGCTCGAGTGCCGACGTTACCTTGGCGGTATCGAATGATGTTGTTTCCATTCCCTCAGTATAGCGGGAAACCTACCCTTTCTTCACGCCATTCTTCGAGATGGTCCATACCTCGCCCTGTGACGGGACTATGGCATTGGCACCGAGGAAGTCATGGATCCGCTGTGCCAGGAAGCGCTGCGCCGCCGGTTCTCCGATAGAGACGAAGATATTCTTGGCACGCGGGAGCGTGCTCTCGGCGAACCGGAGAAGGCCGTCCCGGTCAGCATGCGCGGACCAGCTCGTAAGCGATTCTACCTTGGCACGGACCTTCACATCCCTGCCGTCGAGCTTCACGTGCGAAGAGCCGTCCTGAAGCAGTCGGCCCGGGCTTCCTGGAGCCTGATACCCCACGATAAGCAGTGTCGTCTTCGGGTCCGGCAGATACTTAGCCTCCCATCGGCCGATGCGTCCTCCGTGACTCATGCCGGCACCGGCGATGATCAGCTTCGGTTCAGGTTCGCGAGTAATCGTCTCCGAATCCTCGCGGGTTGGCGTCATGGTGAGGAACGGGAACCGGAAAATGCTCTTCTCGCGCTTAGTCTCCTCCTTGGCTTCCTTATTGAAATACGTTCCTGCCCATTTCTCATATATCTCCGTGACCGAGATGGCGAGCGGAGAGTCGAGGAACACCTGTATCTTCGGGAGCTCGCCTGCCTCCATCAGGTTCGAGATCTCATAGAGCATGAGCTGGGTGCGCTCCATGGAGAACGCGGGCATGAGGATAGTGCCGCCTCGCTCGATAGCGCGCTTCAGGGTATCTCGCAGCTGAGGAGTTCTCGTATCAAGATGCTCATGCAGGCGATCGCCATAGACCGCTTCCATGATGACCGCATCGGCATCCGGCACGGCCTCGAAATCGTTCAGGTACGGGTTCGGCGAGTTCCCCAGATCTCCTGTGAAGACCGCGCTCGTATCGTCATGGGTATCCCGCACACGCACGGAGGCCGCGCCGAGGATATGGCCCGTATCCCGCAGGTACACGGAAAGGCCCGGAGCGATTTCCTTCTCCACGTGATAATCGAGCGTTACGACGTGCGCCATCAGGCGATTCACGTCGTTCTCGTCATAGAGCGGATCAAGTCCCTTGCTCTTGGCTTCGCGCGTAAGGAGCCCGACGCTGTCATGCAGCATGAGCTCCATGAGGTCGGCTGTCGGCGGGGTCATGTACAGCTTCCCCTTGAAGCCTTCGCGCATGAGCTTCGGAGCCCGTCCGATATGATCCAGGTGCGCGTGCGTGATCACGACGGCATCTATCGAAGGGACGTCGTACGGGAAGGGCGAATACATGGAAGCTACCGAGAAGTCCCTTCCCTGCTCGAGACCCACGTCGATCAGGAGCTTTCCCTGCTCTCCCTCGACAAGGAAGTTCGACCCGGTGACGGCTCCCGCGCCGCCATGGAAGGTTACGCGGAGCGCCATACGGAATACCGGGCTATGAGATAGATAAGGGATGCCCCGAGCGTATCCATGAGGAGATCGAGCGAGGTATCGAGCACATAGTTCGCCTTCTGCGGCGAGCCGATGATGACTTCGAACACTTCCCATCCCACAGCGACAAGCACCATGCAGGTGATGAACGCGTACGGACGGAACCGGCTCCCTGAGAGCGCCACGAGCGAGAGCGCGATAGTGAGCCCGCCGAGGAAGTGCATCGGCACGTCGAACCATACGTAGCGCCAGTAGAGGAAATCAGCGACCGCCCACTGCTCGAGCGCAGCGATGATGAGCGCCGCAACCAGCGCAGCCAGGAGCCACCGAAGGCGCGACGAAGTCTGAATCATAGGAATACTCTAGCACGCAGAAATCCCGGCACCCTAGGGTGCCGGGATTTCTGCGGAACCGCCCCCGTGTGGCAACTTTTGGTGCCACGTGGGTGCCCGCATCGCGCGACGTTGAGCATCCGAGGATGCTGCGGAAACGCGGGATATAAGGCTCCCGGAGTATGAGCAAGTCGCTGTAAGGGCGGCTCCGGAAGCAGTATACCAAAACCGCTGATGCGACAGGAGTGGATACCTCCTACTGAGCAGCCGGTGCGGAGCACCAGGAATGTGAACCGGGTCGGTTACAGGTTGCGGTACAGCAGTCTCGAGCGGTTCGGCTCAGGCGCTTCGACAGCAGGAGGAGGTTCAGGAAATGGATCGGGAGCCTCGAACGTCAGGTCTCCAGGAAGCGGATACGAAAAATCCCTCACGCTCAAAGATACGAAGTATCGATGAGGTGAGGGATAGGATTAATTGGGAGAGAACGTACGGGAGCCGATTCCCCAAGGACCGCTTAGATCCCACGGGCGAATGTGCCAGCCCAGGAGGCGACCGGTCCAGTACATAGTCACGACGCAGTCGGCGAGACAGAAGATGTTCCATCTGCCGTCGGCGAGAAGCGCTCCTTCCTCACCGCTACGCTGGAGGCGCATCATCCGATCGATGCACGCGCAGAGCACGGACTCGTCGAACGTTCCGTTCATTCCGTTCATTCCGTGAGCGGCAATGATCTCATGCCCGCGAGCTGCCTCCGTAAGTTCCCAGCTGGAGAACGACATGCCTTCAGGCCTGACGAACTTCACGGCTCTCGAGAGTACCCGCGACACGAAGTCGCTCGAGATCACGACACCTTCACGGGTCGTGAGCGCGGACGGATCATCGCAGGCGCCGAGATCGAGTTCGACATCGGGGTCGATCAATGCGAGTGCCGACGGCACCCACGCCTTCAGATCTGCGTCGGGGAGGCCGTCACTCCGGACGCGCTTCAAATACGCGATCCACGCAGGACCGTTGTCGCCCCCGAGCAGATTCACGAGAGCCTGAGCTTCGCTGAGTCCGTCGTTAGTGAGACTGTAGAGAGCCAGCGGAAGCCGGCCAAGCATACCTACGCGGGACATACCCTTCTCCTTCCTAGGAGCACGCCGTACGACGGATCCGGATTGTTCCGGTTTCGCCACAGCAGGAAGAGCCTTACCGGTAAGGCGCTTCCTGCTGCGGCGAACAGGCTTTCAGATATCAAGGAACGTCGAGTACAGGAATACCATTTCCGTACCGGAAAAGCCACTCCGCAGCCGGGATTCCCTTCCCTGACTGATTGCATCTCCGCGTAAAGGGATAGAGGAGCGACGCACGAAAAAACCGCCCTAGGGCGGTTCTTTCGAAAAGCGTATCTGCCTATTCCATTATGCCGTCGAGATTCACGTCGTAGAGGATCTCGTCAGCGATAAGGCGGTAGGAGATGAGCTCGCTCTCATCGAACCAGAGAGCGATCTCGGCCTCCGCGTTCTCCGGGGTGTCGGAGCAGTGGATGAGGTTACGGACCGCACGGTCATCGATAGCCGCGATGTTGTAGGAGTCGATGGTGAAGTCGCCGCGGATAGTGCCCACGTCCGAAGTCGCAGGCTCGGTGCCTCCGGTGAGCTTCGTGACGACCGCGACCGCTGAGTTGCCTTCCAGAGCCATCATGACTACCGGTCCGCACGTCATGAACTTCTCGAGCGCGCGGATGATGTCCTTGCCGTACTCGATAGGCTCCTTCTCCGCGGAGAGCCCTGCTGCTGCGCGATCCTCGGCGATCTTAGTCCCCTTCTTGATGAACCAGGCGTCGTCCTTGCTGTAGTGCTTCCAGATGCGATCTGAATCGAGCACCGTGAGCTTCATGCCGATGAGCTTGAGACCCGTGCGCTCGAAGCGCTTGATTATCTCGCCCACGAGCGCGCGCTGGACGCCGTCAGGCTTCACGATAACGAACGTGCGCTCTTTCTTAGGATGTGGAATCGGCATAGGGATAGGGTTGTTAGGTCTTGATACTAAAGAACGCCCGGAGGCGCTTACGTAGACGCACTATACTACAGCCCGCAAGGGCTGTCAGCCTGCTATTTTTCCGCCTTCAGCATCACTCCCGTATCGAATCCGCCGCGTTCCTCCCTCTTCTTCAGGCGCACGGTTTCGACATCGGCATATTCAGGAAGCGCCTTGAGGGCAGTCACTACTTCGAGCACGTCAGCGAGCTCTTCTATAGAACTGACCTCGGAGAATTCTCCCGCTTCCTCGACCAGCTTCTTGATGAGCTCTGCCTTGTACTCGTCAGGACTCGCGATCCGTTCCTCAAAGAGCACGCCCTTCTCATCCAGAAGAGCCGGGATGCCATCGCGCACGAGCTTCTCGAAATGTGTCATGCGCCTATTATACCTCACTCGCTCTACGCGTGATCACTAGCGTCTCATTCTCCTCGACCAGGATGGAATGCTCGAAATGCGCGGAGAGGGAACCGTCTTTGGTGCGGTAGGTGTATCCGTCCGGAGCGATAGATACGGCTGCCTTGCCCATGTTCGCGATCGGTTCGAGAGCGAGAACCATGCCCACCTTTATCTCCTGTCCGGTACCCGGATGTCCTGCGTTAGCGATGAACGGCTCTTCGTGGACCGCACGGCCGACCGCGTGCCCGCCCAGCATCTTCACGACCGAGAAGCCGGTCCCTTTGAAGGCTTCGCCGGTGACGAAGGAGATGTCCCCGATACGATTTCCCGGGCGAGCGGCGAGGATCGCTGCCTCCAGGGCATCGCGCGTGGCGTCCATGAGCGCGTACGCCTGCGGCGTGGTCTTCCCCACAGGCACGGTGACCGCGGAATCCGTGATGAATCCGTCGTGGATGAGGCCGAGATCGAGCGAGACGATGTCCCCCTCCTTGAGGATGCGTTCGCTCGGGATGCCGTGCACCACTTCGTCATTCACCGACACGCAGAGCGTTGCCGGATACGGCCGGCGCGCGCCCTCGGGCGTATACCCCTTGAACGCAGGCATGTCGCCTCCGGCGATAATGAGCCGTTCCGCTTCGCTATCCAGGAACGCGGTCGAGACTCCGGGAGCGACCAATGCTGCTATCGCATCGATGACTTCGCCGAGGCGCTTCCCCGACTCGATGATGCCTATGCGTTCTTCAGGAGTCCGTACGAACATCTAAGCCAGATTAAGGTGCGCACGAATGTCCTCCTGTATCTGTGCCACGTCACCTTCTCCGTTGACCTCGACAAGGCGGCCGCTCGCACGGAATGTGTCGATCGCAGGCTCCGTGAACGTGCGATATTCTTCGAGACGCTTCGCAATCGCTCCATCGTCCGCGCGGCCTGAGACCTCGCTGCGCTTGGTGATACGGCTGACGATCTCTTCATCCGATACCTTTATATGGACGGCGGTGAACGGGCGACCGAGCCAATTCAGGACTTCGATGACGACCGCGGCTTCTGGAGCCTTACGGCCGAACCCGTCGAAAATGACGCCTTCGGCAGGAAGGATAGGAAGCACCGACTTCTGGAAGAGGTAGGTCGCGAACCAATCCGGCGCGAGCAGTCCTTTCTCGTGCTCTTCGCGCATGCGCTCTGCGACATGCGTGTCTTCCTTTATGAGCGCACGGAAAAGGTCGCCTGAAGCGATGACGGGCCAGCCGGTCTTCTCGGACAGGAGCGCTGTCTGCGTCCCCTTTCCGCTGCCGGGCTTTCCGATGAAGAGGATAGTGTTCAGTTCCATACTATGCTGCCTAATGTATCACGAAGCTAGAAAATCGTTCTGGATGCGAGGCGCGGGGTAGCGATTTCTGGAAACGTACTAGCAGTACGGTGGAAGAGATAGCGAGGACCCGTAACGAAGCAGACGGGATGATTTTGTAGCTTCGAGTCTAATATTCGCGGAGGGATGCCTGGGCATCGATCTTCCGGATAAGATCGAGCACCACGTTCACGACGATGAGAAGCGCGGTACCGCCGACGAGTATCGCCGTGATGCCGGTAAGGCCCTGGATGATGAACGGAATGACCGCCACGAGTCCGAGGAAGACTGCGCCAGGGAGAGTGATGCGATTGACCACGTTCGCGATGTACGATTCCGTCTCGCGTCCAGGACGTACGCCGGGGACGAACGCGCCGGACTTCTGGAGATTCTCTGCGACGCGGTGCGGCTCGAACGTGATCGAGGTATAGAAGTACGTGAACATAACGACGAGGATGAAGTAGACCGCCCCGTGCCAGTACGGATTCAAGGTGAATGCCGTGTACGCAGCGAGCCATCCGGCTGAGCCTGCTATACCGAATGAGGTAAGGCCGGTAAGCACCATCTGCGGAAGGAGCAGGAGCGAGAGCGCGAAGATGATCGGCATGACGCCGGCCTGGAGAAGGCGCAGAGGAAGATAGGTAGGCGCGGATCCTCCGAGCGAGCGGGTCGCGCGAGCGTAATGTATAGGAATAGCACGCTCTGCTTCGGAGACCATCACCACGAGGAAGATCACGACGAGCGCGAGGATAGCGAAGCCGATGTACGCCGGGATGTTCGCTGCCGATGCGGTGAACAGCGCCTGGCTGATGCCGGCCGGAAGATGCGCGACGATGCCCGCGAAGATGATGAGCGAGACGCCGTTGCCGATGCCGAACTCGGTGATGAGCTCGCCGATCCACATGAGGAGCATCGAGCCGCCAGCGACCAGCGCGACGTTCACGGCGAACGCGAACGGAGTGAGCGCGAGAAGGATGCCCTGCGACTCGAGGAGCGTGAGGAACGCTACCGACTGGACGACTGCGAGAGGCACCGTTATGACGCGAGAGATGGAGATGAACCGGGTGCGGCCCTCTTCCCCTTCCTCGGTATACATGGCCTTCACCTTAGGGAAGATCACGGTCGCGAGCTGCATGATAATGCTCGCGGTGATGTACGGACCGACGCCGAGCATCACGACGGAGAGGTTCGCCAGCCCGCCTCCCGAGAATATGTTGAGGAGTCCCAGGAACTGGTTGTTCGTGAAGAACTGCTCGAGCGCCACGCGATTGACGCCCGGGATCGGGATAGCTGCGAGCACGCGGAATACGGCGAACGCGCCGAGTATGAAAAGGATGCGGGTCCGGATGACCCTATCCGAGAAGACGATTTTCAGCTTGTGGATAGAGCGTTCGATCATGGAGGTCGGTTAGACGAGGATGGAACCTCCGGCGGCTTCGATCGCCTTCTGCGCCGCTTCGGACGCGGTGCAGTCGGATACCTTGAGCGCCTTGGTGAGGGTGCCGGTACCTAGTATCTTCACGTACGCGATCTTGCCTCCGCGTCCTGATACGAGTCCCTTCTTGTAGAGAGTCTCGGGCGTGACCGCATCTCCAGCCATGAACGCTACTTCGAGGACCGAGAGGTTCACCGGTACATAGGAGTTGCGCACGGAGCGGACCGTACGTGCACGGTTCTTGCCGTATCCGCGGCGCTTAGGGAGCTTCTTGAGGAGATCGCGCATCTCAGGGCGCTTCTTGTGTCCTGCGCGAGCGTTCTGACCCTTGGTACCGCGACCGGAAGTCTTTCCACGGGTACCGCCGCGTCCGACACGAGCGGACGTTATGCGAGGAGTCTTGGGAGCGAGTAGGTTTGACTGCATACGGAAAAGATTAGCGGGAACGAGCGCTCTTGAGAGCAGCTACGGTCGCGCGCGCGATAGTGAGCTTATTCTTCGTGCGAGTGAGGATCTTCGCGATGACATTCGTGACGCCCGCGTGCTCGAGCACGGTGCGCATAGCTGAGCCGGCGACGATACCGCGGCCTGGAGAAGGGATGATGGTAACGGTGGAGGACGAGTACTTGACCGATACCTCGTGAGCGATGGAACCGTCAGCGGTTCGAGCGACGGTGATGAGATGCTTCTTTGCATCGCGTACCGCCTTGTCGATCGCCAGCGCGGTATCAGCACCCTTTCCGAGTCCGACGCCGACACGGCCCTTCTTGTCACCGATGACGACAGTGACGCTGAAGGAGAAACGGCGTCCTCCGGCCATCACGCGGGCTACGCGACGGACCTCGAGGGTAGCCTGCTCGAATTCGCTGCGCTCGCGTGGAGCGCGAGGACCGCGACCGCGGCCATCTCCACCGCGACCGCCCGGGGCCCGACGACCGCCAGGACCTCCCGCGCCGCGATAGCCGCCGCGACCAGCGTCACGGGCAGGCGCTGCCGGAGCAGCTTCGGTAGCTACCGAAGCTGGCGCTGCCTCAGGAGCAGCATCCGCGACTGCGGTATTCGTATCGAGAGTCGTTGTATCAGTCATGTATTAGAAAGTGAGTCCTGAAGCACGAGCGCTTTCCGCGAGCGCCTTGATCTGTCCTGCGTACGCGTATCCTCCGCGATCGAAGACCACGGTCTCGATGCCGGCCTTCTTCGCGGCAGCAGCGATAGCCTTGCCCACCGCTTCGGCCTGAACCGTGAGCGCGCCAGGGAAAGCGCGGCCGTGGCTCGCGACGATGGTGTGTCCTGCCTGATCATCGATGAGCTGCACCGATACGAAACGGTTCGACTTGTAGACCGCGAGGCGCGGGCGCGCAGCCGTACCCGTGATGCGGGCACGCACGCGGCGATGCCTGCGGTCGCGGAGTTCCTTCTTGTTGAGTGCGGTAGTAGCCATAAGAGATTAGACAGCCTTCTTGCCCTGCTTGCGGCGGATAACTTCGTTGTCGTACGCGATACCTTTTCCGAGGTATGGCTCAGGCGGCTTGATCGCGCGGATCTCCGCAGCGAACTGCCCTACCTTCTGCTTGTCAGCGCCTTCGATCGTGATGTTGAGCTTCTCGACCTTCGCATCGAGCCCTTCTGGGATTGCGAGGGTGACCGGGTGAGAGAAGCCGACGTTGAAGACGAGGTCGCGTCCGCGGAGCTCTACCTTGAATCCCACGCCCTTCATGATGAGCACCCTCTTGAAAGGAGTCTCTACGCCCGAGATCATCGCGCGAGTGTGCGCAGCGAAGGTGCCAGTAAGCGCGCGAGCGAGCTTAGTCGAGTTCGCAGGCATGATCTGCACTCCCTCTGGAGTGATCTCCATGGTGATCGAAGGGTGGATCGGGCGCGCGAGCGTCGCGAGCGAACCCTTCACCGAAAGGATGCCTCCGTCGGTAGTGACGGTGACCTTCGAAGGGATAGCGATAGGCTTCTTAGCAAGACGGGACATGATTCAGTGTATTACCAGATCTCGAATAGATTCTCTCCGCCGACGCGAGTCTTGCGCGCTTCGCTATCGGTAAGGACGCCCTTCGGAGTAGAGATGAGACGTGCTCCCATGCCGTTCTTGACGTTGTGCGCCTCGTGAGAAGGAGTGTAGAGGCGGCGTCCTGGCTTCGAAACGCGCTTCACGCCTGAGATCTTGTGCTGGCCGCGGTCGTCATACGCGAGAGTCACCTCGAACGAGTACGGTTCCTTGGACTTCCCGACTTCCTTCACGTAGCCGAGGGACTTGAGCTTGTATGCTATCTCTTCGACATGCTTCGAGAACGGAACGACGACAGTCGTCTTGTTTATCGCCCCAGCATTCTTGAGACGGATGATGAAATCTCCTACGCGGTCAGTAACCATACTTAAATTTACCAGGAGGCTTTCTTAACGCCCGGGATCTTGCCTTCGCGAGCGAGCTCGCGGAAGACGATGCGGGAAAGTCCGAACGGGCGCATGAAGCCGCGCTGTCGTCCGCTGACGGAGCAGCGGTTCGTGACACGGACCGGGGAAGCATCGCGAGGAAGCTTCTGGAGTCCCTCATAGTCGCCGGCAGCCTTAAGGGCCGCACGCTTCTCAGCGTACTTGAGGACGGTCTTCATCTTGCGCTCGTTGCGAGCAATTTGTGAGGCTTTGGCCATAAGTTTAGGAAAACTTGCTTCCTGGCACTCGGTCGGAAGAGAATAATGGAAGACCATTCTTCTCTTCGCTCCCTCGCTAGGAAGTAAGAAAAAAGCTCCGGGGAGCCGTTCATGTAATCTATCAGCTAGGTTCTAGGCTGTCAAACCCGCGCTCGCGGCTCGCCGATTAGGAAGCGAGGTTTCCAGGACACAGGCCAGATATTTAGGAAAATCTCTTACCTGCTGCTTCCAGCCTATGCTTCCAAACCGCCAAACCGCTCGCTCCGAGACCGCTTTTGCAGTGGAATCGACGCTTGTAAAAGCTCGCTCCCTTAGTCAAAAGAAAGGCCTCGCGTTACCGCGAGGCCTCTGACTCTTACAGAGAGTCGTAAATGAACAGTCCGAGGGTACCGGGTTCCCAGGGAACATCATCCCCTTGGTACGGAACGCGCCTGAAGCCTCCCCCCTCGACCGGGACAGCGACAGCAGACTCGGCACCGCTGACGTAGGCGATGATCCGATCGAAATGGAACGGCGTATCATACTTCCCTTTCGAGACCCATTCGAGGGCCCGCAGGAAATCCATCGGCTCCACTTGAATTCCGTCACCGAAATCCTGACTCACATGCTCCCGGACCTCCTGTCGCGTAAGGCCCGCGATGTCCACGAGCGCCCGCTTCGCGCCGAACCAGCCGGTCTGATGAGCCATAGAGAAGCCCTCGAACCCCTCCTTGGCTGACGGAAAGAGCTGAGAATCGATCGGCAGATGAGGGAGATCGATTCTCAGCGGATTCAGGTGGCACCACGAGACGATCCGAAGACAGGTGCGTCCTTCTGTTAGCGGCATGAGCTATTCCTTTCTACGCTGCCTGCTCGCATATAACGCTGCAAGACAAGACTCGTCAAGAAAAAAGAAAAGGCCCGCTCATGCGGGCCTTTTCTTTCCATAAAGAGATGCCTATTCGGCTGCAGCCTTGAAGGGCACGCCGAGGTGGCGGAAGAATGCCTCTGCCTCCTTCTTGGTCTTCGCAGTAGTCACGATGGTTATCGCGAGACCGAATACGTCTTTGAGGTCCTCGTCAGCGGTCTCAGGGAAGATGGTGTGATCCTTGATGCCGATAGTGAGGTTGCCCATCTCGTCGATAGCGGTCGCAGTGAGTCCGCGGAAGTCGCGCGTGCGAGGAAGCGTGATGTGGATGAGCTTGTCGAGGAAGCTGATCATGCGAGGGCCGCGGAGGGTCACCTGGAAGCCGACGATCTCGCCCTGGCGCATCTTGAACTGCGCGATGGACTGCTTGGAGGCGCGAGGAGATGCCTTCTGACCGGTTATGGTCGCGAGACGCTTCTCGACGAGAGCCTTGCGAGCCTTGTCTGCCTTACCTACTCCGGACGAGACGATCACCTTCACGAGCTTCGGCGAAGCATTGACGTTCGTGTAACCGAACGTTTCCTTGAGGGTGTCGAAGGCCTGAGCCTGCTTTTCTTTGGTCATTATCATACTCATAGTACTTAGGAGAGCGTAGTCCCGCTCTTTATGGCGACTCGGCTGCGGACACCGTCCTTCTCGACGCGACGGACACGGGTTCCCTTCTTCTCTTTAGGATCCTGGAGCATGACGTTCGAGATAGCGATAGCGCGCGGACGCTCGACGATGCGGCCGGTCTGGCCGCGGGTGCCACGGACATGGCGCTTGATGAGAGCTGCTCCTTCGACGACGACCTTCGCTTCCTGAGGAAGCACGCGCTCCACCTTGCCGACGGTACCGCGGTCCTTGCCGGAGATGATCACGACCTGGTCGCCCTTCTTTATCTTGAATTTGGCGCTCTGGATGCCCTTGGATGCTTTTGACATAGTAAAGGAGGTTAGACGACTTCAGGCGCTATGGACGCGATGTTCTGCCATCCGCGCTCGACGAGATCGCGAGGGACCGGACCGAACACGCGGTTGCCCTTAGGACCCATTTCCTTGCCCTGCTTCTCGATGAGGACGACAGCATTGTCGTCGAACGAGACGTAGATTCCTGAAGCGCGGCGGAACGGCTTCTTCTGACGGACGACGACGGCCTTGTAGATGTCCTTCTTCTTGACGGACTTGCGAGGCTCTGCGGTCTGGACCGATACGACGACGACGTCGCCAATCTCAGCATAGCGGCGCTTGGAGCCCCCGAGCACCTTGAAGACGCGCGCTACTTTCGCGCCTGAGTTATCTGCAACGGTGACGATTGTCTGGGGCTGTACCATAAATAATGTATTACTTCGCTATCTGGAATGACTTCCTCTTCGATATCGGCGCGCAAGCGACGATAGTGACCGCATCGCCGACAGCGACCGTGTTGCCGGGATCGTGCGCGAGGAACTTCTTCGTGCGTACCTGGTACTTCTTGTACTTAGGGTGCTTCACGTAGCGAGAGACCGCGACCGTAGCCGTGTCCGTCATAGCCGTCTTTACGACGACTCCGCGGAAGGATTGTGGCTTGGCCTTGATTGTGTTGGTAGTTTCCATGGTAATTATGCGATTGCTGCGTTTGCCTGAGCCGTCTGCTCGGTAAGGAGGCGGGCGATGTCAGCGCGGACCTTCCGGGCTTCCGCTGCGTCCTTCGGACGAGCGCCTGCTGCGCCGAAGCGGAGCGTGCGGAGCTCTTCGCGTTTCTCCCCGAGGAGCTTGGTTATCTCCTCCGGCTTCTTATCCTTGAATGAAATCTTCTTAGCCATGATGTTATCGGGTGACGACGGTCGTCTTAAGCGGGAGCTTCGATCCTGCACGACGCATAGCATCGCGAGCCTTCGCGTCGTCTACGCCGTCGAGCTCGAAGAGCACGCGTCCTGGCTGCACCTCGAAGACGAAGTGCTTCGGGTCTCCCTTACCCTTACCCATGCCCACCTCAGCCGGCTTGTTGGTGATCGGGCGATCAGGGAAGATGCGGATCCAGAGCTTGCCTCCCTTGCCGGTAGCGCGGGTAAGCACCTTACGAGCGGCCTCGATCTGGTTGCTGGTCACGCGGGACGGAGTCGTCGCCTTGAGGCCGTGGCTGCCGAAGGAGACCGTGATGCCGCGGGTATCAGGGCGCGCGAGGCGCTCCGGAGACTTTCGTCCGGTCTGCCACTTGCGGTGCTTAACTTTCTTTGGGAATAGCATAGGTCAGATGTTATCGGCGCGGCCCGCTCGCCTGCTGGGGCTGGGATGCCTGTTGTGAATCGCGGCGGGTGTTCTGTGCCTGCTGATCAGCGAACGTCTCGCCGAGGTAGATCCAGACCTTGATGCCGATGAGGCCGTACGGAAGGAGCGCCTCGACCTGAGCGTAATCGATGTTGGCACGGAAGGTCTGAAGCGGGATACGTCCGCGCTTGATCTGCTCGGTGCGGGACATGTCAGCGCCGCCGAGGCGTCCGGAGACGACGATGCGTACGCCGATGACTTCGCGGACCGCCATGACCTTCTCCACGGTGGTCTTGAGGACGCGGCGGAACGGCATGCGCTTCTCGAGCCCTTCAGCGACGAGGTAGCCCACCACGGCTGCCGAGGTCTCAGGCTGGCGGATCTCCATGATATCGAGCTTTACGCTCGGCTTCTGGGTGCCGGAAGACTTGGACATGATGATGGTCGACAGCTCGTTGCGGAGCTTCGTCGCGTTCTCGCCGGAACGTCCGATGACGAGTCCTGGGCGGGCGGTATGGAGGACTACGCGGACCTCGCTCGCAGAGCGCTCGATCTCGACATCAGCGATATGCATGCCCTTGCCGCGCTTCTTGAAGAATGCGCGGATAGCCTCATCAGCCGCGATGTTCTCGCGGAAGGACTTCTTGTCGGCAGCGAACCAACGGCTCTTCCAATCACGGATGATGCCGAGGCGGTGCGCGTAAGGATGTACGGTGTGAGTCATGGTATTACTTAGCGCCTGCGTCTGAGAGACGGACGATTATGCGGCTGCGACGGCGACGGATAGGTGCCGAACGTCCCATGGCGCGCGGCATGGCACGGACGATCATGCCTGCGCTGTCGACACGGATGTCGGCGACACGGAGGGCATCGATATCCTTGCCCTGGCTCTTCGCGTTAGCGAGCGCAGACTCGATGAGCTTCTTTATAGGAAGGCCGGCACGCTTCGGGAGGAAGGTGAGGGCGACGATAGCGTCAGCGACGCGCTTGCCCTTCACGAGGTCGGTCACGAGACGGACCTTGCGAGGAGACTGGTTATAGGTAGAGAGCTCCGCGCGGATAGCGCTCTTCTCTTCTGCCTTGCGGGCTGCAGCTGGCTGCTTGTGAGTTCCGGTGGATGCCATACTTATTTCTTCTTAGCAGGCGCCGCAGGAGCTGCCTTCGCGGCCTTCGCGGCAGCGATCTCAGCCTGCTGCTTCTTAGCCTCGAGCTGCTTCTGCATCTTACCTCCGTGACGCACGAACTTCTTGGTAGGGGAGAACTCGCCGAGGTAGTGGCCGACCATCTCCTCGGAAACGAGGACGTCTATGTGCTTCTGGCCGTTGTGGACACCGAAGGTGAATCCGACGAACTCCGGAGCGATCTGGCTGCGACGAGCCCACGTCTTAATAGAAGGCGTCGATGACGGCTTCTTCCCCTCAACCTTCTTCTGAAGCTTGAGGTCAACGTATGGGCCTTTCTTAAGGGATCGTGACATGGATAGACAATGGAAAGCCCGCCAGGCGGGATAGGTAAAATCTATATGAAAGCTCGCTGCATGTCAAACTTCAGTGCGCAGGAGCACTCTCCCCGAAGAACATAGGCGCGGGTCTGGCCAGGGTCGTATACTGGAATGATGCCTACTTTCACGAAACCGAGCGTCCGAACGCTGGAATTAGCCGGTGCAGCGCTCATATTCCTTATCCTGCTTGGCATGAGCATCTGGTATATGGCCACCCACCAGGCTCCGCGTCCTTCGGCTCTTCCAGGCATAGCTGCCACCTCTACTCCGGCACAGGCCGCGCTTCCGCCGCAGTCTATCGAAGAGCACGCGACCTATTACGATATCGAGACCTCCTACCCTGCGCAGACCAGTCTCAAAGCCACTGCGGGCACGAAGGCTGACGCGGCAGCCGTAGCGAGCATGAAATCATTCATAGAATCGACGATCGCCGACTTCAAGCGCGAAGGGAATTTCGCGAACCTCTCTCACGACGATATCCAGATGATGGGCCTCGACCAGCGTAAGGAGAGCCTCGTGATCGAGTTCAAGGAACAATCAGGCGCAGGCACGATCTCGTATCTCTACAGCATCTACCTCGATACGCTGGGTGCGCATCCGAATGCCTTCTATCGCACCTTCGTGTTCGATGCGAAGACCGGCAGCGAGCTTACGCTCGGGAACCTCTTCCTCCCGAAGACTGCTTACCTCGCTCGGCTTTCTGCCCTTTCGCGCGAGAAACTCATGGCATCGCTAGGTGAAATGGCGGATGCCGATTACATCAAAGACGGCACGAAACCGGAGACTGACAGCTTCCAGAGCTTCTCCATCGACGGCGCGAACCTCGTCCTCACCTTCCCTCCCTACCAGGTAGCGCCCTACGCGGCCGGCACGCAGACCGTATCCATCCCGCTCGCGGATCTGGCCGATATCCTCAAGCCTGCGTATCGATAAGGGCGCAGCGAAAGGAAAAGCCCCGCATAAGCGGGGCTTTTCCTTTTACTTATCGCTTCTTGCCGACTTTTCGACGAGAGACGATGAACTTGTTGGAGTACTTCTTCGGCGTGCGGGTCTTCTGTCCCTTGCCGGTCGGCTTGCCCCACATGCTCTTGGCACGGCGGAGACCGCGGCCCTGCTTTCCTTCACCGCCTCCATGCGGGTGATCAACCGGGTTCATGGCAGTACCGCGGACGGTAGGGCGGATACCCTTCCAGCGGCTCTTTCCAGCCTTTCCGTAGGTCTGGAGGCGCTGCTCTTCGTTGCCGACAGCTCCTACCGATGCCCAAGCGAGCTCGGAGATCTTGCGGACCTCGCTCGAAGGAAGCTTCACCTGCGCGTAGCCAGCGTCGTGAGCGATGATTTCCGCGTAGTTGCCTGCAGAACGCGCGATGCGCGCGCCAGCGTCGGCACGGAGCTCGACATTGTAGATGAACGTTCCGGAAGGAATCTTGCCGAGCGGAAGGCGGTTACCGATCTTTACCGGGACGTTATCGCCGACGATGAACGAATCGCCTACCTTCATCTCCTTAGGAGCGGTCACGTAACGGCGCTCTCCATCCGCGTACACGACGAGCGCGATGAACGCAGTGCGGTACGGATCGTACTCGATCGTCTCGACGCGTGCCGGGATGTTCTTCTTGTTGTACTTGAAATCGATATCACGGAGCATGCGCTTGTGACCTCCTCCCTGGTGGCGGGTCGTGATGCGTCCGTCGTTGTTACGGCCGGCACGGTTGGTCTTCTTCGAGAGAAGCGCCTTGTGAGGCTTCACGCCAGGAGTAAGCACGCCACGGTAAGTGACGACGGTCATCGAGCGACGGCTGGGGGATGTTGGCTTGAAAGACTTCATGATCTATGAGGTTACGCGAACTGGATCGTGTCTCCCTTCTTGAGGTACACGTAGGCCTTGTGGCGACGAGCGCGCGTCCCTTCGCCTCGGCGAGTGCGAAGAGCGACCTTCTTCGCCGGGAGATTCGTCATGCGGACCTTCGCAGGAGTCACGCCGTATGCCTTGATGATCGCGTTAGCGACATCGAGCTTGGTAGCGGAAGAAGCGACTTCGAATACGTAGACGCCGTTCTCGGTGCCGAGGAGCGCCTTCTCTGAGAACCACGGGCGCTTGAGGACGTTCGCGAGACGAGCATCGTCAGCCGGAAGCACGCCCCGTCCCCAGTTACGGGTGACAGACTTCGCCTTCTTAGCTTTCGCTTCTTTCTTGTCGGTTGAAAAGAGTGCCATACAGTTGTGATTAGCCCTTCTTCGCGAGGCGTGCGGAAAGGACCGGGAGCGCTTCGGATGGGTTCTCGATGACGAGGTACTTCTTCGTCATGAGGTCGACCGGGTTGATGTTTCGGATCTCAGCGAGGGTGAGGCTGCCGATGTTGCGGAACGACTTCTCGGAAGCTGAGTCCTTCTTAGCGAATGCGACGACCGCTGCATTCTTGCGCTTGGTGACGAGCTCCTTGAGGTCAGCACCCTTCGCGATCGCGACGAGCATGGCCTTAGCGTCCTTGGTCTTCGGCTCAGCGAAGCCGAACGAATCCACGAAGATGATCTGGCCATCGCGGAGCTTGCGAGAGAGCACCGAGGTGAGCGCTGCGACGCGCATCTTGCGGTTGATCTTCACCGCGTAGACTTTCTCAGCGCGAGGACCATGAGTCACGCCTCCTCCCTTCCAGATCGGAGAGCGGGTCGATCCGTGACGGGCACGGGCGGTTCCCTTCTGCTTCCACGGCTTCTTGCCGCCGCCGGAGACTTCTCCGCGGAACTTGGTGTGCGCGGTTATCGGGCGAGCGTTCGCCTGCATGCCGACGACCACCTGATGGACGAGGTCCGCGTTCCACTGCACGTCGAAGAGCTCAGCAGGAAGCTGGATGGTAGACGCCTTGGTGCCGGTGCTGGACCAGACGGTCGCCTCGAGAGAGACCGCCTTCTTAGGCGCAGGTCCCTTAGGGGCTGCCTTCGGAGCCGCCTTGGTGAGAGGCGTCAACTTCTTTCCGGAAGGGCGATTTTTTGTGCTGTTAGCCATAGTACTAAAATTACATCGAGCGGATCTCGACAAGGGTGCCCGGAGCGCCCGGGATAGCGCCGGAGATCATCATCTCGCCGGTAGCGCTGTCTATCTTGAGGACCTTGAGGTTCTTCACGGTAACGCGGTCGGAGCCCATACGGCCACCCATGCGCATGCCCTTGATGACGCGGCCTCCTGCGCGGCCTCCTCCTCCGATCGAACCTGGCTCGCGCTCAGAGTGCTTCTGACCGTGCGAACGGCGTCCTCCATGGAAACCGTGGCGCTTGACCACGCCCGCGAAGCCGCGTCCCTTCGAGGTAGAGGTGACGACGACAGTATCTCCCTCTGAGAAGGTGTCAGCCGTAATCTGGTCTCCGAGCGCGACTTCCGGGGTCTCGACACGGAATTCCTTGAGGATCCGGTATCCGATGCCCTTGGTGTGGCCGAGAACGGACTTCCCGAGGCGCTGGACCTTCTGGTCCTCGAACCCGACCTGGACAGCCGAGTAACCGTCCTTGGTATCAGCGCCCTTTACCTGCGTAACGACCATAGGTCCCGCCTTGACGACGGTTACGGCGTGGACCGTGCCCTTCTCATCGAAGATCTGGGACATGCGGCCTTTTCTGGCAAGAATGAATTTCATGGAAAAAGTAAAGCGCGCTGGCAACAGCGCGTTCGGCCCCCGAGGGGGCTTCCCGGCCATTGGTCCATGCCCTGCGGCACGTACATAGCGATAAAGGCACTATATCGGCCCCGCCCGTAAAATGCAAATAAGATGACGGGCCGGATGCGCGTTGCGCATCCGGCCCTTAGTTTATGGTTCAGGCATCAAGCCGTGAGCGATCGCCATCTTGATAGGACACTCGCCGAGGCGGACCAAGGCTACCCTGTCGAAGTTGGCTCGGGCTTTCATCGCCGCATCCCTCTTTTCGCGATGATTTCGCGATGCGATTGCGATATTCGGGTTCTCGGCCCGTATCTGCTTGATTTCCTCCGCGTAATCAGTGAGACGCCGTCTCCACTGAGTTTCCAGCGCCATATCCCGGGCCACATTCTTATCGAATGCAGGTTCCAGTCGCACGGGCACTTCCGAGAAAATGCCTGACACTGCGTTCATAACCTTAACGATCATATATCCCCCATCGGACGGAAAAATGAATGGATGCCCGTCCGGCATCCGTGCGTATGTTTTAGCATACGAACAGGTATCTGATAAGGAAATGGCCGGGCACTTGCGTGTCCCGGCCACCTTGAAAGATCAGATATCGAGCACGATCGACTGCGGAGCGGCCTTCCCGAGGAAAATCGCTACCTTGTTCTTCGACTCGAGGAGCCTGAGGGTCCCGTCTTTCTCAGACAGATCTCCCATTGCGACCGCAAGCATGACGAGAAAATACTCGCACGCATGCGGACAGGGACCCGAACAGGAAGACAGGAATTGAATCCCCCTGACAGCAGCCACGCCCTTAGTATCAAGCAACGAGCGGCTGCTCGAAGCGGAAGCCTCGAAGAGCCGTTTCGCCTCTTCGAGGCTACGTTGATATGTTTCGCTCGTCTCACCGATCCGGCAAGCCATGCGACGCCTGCCGTCCTGATCGAAAAAGGTAAGATACGCGCCATACGCGCCCCTCTCTCCGAACCAGGTAGTAAGACGAGTATCGTTTACCAGCTGAGCGAACAGGCTCTCGGCTGCATTCTTCGCCTTCGGAATATTGAAGGCAGGTACGCGGACTTTCATACAAGGAACTCCTTACTCGTTTCATTTACTATTATACTACAGAATACGCAAATAGCAAAAGCCGCCCTTTCAGGCGGCTTTTGCTTGAGCGCTTTCAAAACTGTTTCAGATGCGAGGCGCGACGAGAGAATTTCTGGAAACGTACTTGAAAGTACGGTGGAAGAAATTCTCGAAGTCGTAACGAAGCAGGTGGACAGTTTTGGAAGCGCGACCTAGACCATCTTCACGTCGATCGAAACGCCCGAAGGAAGGGTGAGGTTCGTGAGAGCCTCGATGACCTTCGCGTTAGGCGAAAGGATGTCGATGAGACGCTTGTGGATGCGCATCTCGAACTGCTCGCGCGCGTCCTTGTGGACGAACGTAGAGCGGTTCACCGTCCAGCGCTTGATCTCTGTCGGAAGCGGAACCGGACCGACGATCTTCGCATCGAAGCGATTAGCGGTGTCCATGATCTGCTTGACCGAAAGGTCCAGGATCTTGTGCTCGTAGGCACGCACCCGGATGCGGAGCTTCGGCTCAGCTGGAGCTTCGGCGGCCGCTGCCTTCTTGACGGTCTTTCCCCTCTTCAGGGGCTCAGATGCTTTGTTCGCGGTGGTAGCCATACGAGTAAGGAGTCAGAGCGGGTTAAGCGACGATCTTCGTAACCACGCCGGCACCGACGGTCTTGCCACCTTCGCGAACCGAGAAGCGGAAGTTGTCCTCAAGCGCGATAGGCGCAGTGAGCTTGACCTTGAAGGTCACGGTGTCTCCTGGCATGACCATCTCCTTTCCTTCCGGAAGGGTAACCTCGCCGGTCACGTCCGTCGTACGGACGTAGAACTGAGGCTTGTAGCCCGAGAAGAACGGCGTGTGGCGTCCGCCCTCGTCCTTGGAGAGGATGTAGACCTCGGCCTCGAACTCGGTGTGCGGCTTCACGGAGCCGAGCTTCGCGAGGACCTGGCCGCGGTGCACGTCCTCCTTCTTCGTACCGCGGAGAAGGATACCTGCGTTGTCGCCAGCCTGGCCTTCCTGGAGCTGCTTGTTGAACATCTCGATACCGGTGACGGTCGTCTTCATCGTGTCCTTGAGACCCACGATCTCGATTTCCTCGCCGACCTTGATGACACCGCGCTCGATGCGGCCCGTGATAACGGTTCCGCGGCCTTCGATCGAGAAGATGTCCTCGATAGGCATGAGGAACGGCTTGTCGAGCTCGCGCTCTGGCTGAGGGAAGTACGTGTCCATAGTGTCCACGAGCTCCTTGACCTTGAGAGCCCACTCGTCATTCGCGTCGGTCGCCTGGAGCGCCTTGAGGCCTGAACCGCGGATGACCGGGGTGGCAGCTCCATCGAAGCCCTGCTTGGTAAGGAGGTCGCGCATCTCTTCCTCGACGAGGTCGAGCATGTCGGTGTCGTCCACCATATCTACCTTGTTCAGGAAGACGATGAGCTTCGGCACGCCCACCTGCTTGGCAAGGAGGATGTGCTCGCGGGTCTGCGGCATCGCGCCGTCGGTCGCGGCGACTACGAGCACTGCGCCGTCCATCTGGGCGGCACCGGTGATCATGTTCTTGATGTAGTCGGCGTGGCCTGGAGCGTCGATGTGCGCGTAGTGGCGATTCGGGCTCTCGTACTCGGAGTGGTGAAGGGCGATCGTGATTCCACGAGCCTTCTCCTCAGGAGCGTTGTCGATGTTATCGACATTCTCCGCGCGAGCCTTGTAGCCTGCGCCTGAGTTGAGGTTGAGCACATTGAGGATAGCTGCGGTGAGCGTCGTCTTTCCATGGTCCACGTGACCGATGGTACCGACGTTCATGTGCGGCTTGCTTCGGTCGAATGCTTCTGCTGCCATACGATTGGTAGGATTACTGGTAGCTAAAAATGAATTTTTGCCGCCGCGCCTGCCTTTCATCCGATTGACGGAGACAGGCGACCAAGGCGAAGGACGGACTAACCCGCGCAACGCCTTTGAGCCACCCTGCCTCCGGAAGGAGAGGGAGATAT
Source organism: uncultured Candidatus Saccharibacteria bacterium (assembly GCA_964457265.1). Classification (GTDB taxonomy): domain Bacteria; phylum Patescibacteriota; class Minisyncoccia; order Phycocordibacterales; family Phycocordibacteraceae; genus C7867-001. Next base: position 29,262 of record CAYWEI010000006.1, read on the forward strand.
CAAAAGAGCGTCGTATTTCGCGTTACTACTTAAACTACCGGAGCCCGGAATAAAGGTCAAGGAATATGGATATAAAGCCTCGGCCGCGTATTCCTGTCACGAAGGCAGGAGATCAGGAATGGCCATATACGAGAAAAGGAGGGTCAATCCCTCCTTTTCTCGTATCCGGTGGCTGCTCGCCAGTTAGATCTTTGCCTGGATCTCCACCACCTGACGCCTTATATCGTTCAGCTTCACTTCTGCTGGCGTAAGGTCCGTCTTGGTCACGCCCGGAGTAGGCACGATATCCAGATTATCCGCCAGCTGCGCGTTCGCCTTTACCTGCTGGCAGGCGGTAGGGCCTTTGGACTGGCAGAGCGGGTCGACACGCCAGTCGTAAGCGGTCCCCAGTCCTCCGTTAGCAAGATCAGTAAGGTTTATGCCCGCATCTGACCCGGTGCCTGGGAACATCTGATACGGGAGGTGAGGGATGTTCTTCTTATCCATGCCCTTCTCGAGATCCTCGAGCTGCTCGCGATCGATACCGAAGCGATCCATCACCGTCAGCATAGCTGCGGGATTGAACGGCGTCTGGGTAAGCTTTACGCCCTCTGGATCATAGTAAGAGACCGAGCAGATGGTCTTGGACCCGTTGCTGAGCGGGCAGTAATCGACGCCGAGCTGTCCAGCGCGTACGTCGACATCAGGGTCCGCATCGCGAGAGCGATCGAACTTCACGTCTGCATGGTATACGCCGTTCTCATCATAGTGACCATTGGGACCGTCCCACGCATTACTAGGGTCCGCTCCCTTATACCCTGCCGCGACGTTTGTCTGTTGATTACCGGCGCCCTGACCGTAATAGCCTGAGCATCCGACATACTTCCATTCGCCGCCTACATTTTCATAGCCTGCATTACCGCATCCTTGCTCGCCCGTAGCGACGGCGGAAGATGGTGTCGCCGGCTGAGCAGCACCAACTGACCCTGCAGGGGCGAGGCCGCGGTTGAATATCTTCGCCTGGAGAGCTGCGATCTGGAGCCCGATAGCCGAAAGCTCTTTCTGTGCCGCGGTATTCTGTGCCGTTGCCTGCGTAGTTCCCTGGCTCTGCGTGCCGTTGCCGGCTACGACCGGAGTAATCTCGCTCTCCTTCTGATTGTATCTGGTCGCAAGAGACTGAACCTGTCCGAGGGCTCCGAGATACGCGCGCTGGACCGAAGTGAGGTAATCCGCCTGGGACATGCCGGCGGTCCGGGTCGGGATAGTGAAGGGTGAGTTGGTTGTCGCTGCCGTCGAAGGAGCGGTATATGACGAGGAAGTCGGAGATGAGACAGACGAGGCACTATACGACGAATTCATGACCGTTATCTTCGCGCCCCGGACCGAAGCGATCGGCTGGGTCGTGAAGTTTCCGAGGAGCTTCCAGATATCCCCCGAACCGAGACCGTACATTCCCAGCTCTCGTTCGCAGACGATAGTTCCTTCTCCGCCAGAACAATTCTGTATAGTCCCGACCCTAGGGTAGTACGCAGCGAACGAGTTCGTCGGCAGAGTACGCTTCATATCCTCATCAGTCATGGGACGGAAGGTAGCCTTGTCATCGGACACGTTCTCGATTATGTAATTACCCAGGATATTCGTCTGAATCGAGGCATTGCCACCTCCTCGCGCCTTGCCTATGACCACGCGCGGAGGATTGCAGAAGCGATCACGACTGGATTGAGTATCCGAAAGGTCTTCTTTATCAATGAACTTCTTGTATTCGTCATAGAACGCCACCGACTGACGATACTGCTCCTTCAAATAGCTTTCATACTCGCTTCCGCTCGTCGCTCCGTTCGTAGAGAAGGATGGATAGAAACTCGAAAGAGGAGCCATGGGGAGCGTCCGGTGCGATGGCAGAGCGTGACAGAACGCGTCGCCCGCAGGAAGCGATGCCGTATTCAGGGCATTGACTCCGTACCCAGGATAGCCGAGCTCGACGGTCACCCTATCTCCGTCTATAGAAATGAGGCGGAGATACTTGCTGACGCTTATATAATTTGCGCCCTTCACGGTAGTGAACTCTGCGATATCTCCTTCTTCAAGAGTAAACGAAGACGTCGAATCTGCAGCGAACTGCTGTATCTCGATTGATGCCGCCTCGGCGACATGGAATACGCAAAGCTGCAGGAAGAGAGCGCTGACGATGAGCACGCGCGAATATTTCTGGTACATAAAGGAAGCGGGATAGTAATTAGTTACCTGGAAATGATAGCACGCACCGAAGAGGCTCCGGGACAGAGCGTGCAGAAGAAAAGCCCGGAGGACCGGGCTTTTCTTCTTTCGTGCGAATCGGTCTATTTGAGCCAGCTGCAGGAGGAAGGGTCCCCTACCCATGCCGGCGGCTGGAAGAACGATCGGCCATAGGCGTCATTCCGTGCATACCACTCGCGATAGATGCTCCGCTGTACGGGGTCAGTGATACTCTTGCAGCTCGTCTTGAGATCTCCGGAATCGAGCAAGGTTTCCTGGTAATCGAGGTAGGCGTTCAGCCGCGTCTCGGCCGGCGCGACGCAGAGGCTCTGCTGGGTCGCTATGCCGCGCTCCTTCGGAGGCAGCTTCGAGATGCAATCCTCGGGATTGAGCGAGCCTGCGGCTAGGCCTAGATTCCCTTGCGCAAGACCTCGCAGATCGACGCCTGCATCGGAGCCCGCATACACCTCTCCTGGCTTGTAGTCGACACCGCGGGCATCGAGTTTGTCAGCGAGATTCTTGAGGTCCTCTGGATCGAGCACGCCGAAATTCTGCGCGGTCGTCACGATCTTGATAGGGTCGAGCGAGGTATTGCGAAGCGGCACGCCGTTCCCATCGACCACATACAGGCCCTGGACCGGCTTCCCGTCTGAACCTCTCCAGTTCTCGAACTCTACCCATGCGAGATTTCCTGACTGGGTGACGATCTGGTAAGGAACCCCCTTATACGCTGTCCCGTCCGAGTACGGGAGATCGCTGTTATAGAGCTCGCCGGTCGCTCCGCGAGCCGCAGCGACCGGATCCTTCGATGAAAGGATGGCGCTCCAGTTGCGATAATCGCTGTTCGAGCCCGTGGTCCCGTAGAGGATCTCGATAGCCGTATCGGTATCGATGGTCCCTCCCGCAGCCTTTACTGCCGCCATGAAGTCCCCCGTGCTCGGCTTGCAAGTACGCAGCTGCGCAGTCGTCGCGTCCTCGTTCAGGAGCAGGCCGTCCGCATTATCACTGCAATGCTCGTCCTTTCCCCATGCGAATTCCCCATTCGCTATGGCCGGGTTGCTGGTGCTGTTCGCAGCTGCGCTCCGGCATGCGGCGAAGAACTGCTGCGTCTTCGGTCCCACGGCGCCATAACCAGTCGTTGCAGGCGTACCTGAAGTCGCTATCCCGTTCTGGAGCTGGAGCTTCTGGACCGCTGACTGGGTCGAGATGTCGAACTGGCCCGTGACGGTGGAAGCGGGGAGCAGTCCCTGGTTCACGAGGTAGTCCTGAAGTTCGCTCACTTCATATCCCGATGCGCCCAGGCTCATATTCTGCGTGATGGCAGGACAGACGCCTGGCGCCTGGGCCACGGCTGAAGACGGGACAGCTGCCGCTGATCCTGCCGGGGTGATGCCGCGGCTGAAAATTTTCTCTTGCAAAGCGGTAATCTGGAGAGCTATAGCGGAGAGCTCTTTCTGTGCAGCCGTATTCTGCGCTGTCGCCTGCGAATTTCCCTGTTCTTGCGTGCCGGGCGTGACGGGAGTGATCTCGCTCTCCTTCTGGTTGTACTGATATGCGAGAGCCTGAAGCTGTCCGAGGGCGCCGAGATACGCACGCTGGACCGAGGTGAGGTAATCCGTCTCCGACATGCCGGCGGTCCGGGTCGGGAGGGAGAAGGAGGGCGCAGCGGCACTCGTCGAGCCCGAGACAGTGCTCGAGGTCCCGCCTGCGCTGCTTGCAGCGGAGGGCGCAGCATTCGAACCAGGACTCTTCTGTATCGTTCCCCTGAATTCGGCGAAAGGCTTTTTCGCGTAACTCACGTTCTGCAGGGTGAGCACGTAGTATGCGCTCTCGCCTCGATTATCGTTCGCCGAGAAGTTCAGCGCGTTGCGCACCGGTATGGAGATGGTCTGTCCCACCCGTACGGTATATTTCCTCTCTTCGCCCGAGACTTCGAGCCGGGCCCGCTGGCTGGACGCATCGAAGGAGAATGTGCAGTCCTTGGAGTTGAACCGCTGATTGATGCAGCTGTCTGACCAGTCCTTGTTCCAGGTCACCTCGCGCAGGACCACAGAGCCGTCATTGCCGGAAACCGGGGAAATGACTGAGATCGCTTCCAGGTACGTCCCTCGTTCAGCATTGCTTATCTCAACGACGCTCCCTTCCTCGAAGCCTGCGCTGCGCGAGTCGGAAGATACCCGGACATATTGCCTGGTACTGAACTCCGCAGCCTGCGCCGTCACAGCGATGCTTGAAGCCGTCAGGGCGAAACTGAGTGCTAGAGCGGCGAGCACGCGGGAATATTTCTGGTACATAAAGGAGCGGGGTGACAATTAATTACCCCGAAATGATAGCACGCGCCTGAGGAGCTTCCGGGAAGCCGGGAGGTCAGGAAAAAGCCCCGCGCGCCCGCGGCGGGGGGGGGGGTTTTGTGGGGCCCGACGGGGAGCGGGCGGGGGAT
>CAYWEI010000006.1:33925-35045 GCA_964457265.1 uncultured Candidatus Saccharibacteria bacterium
CGTCCGCCGGTCCGGCCACGCGGGGGGGTCCGCAAACGCCCCCGGGCCCCCGGGCCGCGCGGGGCTTTTTCTGCTCCCCCTACTTCCTGCTCGCGATGATGTCCTGAGCGACGTTTCCTGGAACCACTTCGTAGTGGTCGAATTCCATGGTCATGGAACCGCGACCTTCTGTCATGGAACGGAGCGTGGTGGTGTAGCCGAACATTTCCGAAAGTGGAACCTTGGCGTTCACGACCTTGTTCATGCCGCGCTCTTCCATGCTCTCGATTGAACCGCGCTTTCCGGAAAGGTTTCCAGTGATGTCTCCCATGAACTGCTCAGGGATGACCACCTCAACGCGCATGATCGGCTCGAGGATGACCGGCTTCGCCTTCTGAGCAGCCTCCTGGAATGCCTGGGATGCCGCGATCTTGAAGGCGATTTCAGAGGAGTCGACGTCATGGAACGATCCGTCGTAGAGATCAACTGACACGTCCACCATCTGGAAGCCTGCGAGCACGCCGCGGTTCATAGCCTCACGGATACCCTTCTCGATCGGGTTGAAGTATTCCTGCGGAATGACGCCTCCCTTGATGTTGTTGATGAACTCGAAGTGATCCTCACGGGTCACGTTCTTCGCCTGCTTCGCTTCAGGATCAACCGGCTCAAGATGCTTGATCTTGATCTTCACGTGACCGTACTGACCCTTACCACCGGTCTGCTTGATGTACTTGTTGTCGACATCGGCAGTTCCCATGATGGTCTCACGGTAGGCCACCTGCGGCTTGCCCACGTTCGCTTCGACATTGAACTCGCGCTTCATGCGGTCCACGAGAATCTCAAGGTGAAGCTCACCCATACCGGCCATGATGGTCTCGCCCGTCTCTTCATCAGTCGTAATCTTGAAGGTAGGGTCCTCATCCGAAAGCTTACGGAGTGCGAGACCCATCTTCTCCTGGTCAGCCTTAGTCTTCGGCTCGATGCGGAGCGATACCACCGGCTCAGGGAACTTGATCTCTTCGAGCAGGATCGGATTCGCTTCATCGCAGAGCGTGTGCGAGGTCTTCGTATCCTTAAGGCCCACGAAGGATGCGATCTCTCCCGTGAATACCTTCTCCACTTCTTCGCGCTTGTCAGCCTG
>CAYWEI010000007.1:0-31245 GCA_964457265.1 uncultured Candidatus Saccharibacteria bacterium
AGCGAGCGAATGAGAGAGTTCAGAAAAGGTGGTTAAGACCGGCCGGTCCGACCCTGGAGGACACACCTTTTTGAACTACTCTCATGAGCGAGTTCCCTCTATCCACAGTTCCCCTTGCGCTCGTCTACGGGCGGGCTACCATTACCTGCACGGATGGACGACTTCCTCAAGATGGACATTTTCTTCGGCGTGACGACAGTCGCGGTCGTTGTGATAACTATCCTCTTGTCGGTAGTGCTCATCCGGGTACTGCGCCTCATCAAGGTGCTCGAGCAGGTGACCCTGATCGTGCATGAGGAGAGCGAGCAGATCCGGGATGACATCCGCGAGGTGCGTGCGAAGGTGAAGGAAGAAGGGCTGCGGGTCGGGCAGATGCTCGGATTCCTCGGAGCCTTCAAGAAGCCGAAGGCGCGCAGCCGAAGGAAGACGTCAGCATCATAAACAACATTCAACAAGACTTTTTATGGCAACGAAGAAAACAGCACAGGCGAAGAAGGGTGCATCGAAGAAGATGACCGGAATGGAGAAGGCAGAGATCGGCGCAGGCGTTCTCGCGACGCTCGCGGCCGCTGGAGCGGCTGGCTATTACTTCTATGGCAGCAAGGATGCCAAGAAGCACCGCACCGCTACCGCTAAGTGGGCGACCGGACTCAAGAAGGACGTGATCCGCGAGGCTAAGAAGCTCAAGCAGCTCGATGAGGCAGCGATGGCAGCTATCGTCGACGAGGCCTCTAAGGCTTACAAGGGCATGCAGGATGTCACTCCTGCAGACCTGAAGGCCGCGGTAGCAGAGCTCAAGAGCAACTGGGAGAACGTCCGCAAGGAACTCCGCCGTACGGGCTCGAAGTCCGCGGCTTCCGCGAAGAAGACCGTAAAGAAGGCAGCGCCGAAGAAGGCTCCTGCTAAGGCAGCCAAGAAGGCACCTGCAAAGAAGAAGTAGGGAACGGAAAAGGAGAAAACCGCAGGCCCCAGGGCCTGCGGTTTTCTTAATCATGAACCCTTCATCCGGGAATCGTATAGTGGCTGTATGAGTGACCGTATGAGAGTATTGGAAGACCGCCAGCCGGCCTGCCTGACCGTTCTTTCTCTGGATGGTAAGTCGTGGTCACGCGATACGTCATACCTTATGGACCAGGACGATACCCAAGCCTACTTCCTTCAGATCCACGATACATACGCGAACGACATCTACCGCTTCTGCCTGATGAAGGTAAGCAGCCGTGAGATAGCGCAGGACCTGACCCAGGAGGTATTCATGCGCTTCTGGCAGGCATTGAGGGAAGGCACGAAGATGCGCAGCGAACGCGCGCTCCTCTACACCATGGCCCGGAATCTGATAATCGACTGGTATCGGAAGAAGAAGGAGGCCTCGCTCGATGCGATAAGCGAACAGGGAATCGAGTTCATGGGCGAGGATCGGAAGGACATCGAGCGATCCGCCGAAGTGCGCGAAGCCCTCGGCATCATCAGCGGCCTCGATGAGTCCTCCCGCGAAGCGCTCACGCTCCGTTATGTCGACGGCTTCTCTCCGAGCGATATCGCGCGCATGACCGGAGAGTCCGCGAATGCCGTCTCGGTCCGAATCAATCGCGCGATGAAGAAGGTCCGTGCTCGCATGCATACCGATGAATAACTCACACCAAAACCCCCGTCGCCTGCTCCGCTTGCTGCGGTCGATCACGCTTTCTCAGGAAGCGCGTGAATGCATGCGGGCGGAATTGTCAGCGTATGCAGAAATGCATGCGGTGCTTCCTTCCGCAAGGCCGGCATCTCTGCCGAGCTTCTCATTTTCATTCCGTCCTAGCCGGGGTCTCTTCGCGAGCGCCCTGGCTCTCGTCCTCGTCATAGCGACCGGAAGCGAAGCCGCATTCGCTTCCGAGAAGACTCTTCCCGGAGACATCCTTTATCCGGTAAAAGTCGCGGTCGCCGAGCCTATCGCGCTCGCGCTCGCCCCTTCCGCAGAAGTGAAGGCCGAGCTCTCGACCCGGTTCGCCAGCAGGCGCATCGTCGAGGCGGCGACTCTCTCCGAACGCGGCAAGCTCACCGACGAACGTGCCGAAGAGCTCGCGACCCGTTTCGAGGCGCATATCGATACTGCGGACAAGGAAGCGCAGGTGCTCGAAGCGAAGGGAGATATCGATACCTCTCTCGCTATACGCGCGAATCTGGAGCAGGGAATTAACGAACAGGTAGTCACTCTCGCTCCGGTAGCTCCAGCCGCGATCATGGCTCTGAGTACGGATGTGGAACCGGCCATGATGAAAGCGAAGGTAGCCGAGGTTCGGATAGGGGAAGACGCCGCCTCCGAGCAGAAAGAGACTCCCGCATCGCATTTCCTTAGTCGTGTCGGCGCGAGGGCTCGCGCATTCGCCGACGCCCGCATCGAGCTCGAGAACGCGCTCGCGGTGCACGTCGATCCTTCTACGGACGTAGGAGCGGGCGTCGCGGTGGTCGATGCAGCGAACCTCCTCCCGAATGAGAATGATGACGACCCTGCTTCAGTCCGTGTTCTATCCGCTGCAGCGACCAGCGACCTCGCGATCGCGGCTTCTGCGACGACGACTATCCTCACGGCTGCTACGCTCGCGACGAGCACGCCTACTACAACTCCAGAAACGGCGCCTGCCGCGAAGACCGAATCATCAGCTTCCCGCTTCTTCGCGCCATTCTTCATCCGCGATAAGGCAGAGTAGAACCCTTTACGCCGTACCTCAATCTCATGCCAGTGCGTAAGGTCCGTCCTTGAAGTCAGGATGCCTGCGTAAGGACGGACCTTACGCAGAGGGGCTGTTGTGCTAGCATGAGGACATGTTCTGGGCAGACCGCATCGCGAATGAGATTGCTGCAAAACGCGCTGATGCAGCGCCGGGCAAATCGCTTGTCATCCGTGATGAAAAGACGATGTCGGGTCGCGTACATGTAGGTTCCATGCGAGCGCTAGCTACCCATGGCCTCGTGTCTGAAGTGCTCTCGGAGAGCGGAATAGTGAATGAATATTTCTATGAATTCAATGATTTCGATCCTTTCGATAAGATTCCGACCAACCTCGACGTAGGACAATTTGCGGAGCATCTTGGCAAGCCCCTCTACGCTGTGCCCTCGCCAGTAGAAGGATTTGAGAATTATCCGGAATACTTTGCGGCTGAGTATATAGCGGCACACAAGAAGGCAGGGTTCTTTCCTACGTATTATCGTGCTTACGGCGATCTATATCGGACCGGCCGGATGGATGCGCTTATCAGGATTTCGCTTGATCGAGCTGCAGATGTGCGGCGCATAAATAAAGAGATATCCGGGTCAATAAAGGATGATTCCTGGCTCCCCATATCTGTCATATGTGAAGCGTGCGGGAAGATGACGACGGTCCGACCCTTCGATTGGGATGGAGAGACCGTCGCTTATTCGTGCGATAAGGACCTCCCTGACACTGTCTCGTGTAAGCATTCGGGAAGAGTTGCGCCTTTCAAGGGTGCTGCAAAACTCTTCTGGAAAGTAGACTGGGCGGCGAAGTGGATAGCGGTGGGAGTTGATATCGAAGGAGGAGGCAAGGACCATTCGACTAAAGGTGGTTCGCGAGACGTGGCTAATAACATAGCTCGCCAGGTTTTCGACCACGCCGCACCTTTCGATATCCCTCATGAGTTTTTCCTTATCGGAGGGAAGAAGATGGCCTCATCAAAGGGCAGAGGCGCAAGCGCAAAGGAGATGAGTGAACTTTTTCCATCAGAAGTCTTCCGGCTGCTCTTGATCGGGAAGGATATCAATCAGCAGATCGATGTGGATCCGGAAGGGGATTCAATTCCCCGTCTGTACGATTGGTACGATGATCTCGCGGAGCTCGTGCGTCAGGGCGTGGCCGATGACTTCACGCGCCTGTATGCGCTCTGCCAGCTTCCCGAGAATCAGGCCGAGATCCCCGCCCCTTGGCAGCTCAGGTTCGGACAGGTGGCATTCATCGTGCAGATGCCGCATCTCTCTCTTGCTGAGGAGGCTGCACGAGTGAAAGGATCGTCACTCTCGGAAGAGGAGCTCGTGAAGCTGGAAGAACGTGCCTCGTATGCGCGCTTCTGGCTCGCATCGTATGCTCCGGAACAGTTCCGTTTCGTGCTCCAGGACACGCTTCCATCATTCGAGTACACAGAGGGGCAGAAGCGCGCGTTCGCGCTGCTCGCCGCCTTCATGCGTGAAGGCCATAAGACGGGAGAGGAGGTGCATGCGCGTCTGCACGAGCTCAAGACCGAAGCCGATATAAAGCCGGCAGAGCTCTTCATGGGGCTCTATCAGTCATTCCTGGCTCGTTCCTCAGGGCCTAAGGCGGGCTGGTTCCTGTCAGTGCTTCCTCGCGAGTTCGTCATCGCGCGTCTCGAAGAAGCCGGAAGGTAGGGTCGGCGGATACGATCGGAAAGCTGCAGAGGGAGCCTACGGACTTATCGTTCATCTGCCGTACAGCTCGAGAACGGTATCCTGAAACGATGAGCGTAATCGTGAAAATAGCCGCGGCGCTTCTCATAGCGGGAGGTATCTGGATCTGGCTGAGCGGGAATTCCGTCACTGCTAAGAAGCAGGAAGTACGCGTACCGACCGCCAAGCTTGCTGCTGGCGCCGGGATTACTGTTGAGGCTGCTCAAGGCCGCTTCGAAGAAGAGGGTACTATCATCCTGGATATGAGCGAAGGTTCTTCGAGCAGGCCTTTCCTTCTCTATACCTCGTATGATGCGCAGGGTCGCCCTTCGGTAATGACGAAACGTTTGATATTCCCGAATCAGGCGGAGTGCGGGAAGCTGGGCCTTCCTTGCGCTAGCCAGCAGCCGGACGCGCCGGTCCAGGCTGATGAGAGAGTGCGCATACTCGGACAGGTAAGAGACGATGCGGTGACCGTAGAGACCGTTACCCATCTTCCAGGGTAACGGTCTCTATCTTTCAGTAAGAATTCATGCGGACTAACGTCACCCATCCCATATACTACTGATATGCAACGCTCAACCTTCCTCATCTTCCTCGTGCTCATCATCGCGATAGGAGGCGGCTCCGTCTGGTATCTGATGCATACGCGCCAAGCATCTCTGGAACAGCTCCAGGAAAGCGCGACGAGCACGCAAGAGGTTGCGGCAGGACAATCCATCTATACCAACGGGACCTATGGATTCACCGTCTTCTATCCTGGAGATGCGGGCATAGACTACGATTTCGCTCCGACTTATCACCTGGGATCCGCGTGGCGCGCGAGCGCGCTGCCTGAGGCGCAGGGGACGCCGATCATCTCGATCATCCCGTACTCTGTCGAGAACGAGCATACCTATCCTCGCTACTTCCATGCGATGGTCCGCATCGGCGCGTCGGACGACCCGAAGGAGATCGCTGCTTGCCTCGCCCCGACCCCTGATCAAGGAGAGACGGCGCTTGCGGATACGGTCATCAACGGCACGACCTGGAAGACCTTCTCATTCGAGAGCGCAGGCATGATGCAGTATGCGAGGGGCGTGAGCTACCGTACCGTGCACGAAGGAAAGTGCATCGCTCTCGAGAAGATCCGCACCGGCTCCAGCTATCGTGACGAGCCGAACGAGGCTGATATCGATGACGGCGTGCTCGATGCCGCATACGAATCACTCGACCCTGTCATCATGAGCTTCTCGTTCGCACGTCCTTAATAGCGCTATACTGGCTCGAATGGATAGCTCCCGCCGCTCTTCGTGCACTGCCATACTCGGCATTTCCTATTAGGGTTCGTATGGATACTTCACGACAGGTCGCTCGGGCCCTCATCGATTCAGGCGCGATAACGTTCGCGCTCATCGATCCGCTTCCCATCGCTTCGGGGCTCGTGTCTCCCGTGAGCCTGAATGTGAAAGTCCTGCCGTATCATCCGGCAGAATGGAAGGTGATCATCGATGCGGCGGGAGAGATGATCGCTGCGCCTAGTCTTTCGCCGGAGCGTATCGCTGGTCCTGAAGAGGCGGCTTTATTCCATGCCATTCTCGGCTTCGCGACGGGCACGCCGTCGATCGCTCTCCAGAGCCGGACGAAGGAGCGCCTCAGCGATCGAGTAGCTGGCAGGAAGACTCTGCTCGTCGAAGACTTCCTCGTTACGGGCACTAGCAGCATAGAGTCGATCTACCGGCTTCAGAAGGACGAAGCGCTCGTCACAGATATGCTCGTGATCCTGTCATGCGACTTTCCAGAGGCCAGGGGTCCGCTCCAGAAAGAGAACGTCACTCTCCATACGCTCACTACGTTTCCTGAGCTGCTCGAAGAAGCGGTGAAAGCGGGGGCATTGAATGAGGAGGAGAGCAGCGATATCGAGCAATGGCGTCAGAATCCCTATTTCTGGCTCTCGACTTCCGTATAGGCTCAGGTCTTCATGAAGCCTTAACGGAAAGGGAGTATGATGTCTTCATATCCAGAACTAACAAATATCGTATGTCCTTAGTCCACTGGCTCGTAACGGCACTCGCGATCGGAATCGCGGCTTACCTTATCCCGGGTATCGAGGTCACGCTGGTCGGAGCGCTCGTGCTCGCGGTCGTGCTCGGAATCATCAATATCTTCATCAAGCCGGTCATCGGCCTGCTGACGCTTCCGATCAACATCCTCACGCTCGGCATCTTCTCGCTCATCGTGAACGCGCTGCTTATCATGCTCGCCGGACTCGTGGTCCCGGGATTCGCGGTCGCAGGGTTCTGGCCGGCATTCTTCTTCTCGATCGTCGTCTCCCTCGTCTCAGCGGTCTTCGGATCGTTCGCGAAGAAAGACTAGGAGCGGGCAGTAATGAAAAGAAAGCGGGCGCGGAGAGTGATCTCCGCGCCCGTCGTCGTCTAGTCCGCGGGGATCAGGCCGCGGTGAGGATCTTTTCGGATTCCTCGCGCACGGCGTGGTTCCAGATTATCGAAAGCTGCTGGTTCTCTTCTTCGTTGGCGCCGGCGAATCCGAACTGCGCCATCTGGCTTTCTTCGATGCCGAGCATGTCGCAGGCGTACTCGTCGTTGCTGCCGAAGATAAGATGCAGGATCGTGTTGCTGGGCACGTTCATGTCAACGGCAGTTGCGCCGCGGATGAATTCGATCCAGCTCTTCAGACCCTTCATGTCCGAAGTCCCGCTTTCTCGTTGCTGGCGCGTATAGGCATCCAGCAGATCCCGTCCCGCCTTCGCTTGATTTCCAACGATATCTACGTCCGTCATGGCTTCCTCCGCTTTCCCGAACCCAAATGATCCGTGTACATGCCGAGCATACTGCTCGGACCTGTTCGCGAGCATAGCACTGCCCTTGCTTCGATGCTATAGTCCGCCCGGATGGGTGCGGTAGGTATACCGTGCTCTGAGTCGGGCTCTTTGAGAGCCGTAACGCGGTAGTAGGAGATATATCGATGGACATGCTCGAATCAATGCCCGTACTTTCGTCGGGCAAAGGCAAGACGCTGTACGAGATTCCGGGGCGGCCTGACGTGGCGCTCATGAAGTTCCGGGATTCGCTGAGCACGCATAACATCGTGCATGCTTCCGAGATCCCTGGAAAAGGGGATCTCATCTGCGCGCAGACCGTCTTCATGGCGGAAGAGGTGCTCATTCCTGGCGGGGTCGCTACGCACTTAGTAGCCGCAGGGCAGGGCATCTATGAGATCCTCGCTGACGGAGAATATGAACCGGGTCTCCACAATCATGCGGTGATCGTGCTCCGTCGAGACAAGCCGCTCATCGAGGTCATTACCCGTGACTTCCTGTGCGGCTCCCTCTACAAGAAGCACTACGCGAAGGGCCTTGATCCGTACGGGCTCGGCCTGCGTAAGGGCCTGTCGCTGATGCATGAGTTCCGGGATGGCACCGTCCTCACTCCGACCGAGAAGTCGGAGACCGATGACCCTATCGACCGGGATCAGGCGTGGCGGGATTATCCGCTGGAAATGGAAACCGGGCTCAAGGTGCACCGCCTCGGAAAGGAGTACCTGAAGGGCCGAGGCATTACGCTCATCGACTGCAAGACCGAGGTCCTGGGCACGCTCGTTATCGACGACTGGCTGAACGGCGATTGCTGCCGTTTAGCGCTCACGGCGGATATCAAGGAAGGAGAGGAGCCCGCGTTCCTCGATAAGGAGAACTTCCGCGCTATCGCCGTTTCCCGATGGGGTACCGCCTCCCAGATCCCGCTCACGTTCTCCGAAAGCGAAGCGAGGGAAGGGCTCGCAGGCTACCATCAGGCCTTCGAGCGCATCACGGGCAACACGCTGCTCGAATACCAGCGCAACCGGTTCGACTAGTATGCGTACGACGGCGCGCCCTCATCAGGCGCGCCTCTTTTTATCCTCTCGCTATGAGCGCTCGCGGATTCTCATGCCGTATACTGACCAGTAATGACACTGGAAGGACCTGCTCGGCCGATAGCTTCTCCCGCTGACGAGCTCGCGTACCTGCGCGCGCAAGTGGCAGCCAAGGAAGCGGAGCTCGCGAGCCTGAAGCATGAGCGCCCGCGCGAAGATATCGCGCATGAACGCATCCTCCATCACCGGATGAGCGCGAACGAGACGCTGCTCGCGCCGGCATATCGCATGAGCGAGCCTGAAGCGGCCGAGCATGCGGAATCGCTGTCCCTGAATCTCGATCCGGAACAGAATGACGAGACGATCGCCGAGCTGCGCACGGTGATGGAAGAGAAGGGTATCCATAACGCGTTCACTATCCTCGGAAAGCTCAATAATCCGCATCTGGAGGATGATTTCCATCGGTTCCTGGTGCAGTACCTCGTGGCGGGCATGCAGCCTAAAGGGCTCGGAGAGAACCAGCCGGAGTGGAAGGCGCTCCACATGACGCTCTATGAGGTCTCTCTGCCTGAAACGGAAGGCGTAGGCAAGGATGGCCGCACGAAGACCCTGAAGGAGCTCATCTCCTCGATGGAGCAATTCTATGCGGGCATGCTCGGCATGGAGCGCGCGGGCCGCGGAGAGCCGGCATACATGACGCTCGAGCTCGCGGTTCCTGTGGATAAGGCGCATCTGATGTTCTATGCTTCCGTTCCTAACACGAGATGCGACCTCTTCGAGAAGCAGCTGCTTGCCATCTTCCCTCACGCCGTAATCGCTGCGCAGCCGAACGATTACAACGTCTTCGTCGAGGGCGGGACGGCGCTCGCGAGCGTCGCGGCCTTCAAGGACAAGCCGATGCTTCCGCTCAAGGACTACTATGATTTCGACTATGACCCGCTCAATTCCATCTTGAACGCGTTCGCTAAGATCGCGCCCGAGGATGAAGGAGTATCGCTCCAGATCGTCTTCAAGCCGCAGGCCGATCATTACGTGCATTACTACCGCCGGGTGCTTCATGCGCTTCGGCAAGGCGAGCATCGCTCGCGCGCATTCTCGCTTCCCGAGACATTCGTAGGGGATCTCGCGCGCGAAGCGCTGGGGCTCATAGCGACTCCCCGGAAGCAGGGCGAACACGAGCCGGTCGACCAGAAGGCGGTAGAGATGGTGGAGAAGAAGATACAGGCGCCGGTGGTCGGGACGAATATCCGCCTCGTGGTATCCACGTCCTCCGAGTCGCGCACTCATCAGATCCTGAGCGAGATGGAAGCTGCGTTCAATCAGTTCGAGCATACGACGGGCAACCGGCTCGAATTCGTACGGCCGAACCGCGCAGGCATGAAGCAGCTCCTGCGGGATTTCTCGTTCCGTCTCTTCCGTCCGGCAACTAATCTCCCTCTCTCGCTCCGCGAGCTCACGACGCTCTATCACTTCCCGCCGAACGGCATCGATTCATCCCCGCATCTGAAGCAGGCGCGCTTCGCGTCGGCCGCAGCTCCTGCCGATCTTCCGCGTGAAGGGACAGTCATCGGCACGAACACGTTCCGGGGCCAGACTGCCGAGGTGAGAATCACGCCCGAGGATCGCCTGCGGCACCTCTATGCGATCGGTCAGACCGGTGCCGGCAAGACCGGGTTCCTCAAGACCCTTATCGAGCAGGATATACGAGCTGGCAACGGCGTGTGCTTCATCGACCCGCACGGCAACGATATTCTCGATGTGCTCGCCATGATCCCGCCTGAGCGCTATGAGGACGTGATCTACTTCGACCCGGCCAATATCGACCGCCCGTTCGGCCTCAACATGCTCGAGTATGATCCGGCCCGTCCGGAGCAGAAGACGTTCATCGTGAACGAGATGCTCGCGATCTTCCGCCAGCTCTATGGCGATGTGCCGGAATCGATGGGTCCGGCCTTCGAGCAGTATTTCCGCAATGCGACGCAGCTCGTGATGGAGGATCCTGCGTCAGGCTCCACCCTCATGGATATCGGCCGGGTGCTTTCCAACAAGCCCTTCCGCGATCTCAAATTGTCACGCAGCAATAATCCCATCGTGAACCAGTTCTGGAACGAGATCGCTACCCAGGCCGATGGCGAAGCGAGCCTCCAGAACATCGTGCCGTACATCACGAACAAGTTCGATGAGTTCACGGGCAGCGATTTCATGCGGCCAATCATCGGCCAGCAGGAAAGTTCCTTCAATTTCCGCGAGGTCATCGACAGCAAGAAGATCCTGCTCGTGAATCTCTCGAAGGGAAGGCTGGGAGAACGTAATGCGAACCTGCTCGGCCTCATCATCGTCGGCAAGCTCTTCATGGCAGCGCTCTCCCGCGCGGATGATCCTCGTGCGAATTTCCCGCCGTTCTACCTCTATATAGATGAGTTCCAGAACATCACCACGAACTCCATCCCCGGCATCCTTTCCGAGGCGCGAAAGTACAAGCTATCGCTTACTATCGCGCACCAGTACCTGGCACAGATCGATGAGAAGATCCGCGACGCCGTGTTCGGCAACGTCGGCTCGATGGCCGTATTCCGTGTAGGTCAGGAGGACGGCGAGTTCTTCGGGAAGCTTTTCGACCCTGTCTTCACTCCGGCCGATTTCACCAATATCGAGAACCGGAATGCCTACGTGCGCATCCTCGCGCGCGGCGTCCCGCAGAAGCCGTTCAATATCCAGACCCTGGATCTCGCTGAAGGGAATCTCGCGCAAGTGGATGATCTTCGCGAGCTTTCGTACCTCACGTACGGTAGGGACCGTGCTACAGTTGAAGCATCTATCAGAGCCCGTTATCTTTCTTAAGTATGTCCGAACGACCTAAGCTATCGCTGAAGAAGGATTTCCCTCCACGACTCCCGGTATCTGAGAAGGAAGCATTCGTCGCCAGCGACTTCCGATACAAGGCCAATCGGATGCTCGACCTCTTCAAGAAGGAATTATATGACTCGGGCAATTCTCCCGCGAGCTTCTCTCAACAATGGTCCCGTATACGTGACCTGCATGACCGCATCACCGCTGACCTTGAGAAATATCGATCAGCCGGTTCCGAGGAGGAACGAGCGAGCCTGGAATCAAGCGTCAAGGAAAACTACGCCAGGCTCGTAGGAGATGCTCATGAAGACCTGCAAGAGGCACGGCAGGAAGCATTGCTTGCGCGCGATAAGGAGCAAGGGAAAGTATCGAAAAAGAAGGATAGCCTCCCGAAGATCGAGAACGCTCTCAAATCGAGCGTGCATGCTCATGTGGAAGAGCATGTCGCCGATACGGTAGCGAAGGAGTCGGAATTGCGCAGAAGGATCGAGGAGCTCGAGTACGCTGAAGCGCATCCGGTCCCCGGTGCGCTCAAGCAGGATTCGCGTGAATCGGAAATCCTCGCTCTCGAGACGGAAGTACGCGGACTTGAAGCGGATAGGAAAGAAGCTCGGCGCATAGACGAGACGACAGCCATGCCGGAGTCAGCTGAAGCTGAAAATAATGCATCGACCGCAGATATGTCATCGAGCTATGCGGGTGAACCTACCTATAAGGTGCCTGCGATCCAGGGCCAGACTCGAGCAGAAGCCCGTCAGGGAATAGCGAGACTTATCCAGCAGTTCGATCCGATACCCCCGTCAAGCGAGCCTATAGCCCTACCCGACCTTTCGAAAGAGAATCGCATTGCAAAGAACGAGAAGTTCGGCAATGAGGATCAGGTTCTCTCGGCAGAGGAGGGTCAGCGCAGGGAAGCCTATTTCGCCGCGCTCCGGAAACATCAGCGATCCCGTTCGTTTGTGGACGCCGCCTCTGAACGGCTCGGTTTTAAGAAGGGCGATTCTGACTCTAATGCGAACCTCGAGACCTTGAAGCGCGGATGGCTTGAAATCCGTGCGGAGCAGGCGAAGATGAGATTCGAATCTGCGGGAACTCGTCTGGCGGGACGTTCATACGAGAATAAGACAGGTCGAGACGGAGCAAGCGTACAAGAACGTTACAAGCGTATCTACATCGCACGGGATGCGGCTTTCGGTGCTGAGGCTGCGGAACAGAAAGTACGCCTTGAGGCCCTCGCGTCACGTGATAGGAATGTCATCGATAAGCTCTACAAGAACTATGCCAACCTTCCTCCGAAGGTGAAGATATTCATGAGCGCGTCGTTTCTCGGAACTGCAGGAGCGGCGGCGATAGCAGGAGGCACGGTCGCGACGCTCCCTATAATCGCCCTCGGTCTTGCGGGTGCGGGGCTTCGATGGAAGGCAGAGGATGCAAGGAAGAAGAACGATACGGAATCATATGAGAAATTGCAGAATGCATCGAAGTTCACGGGTATCGGAAGTATCGTGGGCTGGCTTACCGGGAAGGGAACCGATAAGCTCCAGGAAAAGATCATCGGCTCAGCGGAAGCTACTCTGCGCGATCGCTCCGCGCTTGGCGATCTCGGGGACGTAGAGAACTTGCAGAACCTCACAGGAAGCCTGAAGTCCGCGCACGCCTCGCTCTCTCAAGCGAGGGCGCGGACTCAGACCGTATCAACTGCAGCCGCTATCGGCGGAGGTATCTTAGGAGGTCATGCGATCGGAAGCGGAGTCGAGCATTTCGGAGGAACACATGCGGATGCGCCGGCTCCCGTAGAGCACTCGAATCATCCGGCATCTGAAGGAATGACCATCGCTCAGGCATCCCCTGAAATGACTGCCCCGATTCCTCCTGCTAATCATGACGTTCCAGCGGCTCCTGCGCCTGAAATGCAGGGGATGCCTTCTTCGTCTCCTGCCGCGGAAACCGTTCCTCCTACGTCTCACCCCGAGATGCAGGTCCCGGAGAAGAACGTAGAAACGGCAGCTCCTGCGGTCCCATCATCAGATCCTGACACGATCTCCATGCCTGACTCAGCGCCTACCGCAAGTGGTCCTGAGACGGTTACTCAGACAGCTGCGGAAACGCGCATGCCAGCAGAATCTGCATCCCCAGCGTCTGAGGCAGGTCCGACTACGAGCCCTGCCTCAGACGCTTCCCTTACGAGCGAGCAGAAGATAGCGGAGATCTACGCATATCAGAAAGAGCATGCGGGCCTTGCTCCCGGATCAGATGCTCATATCGAAGATACGATCAGGCATATAGAATCGACCGATGGTGCTCAAGCGCCAGAGGCTCATCCGACACATGAGCCTGCGATTGAAAAGAGTCCTATCGATGCGCAGGCGAGGGAGGGGGCAGGCTCTGCTCCTCCAGGGCCGCTTCCTGAAACGAGCGCAATCGCTGGCGAGCCGCTTTCGAGTCCAGAAACTCCCTCCTCATTCGCTCACGGAGACACTGCTTCCGCTTACTCAGAATCAAGGGGAGAGAGCGCGATTTCGGAACAGACGGCGGTTCCGCGGCCCGAGGCACTGCGCGCTACGGCCCCTGGGGACGCTATGACTCTCGATCAGTTCAACGCCCGTCTCGAGCAGATTGCTGATGAGTCTGCGAGCGCTGACGGATTGGTGCAGAACCATTGGGGCGTATCTATCGATACGGCGCATCCGGCACGGTATGAATGGAGTGTTCCGGGAACCCGGCTCAGCTTTCCGGTAGCTGTCGGGGGAAGTCCGCAGGAAGCTGCCGCCTTGGCCGAGGCTACGGTAACGGGCCGGCCTGAAAGCACCGTCCTGTTCACTACCCCGGTTCGCGACCCTCTCACCGGAGTCGTTACCGCGCGTACTGACGCCTGGGTTTCTGATGCGGCGGGAAAAGTCGAACGAATCGATGGATTCAAGGTGCCGGGCGCGGAGCGCGCAATGCCGCCTATCTCCTTGGAAGAACTTACTCGCAAGCTCCCTTAACCTGAAGCCCTATGTCTGACGCATTACGACCCACGCTTCTGGAAGCACTGGATATCTCCGCTCTACCTCAGGTAGAGCAGGAGGAACTCCTCCTGGATCTCAATTCGCTCGTGTTCCGCGGTACCCTCGTGCGGCTCATCGAACGCATGGATGAGCAAGCTCGCATAGACTTCGATGCTCTCATGGACACCGATCCGGATGAGGCCGCTATCGAGGCATTCCTGATGGGGCGCGTACCGGATGCGGACCAGGCGGTAGAGGAGACCCTGCAGGATCTTACGGATGATATAGTAGCGGTTACCAAGGCTAACGAATAACCTCTATGAACGTTACGGGAAACGGAGTCGCTATCGGTCTGGCGTGTGCTATCGCCATCGCTTTTCTCCTATTCGGCGCGTCATTCCTGACGCTTCCGTTCGGCGGACAGTCGCGGCAGGCATCTATGGCGACGACATCCGATGCGGCAGCGAGCACGACCGGCGCATTGGTATTACCGGTTAATCAGAATCAGAACACTATGAATGAATCAGAACCCCAGCAGCTTCCTACTGAGCTTACGGCTCGTGATGAAGTAGTCGGAACAGGTGCAGAAGCGAAGACTGGAAATACGGTCACGGTCACCTATGTGGGCGCATTCCCTGACGGCACCGTATTCGATGCCTCGAAGAATCACGCTCCAGGCACGTTCACCTTCACTCTCGGACAGGGTCGCGTGATACAGGGCTGGGACCTCGGGGTCGTCGGCATGAAGGTAGGCGGCAAGCGCCAGCTCATCGTGCCGCCGGATATGGGGTACGGACCGGGCGGCTCGGGACCTATCCCGCCGAACGCGACGCTCATCTTCGAGATCGAGCTCCTCGAGGTCAAATAATTAGGATCGCGCAGTACAAAAGAAAACCCCCGGCACATGTCCGGGGGTTTGCGCATTGCGCGAGTAAGTGACAGAGGGCGGCCAGATTCAGGCGGCCGGCTGAGGGTAGTACGTGCCGCAATACCCATCGACCAGCTCGACCCAGATCAGGTCTATTTCCAACGTCATCAAGCTGTGCTCGATGTTGACGCGCGAATGCTCGTTGTTGACAAGGGTGGTGTCGCGATTGAGCGCGTTCGCCTTGTCGCTCCCGAGGGTCGCGCTGATTTCCGAGCCGATGATCGACGGCGCGACGACAGCCGCATAGGGGCCGGAAATCGCGAACGCTGAGCCGATCCCGATTACGCCGCCCAGGCGGCGCATCCAGGTGCCGGTACGCTGCGCGCTCTTGAGCTTCAGGGTGCGCTCGTAGAGGCCGCGATACTTGGTATCGATGTCCTTGTAGCGCCCTGAAAGAGACGCGATCTGGACGGTCAAGCCGGTCGCCCGCGAACATGCCGTCTGGTTCTGACTCTGGATCCGTGCGAAGTCCCTGCGGACTTCTTCCGGGGCCTTACCCTGATTCTGGAGGAGGGCGTTGAACCCGTCCAGCGTCAGGATGTCGAGATCGTCTTCCCGCGAGAACGGGCGGGCGGCTTCTTTAGTGCCGTCGCGTCGCGTCCGCAGCATGACCCGCGGCTGGCTGAGATCGAGCGAGGCCGAAGCCTGGCTCGAAGTCCGCGCGCCTGCGGGAGGGGTGCTGAGATCCTGCGCTTGCGCGACAGAACCGGCACTGGAAATCGCGAGGATGAACCCCGCGACAAGAAGGTAATTCTTGGACATGGGATAGTCCTCTTTTGAGCGAGCTCGCCGGACATCCGGCGAGTCTGAAATGGGTCCTTCTGCTTTACTAGCGATGTAAAGGACTCCTGAAGAGAGAATATACCACATAGTCATTATTGTCAACCCCTATTCAGGGCTTAGATGCTTGCTCAAAGAGCCCTTGCCACGTACCGTATAGACATGCGGCCCGTATCATTCTCTAGTGTTAAGAAGGCTTCGCGCAGCAATGCACGTGCAGGAACCATCTCCACGCCTCATGGGACTCTCCAGACCCCGGCGTTCGTCCCTGTCGGGACCAAGGCAGGCGTTAAGGGAGTACTTCCTACGCAGCTCAAGGACCTTGGTGCCCAGGTCGTATTGGCGAACACGTATCACCTGTATCTGCAGCCGGGAGAGGAAGTGGTAAAAGGCGCGGGAGGACTTGGCGGCTTCATGGGCTGGGACGGCCCCACTATGACTGACTCCGGAGGATTCCAGGTGTTCTCGCTCGGAAGCGCCTTCGGTAGGACGATAACGAAGATCGCGAAGGGCGAGGAGAATGCCCGCGATCAGGGAGTCGCGGTATTCGACGAAGACGTGCAGAGCCAGCACGGCCAGCTCGCGGTCATCGACGAGGAGGGCGTGACGTTCACTTCGCATCATGACGGTTCGCTTCATCGCTTCACTCCTGAGCGCTCCATAGAGATCCAACACGCACTTGGCGCTGATATGTTCTTCGCGTTCGATGAGTGCACCTCTCCGACAGAGCCGTATGAGTACCAGCAGGATGCGATGCGTCGCACGCATAAGTGGGCGGACCGCTCGCTCAAGGCGCACCGCCAGAATATCGAAGCTAATCGTAAGCAGGGCATATTCGGCATCGTGCAGGGCGGCCGCTTCGAGGATCTTCGCGAGGAGAGCGCGAAAGAGATAGCGTCTATGGATTTCGATGGGTTCGGTATCGGCGGCTCCTTCAGCAAGGAAGACATGATGGGCGCGCTTCAGGCTGCGGTGAAGCATCTTCCGGAAGAGAAGCCTCGGCACTTCCTCGGCATCGGCGAGCCTGCCGACCTGCTTCTTGGCATCGAAGAGGGCATGGATACGTTCGACTGCGTCGCGGCCACGCGTCTCGGGCGCCATGGCAGCATCTACACGAAAAGCGGGCAGATAAACCTGAAGAACGAGAAGTATAAGTCTGACTACAGCCTGCTCGATGAAGGGAATCCGCCTATCCCGGGAACCGAAGGATTCACGAAGGCGTATGTCTCGCACCTCATCCGCTCAGGGGAGATCCTAGGGCAGATCATAGCGTCGATGCATAATCTCGGGTTCATCCTCAGATTAGTCGATGGGGCGAGAGAAGCGATACAATCTGATTCATTCCAGGAGTACCGGCAGGATTTCATGCGCGCCTACTATTGATCGCAGAGGGCCGGATCGATCGATCCGGCCCTAATTCAAGAGTCTTGCTCGCTTCAACGCTCTGACCTTCTTATGTTCAGCGCGCCTGTGGCATTTCGCAGCCCATCGGAGGATCAATGCTGCGCGTGCTTCGAGGTACTCGAGATCTTTCGTATCGAAATGAGATTCCTTGATGCCGCGCGCGACCTCCACCAGCTCATCCCTGAGGTCCCGATCGGCAGCCGCATACCCGTAACGCAAGAGACGGGCATTCTCAGTATCTTCCGAATATACCTGGCCGTTCACATAGAGAATGAATGGCGAATCCGCGATGAACCGATACTCGGGCAGTTCGATGCGTACTTGCTCGACTTTCAGGTAGAGCGCGCACAGCTTCCTATGTCCGGCTAATATTTCGGAATAATCGAGTGTGGACATGTCCTCCTCCTTTCATTGAGCTATCCGTGATAGATATAACCCGGAATTCATGAGGAAGCCAATATGGTATCTTCATACGGTATGGCATTGTTCAAGCTCCATAGCCCGTTCCCGCCTGCAGGCGATCAGCCTGCAGCTATCAAGAAGCTCACTGAAGGCGTCGAGAAGGGCATGCGTCACCAGACGCTGCTCGGCGTTACGGGTTCAGGCAAGACCTATACCATCGCGAACGTGATCCAGAACATAGGGAAGCCGACGCTGGTGCTCGCTCACAACAAGACCCTCGCTGCCCAGCTCGCGCAGGAATACCGGGAATTCTTTCCGGAGAACCAGGTGCATTACTTCGTCTCGTACTACGACTACTACCAGCCGGAGGCATATATCGCGCACTCCGATACCTATATCGAGAAGGAGGCGCAGATCAATGCCGAGATTGATCGTCTCCGTCATGCAGCGACGCAGTCTCTGCTTACCCGCAAGGACGTGATTATCGTC
The DNA here is from genome assembly GCA_964457265.1 of uncultured Candidatus Saccharibacteria bacterium. Taxonomy (GTDB): domain Bacteria; phylum Patescibacteriota; class Minisyncoccia; order Phycocordibacterales; family Phycocordibacteraceae; genus C7867-001. Next base: position 18,097 of record CAYWEI010000007.1, read on the forward strand.
GCGTCCGTGTCCGCTATCTATGGTCTCGGTTCTCCTGAGCAGTATGAGAAGGTGCACGTGAAGCTTGTGGTGGGTGGAGAAGAGAATCGTGCGGCGCTTATCCGTAAGCTCGTACGCATCTATTTCGAGCGCACGAATGCGGACCTCGAGCCGGGGAAGCTTCGGGCAGTGGGGAACGCCGTGGAGCTCATGCCGGTCAACGAACGGGCGATCTATCGGATAACGTTCGATGAGGACAAGGTAGCTGCTATCGAATGCCTTGATCCGGTCTCGCGGGCGAAGACCGGGGAGCCGGAATCCCTGTTCGTCTTCCCTGCCAAGCACTTCGTCTCGAGCGAGGAAGATCGCAACCGTGCGATCGAGGACATCAAGCGGGAACTCGATGAGCGCCTCGAGACGTTCAAGCGCGAAGAGAAAGTGCTCGAATACGAGCGCATCAAGCGCCGCACCCTGCACGATCTCGCGCTCATCCGTGAGATCGGCTATACCGGCGGCATCGAGAACTACTCACGGCATTTCGATGGACGTGAACCGGGCGAGCCTCCGCATACCCTGCTTTCCTACTTTCCGAAGAAAGCTGACGGCAGTCCTGACTTCCTCACGGTCATCGATGAGTCTCATGTGACGGTGACGCAGATCGGCGGCATGTACGCGGGTGACAAGTCCCGCAAGGACATCCTCATCGAGCACGGGTTCCGCCTGCCTTCTGCGCGGGATAATCGCCCGCTCAAGTTCGATGAGTTCGAGGAACGCGTAGGTCAGGTCATCTATACCTCGGCAACGCCTGGGAACTACGAGCGCGAGCACAGCGTCATGCCTGACGGCCAGTTCGCCGAGCAGATCATCCGCCCGACGGGGCTCATCGATCCTGAGCTTGTCGTCCGTCCGATCGTCGAGAAAGGCGACTACAAGGGCCAGATCGCTGATTTCATACATGAGGCGGAAATCGTCATCAAGCGCGACGGCCGCGCGCTCGCGACGACACTCACTAAGCAGATGGCCGAAGACCTCTCAGAATTCCTCAAGGAACGCGGCATGAAGGCTGAATACCTCCACTCGGACGTGAAGACGATCGATCGCATCGATATCCTTACGAACTTCCGTAAGGGGCACTTCGATGTGCTGGTCGGCGTGAACCTGCTCCGCGAGGGTCTGGACCTTCCGGAAGTGGAGCTGGTGGGCATCCTCGACGCTGACAAGGAAGGGTTCCTCCGCTCGGAGACCTCGCTCATCCAGACGATCGGTCGCGCAGCTCGCAACGTGCTCGGGAAGGTATACCTCTATGCGGACGTCATGACGGGCTCGATGGAGCGCGCGATAGGAGAGACGAATCGTCGCCGTACCATACAGATGGCCTACAACGAGAAGCACGGCATCACCCCGCTCACTATCAAGAAGGAGATCCGCGACATCGCGGAATCGATGCGAAGCGAGCACCAGAAGACCGTGCATGACCTGCTTGCTCTCGATAGCAAGCTCTATGAAGAGGACCCGGCAGCGTTCATAAAGGACAAGCGCCTGCAGATGGATGCGGCAGTCGAGGCTCTCGACTTCGAGACCGCGGCGATCCTTCGCGACGAGATCTATGAACTGGAGGGCACGCCAAACCCGGGCAAGAAGAAGTCTCCCAAGAAACGCAAATTCGGTTCGTAGTAGTCGGAACCCGAAACGGGGACATCGTATGTCCCCGTTTCGGCATACGTCTCGTGGTACGATAATCCTCATGAGTTTGAGGGTCTATATCGGTCTGGTCCTGGCGGGCATGTTCCTGCTCTCGCTCGCGTTCATCGGCGTGAGCGCGGCATTCCTCGACATGCAGCTCGCGACGCTCCTTCCTTCTGTCATAGAAGGCGGTGCGGTCCGGACGCTTTTCCTCGCGATATCAGGGCTTTCCATATTGTTCACTCTCGCGATGCTCCTTCTGCAGTCGTGGTTCCTGGGCCGCTTCGTTACGCGTCCCCTTCAAGAGATCGTGGCCGCGATGCAGCACTTGGCTGATACGGGTCAACGCACCGAACTCTCGACGTACGACGGCGCTCCGTCGGAAATCCGCTCGCTCGGCACCGCGTTCGTCAATTTCGCGGACAAGGTGGATGAAGGGCACAAGCGGGACCTGGAGATTTCGAGAGTGAAATCGGATTTCATATCGACTGCCGCGCATCAGCTGCGCACGCCGCTTACGGGCATCCGCTGGGCCCTCGAGGCCCTTCAGCTCGAGGCTCTTACGGATGCCCAGAAGACGCTTGTCGTGAATGCGACCGAGAAGAGCCATCAGCTGGTAGCGGTCGTGGGAACGCTTCTCGACATATCCGCGATCGAGTCCGGCAAGTATAAGTACGTGTTCGTCACGGTCGACGTCGCCGCCCTTCTCTCCGAGATCGCTCGCGACTTCGAGCCGCTCGCTACCAAGGCCCAGGTAGCGCTCTTCTATGAGAAATCCGCTACGGAAGTCATGCCGGTCCGCGCGGACCGCGAGCGGATCCGCTGGGTGCTTAACAACCTCATCGAGAATGCCATCCGCTACACGCCGGCGGGCGGTACGGTCCGCCTTACGGCCGAATCGGCTACGGGCCGCACGTACATACGGGTCGAGGATAGCGGCATCGGGATCGCGCCGGAGGATCAGGGCAACATCTTCGAGCGGTTCTATCGGGCGCCTAACGCCATCGCGAAAGAGAATGGCGGCAATGGCCTCGGTCTCTACATCGCTCGCACTATCGCGACTGATCACGGCGGAGATCTCAACTTCCGAGCCAATGAAGGCTCTCCGGGAACGACCTTCACGCTCTCTCTCCCGCTTGCATGAATAGGGAAAGGCCCGTGATGCTGGGGACTCCGGCCGAAATCAGGCTGCCGCTGGCGCTCTATGAGAGCATCCCTGTAGGGGTGATGTGCATGCCTGACGGTACGGAACTTGCGGCGAGCCTGGGACTCACTCGAGCGATGGCCGGGAAGCTGCGCGAGCGTGCCCTCGATGACGCGGACGAGGAATTGCAGAAGAACACTTCAGACCGCGCACGGTTCGGAGAAGGCTCCTATGAGACGTGGTACGGCAAGGAGCGGTATCCGTTCGTGCTCACTGACAAGGAGGGGGACCTGGCCGCGCTCGTCTGGTTCGGTCCTGAGCCGCTTCCTTCCGGAGAATCAGGTACTGAAGATCAGTCACGTTCCGATACCATGGGTTTCCGTTCGTATATGCCGTATCGCGGCTGCGGCATCATGACGCCCTTCAGCCGGTTCGCGATCGATACGTATCTCACGGCGCGTCCTGGCCGGAAGCTGTGGCTCGCTACGGATGCAGCCAACGAAGCTGCCGTACGGCTCTACCGGAAGCTCGGCTTCGAGACGCTGCACACGGTTGATGATGGCGCTCGCCTTATCATGACGATGGACTAGAATAGGGGCATGTCTCGCGTAAAGCTTACGGAATATCGTGCGAAGTCTCTCATCCTCGGCGAAGGATACGGGGGAGTCCCGCTTACAGGAGACGCGATGCCTTCTCTGTCTTCCGATACCAAGTGGGTGCTCAAGGTGGACCAGGGGGTGAAGAAGCGCATGAAGCAGGGCCTGGTCGCTCTCGGTATCTCGCCGGCAGAAATGCCGGTCTTCATGGATGAGTGGAAGGGACGAGGGTACTCCTCATTCATCGCTGAGCCGCTCTTCCCTCATGAATCGGGCGAGGAGCAGTATCTCTCGCTCGAGCGTGTCCGCGGCGGCATCCGTCTCCTCCATGCGGCCTCGGGGGGTATCGATATCGAGGAGCATCCTGAGCAGGTGACTACGCTCATCCTTTCGGCAGAGGGATCGGCGAAGGAAGCGGCGGCGAAGACGTCTCTGCCGGAGGATTTCCTAAAGGATCTCCTCGTCGCGTTCGAGACGAATCATTTCGCGTTCATCGAGATAAACCCGCTCGTGATCCGGGACGGGCAAGCGCATCTGCTCGATGCAGCGGTCCTTGTCGATAGCGCGGGCCAGTTCTCCGTACGCGGCGCATGGAACGAGACTGACATCGCGGAGAAGAGAGCCGCGCATCCCGCCGAAGCGCGCGTAGCCGCTTTGCAGAAGACGACGCCGGCATCGCTCAAGCTCACGGTCCTCAACCCTGACGCTTCCTTATTCTTCCTGCTGTCCGGCGGAGGAGGGAGCATCGTGGTCGCGGACGAGGCCGCGCTCAAGGGCGCAGGAAACGAGATAGGCAATTACGGCGAATACAGCGGGGGACCTACTCATGAAGAGACCTATCTCTATGCGAAGGAGGTGATCGGCCTGATGCTCGCCTCGAAAGCGGGAAAGAAAGCGCTCGTCATCGCGGGCGGCGTCGCGAATTTCACTGACATCATGCAGACGTTCGCCGGCATCATCGATGCGCTCTCTGAATCGGTGGCGGAACTGCAGAGGCAGGGAGTAAAGGTGTTCGTGCGACGCGGCGGCCCCAATGAGAAGGCAGGTCTCGCGCACATGCGCACCTTCCTCGAGGAGCACGGTCTCCTAGGCTCGGTGTACGGCTCGGACCAGGTCATTACTAGCGCCGTAGACGATGCCGTCGATTTCATGCACGATTGATATGACTATGCTTAACGCGATACGGGACGGTGAACAGGGAACGCTGGTTTCCGGCGTGCATCTGCCTATCCTCCAGTCAACGCTCGACTTCGATTATCTGTCCGGGAATGCCCGCTCCATACTGGGTATCGTCACCGCGGGACGGAAGTCGGTAAAGCTGTTCTGGGGCACTGAGGAATTCCTCATGCCCTGCTACGCGGACTTCGCGTCGGTTCCCGAAGAGATCAAAGACGAGGTCCGTTTCCTCCTGAACGTGCAATCAGGCCGCCGCGCATACGAATCGACCGTCGCGTTCTTCGACACGTTCCCTCGCGCGATCGGCTCGCATATATTCGCCGAGAACGTGCCGGAAGCGCATGCAGCGAAGCTCATCGAGCGGTTCGGCGGGAAGAAAGTGATCGCCGGCCCGTCCGGCGTGGGCTTCGTCGTGCCCGGAAAGCTCAAGATGGGCGCTATCGGCGGGGTGGATGCCACGCAGATCGAAGCGAACCGGCTCACGACCTCAGGCTCTATCGCGGTCATATCCACCTCGGGCGGCATGACCGGCGAGCTCATCAACGCGGTGGTGGGCGCAGGCAAGCGGCTCTCATTCGCGTTCTGCATCGGCGGCGACCGGTTTCCCATATCGTCCCTGTCCGAAGCGCTCGCTCTCGCTGAGCAGGATCCCGCGACTAAGGGCATAGCGTACTTCGGCGAGCTGGGAGGCGTAGATGAATACGAGATCGTGGAGCTCATCAGGACGAAGAAGCTCACGAAGCCGATGGCAGCTTATATCGCCGGCATCATCGATGAATCGTTCGAGGAGCACGTGCAGTTCGGTCATGCTAAGGCGCTGGTGGCCCATAAGGATGAGAGCGCGCGTGCTAAGCGCGAAGCGCTCCGGGCGGCGAACGTGACCGCCCCGGACACCTTCCCCGAATTCATCGAGGCCCTGAAGAATCTTCCTGATACGGATGTCACGGACTCGGGACTCGATATCTCGCCGCTCCTCGCCCGCCGTCCCAGCATCCTCTCGACCCGCGAGGTCTATGATCTCGAGCGTATTCCCACCTTCGTCGAAGAAGGGAAGCCGGTAGCGCAGGAAAGCGATTTCATGGCTATGGCTACGGGCAGCATGCTCGGGCGCGATCTCTCGTCTCCCGTGAGCCGGGCATTCTTCGGCGCGGTAGCGACACTGCTCATCGACCATGGGGGGAACGTATCAGGAGCGGTGAACTCCATGATCACGGCGCGAGCCGGGAAAGACCTGGTCTCGTCCCTCGTGTCCGGGCTCCTGACTATCGGTCCGCGCTTCGGCGGGGCGATCAACGAAGCCGCAGGTCTCTGGCTGAAAGGCGTCGCGGGTGACTTGTCCCCGATGGAGTTCGTGGCGTCGGAGACACGCAACGGGGCGATCCTCCTGGGTATCGGCCACAAGAAGTACCGGGTGGGCATGCCCGATCCCCGGGTCGCGGCTATCGCCGAATTCGCGACGCTCCTGGCTAAGCATCCGCATTACGATTTCGCCCGCGGAGTAGAAGCGGTCACGGTGGGTAAGAACGGTTCGCTGATCCTTAACGTGGACGGAGCCGTCGCTGCGCTCGCGCTGGATATCCTTTCTGAGTGCGAGGGATACACAGAAGAGGAGCTGAGACAGCTCAAGGAAGCGGAGTTCTTCAATGCGCTCTTCATCCTTCCGCGCACGGCGGGATTCATGGCGCATATCATCGAGCAGAAGAAGAATGACGAGGGTCTCTTCCGTCTCCCTGACAGCCTCCTCTTCACCCGTCCCGCGGATCAGGAATAGTGTGCGGCAAGGTATCGCTCGGCACATCCCGAAAAAGGTACGATGTATTTTCACCCCTTTGGGTGCCCTGCTGCATTGTCTGCTGAAAAATCATCTCACCCCAAGGGTACTTGGAATCTCTAATCGCTTCGCTCAAGAGATTCTCGGCGCGTACTCCCGCCGTCGCGGTCCGAGAGCCCTTTTTAGTGATATGCCCGCGCTCACCTTGCTCAACGTCCGAATCTTGCAGAACGGGTCAGAGGTGGTGCTATACTTTTCCTATATGCCAGAAATGAAATCCATCCTCGTGGTCGAAGACGATCCGATCCTCAAGAACCTCCTGGGTCACACCCTTACAGGGAAGTACCAGACGCTCTATGCCTCTGATGGCAATGAGGCTCTGGCTCTCTTCGAGGCAAACAAGCCGGTGCTCATCCTGCTCGATCTCATGCTCCCGACCATGGGCGGATTCGAGGTGCTCGAAGCGCTCCGTAAGCGCGAGGATGAAGGCCGGACGGTACCGGTTATCGTGGTCTCGAATCTCGGCCAGGATGGGGATAAGGAGAAGGCTAAAGCGCTCGGAGCGACGGATTATCTCGTGAAGGCCGAAGTGGCCGTCGAGGAGATCATCGCGAAGATGGAAAGCGTGCTTGCTTCTGTCTCTCCGACTGCGGCTCCCATTCCCGAAGCCGCACCGATAGCGTAAGCTTCATCCAATCTTTGGGTTTCGTGCTATAATGCGAGAGTACCGGTCCCGTCATGGGCCGGACTATTTCCGTACTGATGGCTACTCCGAAGAAGACTCACCCCAAGACCGGCGACAAGCACCATGCGAGCGCGGATGAATGGATCCGCGTGAAGGGCGCGCGTACCCATAATCTCAAGAATCTCTCCACTGAATTCCCTCGGGGCGCGATGACGGTCGTCACCGGGCTTTCGGGCTCCGGAAAGTCTTCCTTCGCCTTCGATACCGTCTTCGCCGAAGGCCAGCGCCGCTATGTCGAGTCCCTTTCGGCGTATGCCCGCCAGTTCCTCAACCAGATGCAGAAGCCCGATGTCGACGAGATCACCGGACTCTCGCCGGCCATTTCCATAGATCAGAAGTCCCGTTCCAATAATCCTCGCTCGACCGTCGCGACGGTTACCGAGATCTACGACTATCTCCGCGTGCTGTATGCGCGCGCCGGACAGCCCTACTGCGTGAATCACGACGTAGCTATCGAGAAGCTCTCCAAGGAAGAGATGATCCGCATCGTGCAGGAGCACGTGAAGACGCGCACCGACGCGAAAGCGAAGGAGGAGGTCATGGGCGTCGCCGTCGATAAGACCGCGATCGCCATCTATGCGCCGGTCGTAGTGGGCCGCAAGGGCGAGTACTACCAGCTCCTCTACGACCTCCTCAGCAAGGGATACGAGAAGGTGCTCATCGACGGGAAGCCGCACGCGCTCCGCGAGAAAGTGGTCCTCGATCGCAACAAGCGCCACGATATCGACGCTATCGTCGATACTATCTACGTATCGGACTTCGAGCGTTCGCCAGACGCTGCACGCGAGCGCCTCTCCGAGGCGCTGGAGCTCGCGCTCAAGGAAAGCGACGGCCTCGTGAAAATAAAGCACGCTGACGGTGAGATAGAGACTCTCTCGGCGAAGTTCATCTGCCCTGATGATGGTACCTCGTTTCCCGAAGTCGAGCCGCGCCTCTTCTCCTTCAATAGCCCGTACGGCGCGTGCCCGCACTGTAATGGCCTCGGTACGAAGTCGCTCTTCTCCGACGAGCCGTGCCCGGTCTGCGAAGGCAAGCGCTTGCGACCGGAAGCTCTGCGCGTCTATCTCTCCGGAAAGAAGAATCCGAAGATCAATAACGGTCTCGGCATCAATGTCGTCGACTTCACCAACTTCTCCATACGTGAAGCGAAGGAATTCATGGACCAGCTCGAGCTTTCCGAGATGCGCATGGAGATAGCGCGTCCTATCATCCGGGAGATCACGAGCCGTCTCGATTTCATGCTCAACGTGGGCCTCGATTACCTCACGCTCAATCGCTCTGCCGCGACGCTCTCCGGCGGCGAAGCGCAGCGTATCCGCTTGGCGTCCCAGCTCGGTACAGGCCTCGTAGGCGCGCTCTATGTGCTCGATGAGCCGACTATCGGCCTCCATCAGCGCGATAACGACCGGCTCATCCAGACGCTGCTCAGGCTCAAGGAGCTCGGCAATACCATTCTCGTGGTCGAGCACGACGAGGACACTATTTATGCGGCCGATTACATTCTCGATATCGGTCCGGGAGCCGGCGTGCACGGAGGGAACGTCGTCGCTGAAGGCTGGCTCGACGAGCTCCTCACCGCGCCTACGAACGAATCAGGTTCGCTCACCCTTTCGTATCTCAGGGATGAAGTGCGCATCGAGATGCCTGAAGAGCGCCGTACCAGCGAGAAGGGATCGATAAAGATCAAAGGTGCCATGCTCCACAATCTTAAGAATCAGAATGTCGATATTCCTCTCGGAAAGCTCGTCTGTATCACGGGAGTGTCGGGTTCGGGGAAGTCGACCTTCCTTTATGACGTGCTCCACAAGAATGTGGCCGCACGCTTCGGCAAGCGGGAAGTGAAGGTGGAGAACTGCGCATCCATTACCGGTACCGAGTACCTCGGCCGCGTCGTGCTCATCGACCAGTCCGCTATCGGTCGTACCCCGCGATCGAACCCGGCTACGTATACCGGCGCATTCACTCACATCCGCGACCTGTTCGCGGCAAGCTCCGAATCCCGCGCACGCGGCTGGAAGCCAGGACGCTTCTCTTTCAATGTCGCTGGCGGCCGCTGCGAAGCATGCCAGGGTAACGGCGTGATCGCGGTCGAGATGCACTTCCTCCCGACGGTCTATGTCGTCTGCGACGTGTGCAATGGCACGCGCTACATGAAGGAGACGCTGGAAGTCACGTACAAGGGCAAGAATATCTATGAGGTGCTCCAGATGACCATCGAAGAAGCGGAAGAGTTCTTCAAGGATATCCCGGCGATTTCAGATCGGCTCGAGTCGCTGAACGCGACCGGTCTCCAGTACCTCACTCTCGGCCAGTCCGCGACGACGCTCTCCGGAGGAGAAGCGCAGCGCGTGAAGATCGCGAGCGAGCTGTATCGTCCGATCACGATGAAGACGCTCTACCTGCTCGATGAGCCTACGGTAGGCCTTCACTACGAAGACGTGCGCAAGCTGCTCGAGATCCTGCAGGAGCTCGTCCGTCGCGGCAACACCGTAGTCGTTATCGAGCACAACCTCGATATCGTGAAGTCTGCGGACTACCTCATCGACTTCGGCCCCGAGGGCGGTATCAATGGCGGGAAAGTCATCGCGAAAGGGACGCCGGAAGAAGTGGCGGATATCGGAGGCTCCTATACGGGCGAGTACCTCGCCAAGATCTTCAAGAAGGCGAAGAAGAGCAAGAAATAAGCTGCTTTTGGCATACGGAAATTTGCCATGTTATCCTTAATGCTTTAGAGGGCACCCTGTTCCTCATACTCACATCCAGAAGGGAATCGCACGTGTCCGAATCAGCATTCGAGACTGCCGAATATGGCTTCCATCCGCGGCTCCCTTCATGGTGCCGCTGGCATGGAGAGCATCGCGTTCAGAAGATGGTGCGCAGATATCGCAGGAAAGGCAAGCAGGAATGGATCGACAATCTCAAGCCTTCGATCCGCGTGCTATGCGGTCCGCTTATGGGAACGAGCCGTTACGATAGCCATACCGGAGCGATATGCGGCGTGAACTATCCTATCCGTTCCCGGCGTATCGAGCTCTATCGCGAGGCGCTCCGTGTCCTGCTCATCTTCAGGGATCGAGAGGACCTGTTCCATCTCGCTCTCTATCGTCGGCAGATTACGAGCATCGCGAGCGCCAAGTACGATTCTATCTACATGAAATGCCTGCGCCGGGCAGTGCCCGCGCTCAGTCAGAAGGATTGGCGGAGAATCGCGAAGCGGATGCCTCGTCACGCTCATATCCGTAAGGAATGCCTGATCGAGGCGAACGCTTTCCGGACCCATCTCTCCGTACAGCGTATCGCTGCATGAAATCGTGGCCCGTCCTCCCAAGGACGGGCCACAATTCCTTGATTTACTACCTGCTCTCGAGTGAGTAGGATGGATATATGCAACGCGAAGACCTGAAGAGATTCGATCTCCCGGACTGTCCGGGCGTGTATCTCTTTACCCAAGGGAAGGGCAAGGCTAAGAAGATCCTGTATGTGGGCAAGGCTACCTCGCTCCGCGATCGCGTGCGCTCTTATTTCGATATCGATCTGATGTCCACACGGGGACCGCGCATCGTCGATATGGTCACCAAGGCCGATGGCCTCATGCATGAGACGACGCCGACCGTGCTCGAGGCACTGGTCCGCGAAGCAGCGCTCATCCGTGCCCACAATCCTCACTCCAATGCGATGGGCAAGGATGATAAGACCTTCCTGTATGCGGTCGTGACCGATGAGCAGATACCTCGCGTGCTCGCGATACGCGGCGCTGAGATCGATTTCAAAGGCAAGAAGGTCATCATGTCGGGCCTCAAGCTCAAGGCGATACACGGCCCGTTCCCGTCCGGGTATCAGCTGCGCGAAGGACTGAAGCTCATCCGCAAGATCTTCCCCTTCTTCGATACGCCGAAGCCGGTGGGCGAAGGGAACAGGCATACCCAAGGGAAGATAGAGTTCAATCGCCAGATCGGTTTCTATCCGCGCGATATGGAGCGCTCCGATTATATGCGTTCGATACGCAACGTCTCGCTATTCCTCTCGGGCCGGGTAAAGACCCTGCGTACGACGCTCACGCGCGATATGAAGCTGGCCGCGAAGGAAGAGCGGTTCGAAGACGCGGGAGCGATCCGCAAGCAGCTCTTCTCGCTCGATCATATCCAGGACGTCTCGCTCATCAAGGAGGATCGCGGGGAGGATACGGGTCCGAGGCTCGAAGCATACGACACCGCGCATATCTTAGGGACCAACGCCATCGGTGTCATGACGGTGATCGAGAACGGGGCACCGGTGAAGCGTGACTACCGCACTTTCAAGATCCAGGGACGAGGAGGGAAATCGCTCAACGATGACATCGCTTCGCTCAAGGAGATCCTTTCACGGCGCCTCGGCCACAACGAATGGCCGCTCCCGAAGGCATTCATCGTCGACGGCGGTAAGACTCACAAGAAAGCCGCGGAAGCCGTACTTAAGGAAGTGGGTATCGGCATCCCGGTCGTGGCCGTAGTGAAGGATGAGAAGCATCGCCCGCGCGAAGTGCTCGGGGGACTCCGGGCGGGCGTATCGGATGCTGATGCCGTCCTCGCGAACTCGGAAGCGCATCGCTTCTCCCTATCGAATCATCGCAAGGCGCGCTCCCGCGCGATGCGCAAAATCTGATTAGTCCCGGAGCTGCTGCTATACTTTTCATATTATGCGCGGAACGGTCGTCGGAGTACTCAGGGGTGGTCCCTCGAAGGAGCATGACGTCTCCCTGAAGACTGGTCATGCCATCATCGCGAATCTTCCTGAGGAGCGATACACGGTGCGCGACATCTATATCGACAAGGAAGGCGAGTGGCATGAGCGTGGCAGGCCCACGACGCCTGCGCGGGCCCTTCCTTCTATGGATGCGGTAGTGATCGGACTCCATGGGGAATACGGCGAGGATGGGGAAGTGCAGAAGATGCTTGAGCGCTTCGGAGTCCCGTATACCGGCTCCGATTCGTTCGCGTCATATCTGGCGATGCATAAGGTGCTGGCCAAAGAACGTGCGAGCGAGATGGGATTGCTCACGCCGAAGTACCGCTTCATAGAGCGCCTGGAGGACGCGGAAGCAGTAGCGCATGACATCATCCGTTCCTTCCACCAGCCCGTCATCGTGAAGCCCCTCCGATGGGGCTCGTCAGTCGGCATTTCCATCGTAGGAGGCTACCAGCCGGTCCATATGGCCATCAGGAGCCTGCTCGAAAGCGGAGCCGGAGGCGTGCTCGTGGAAGAGCTCATACGCGGTACGGAGGCGACAGCAGGCGTCGTCGAGGATCTTCGGGGGGAAGCGCTCTACGCCCTGCCGCCCATCGAGATAATCCCTCCGGAGAAAGATTTCTTCTCCTATGAGGCGAAATATTCAGGAGCCACCCGCGAGATCGTGCCGGGCCGATTCCTGAAGCACGTCCAGGCGGAGCTCATGAGAGCCGCGCGCGTCATGCATGAAGCGCTCGGCCTGAGGCATTATTCTCGATCCGATTTCATCGTCTCGCCGAAGGGCATCTATTACCTCGAGACCAATACGCTGCCGGGCATGACCAGCGAGTCCTTGCTCCCTAAATCCCTGGCGGCCGTGGGCGTGTCCTTTCCCGACTTCCTTTCGCATCTCGTCGATCTCGCCATAAGCGGCAAGAAACGATGACCAGCTTCGCTGAGAAACAATGCGTCCCGTGCGAAGGGGATTTTCCCGCCCTGACCCTTCCGCAGGCACGCGACCTCATGGAGCATGTCCCCGGCTGGAGTCTTAACGAGTCAGGAACGCTGCTGCACCGGGACTATTCATTCCCGGATTTCGCTTCCGCGCTCGCGTTCGTTATCGAGATAGGAGCTCTTGCCGAAGAGGAAGGGCATCATCCGGATATCCGCCTCGGCTGGGGCCAGGTAGCGATAAGCCTCTCTACCCACTCGATCCAGGGCCTGTCCGAGAACGACTTTATCCTCGCTGCCAAGATAGGGCTGTTGCACACGTAAGAGATATGTTATAAATCATACGTTCCCGAAAGGGCCGTTAGCTCAGTTGGTAGAGCATCTCATTTGCAATGAGAGG
>CAYWEI010000008.1:0-29633 GCA_964457265.1 uncultured Candidatus Saccharibacteria bacterium
ATGAGGACAGGGATGACCATCGGCGCCTTGTTGGTGCGCGTGAAGAGGTATCCGGACATGGTGTCGGAGAGCGCGTTCTTCACGTAGTCCAGGTCGACGGGATCCATCCCTTCGGTGGAATCCTCCACGGTCTTCTTGATAAGAAGGCGGGCCTGGTTGAGCATGTCCTGGCTCTCGCGCAGATAGACGAAGCCGCGGGAGATGATATCCGGGGACTTGCGGAGCTTGCCGGTCTTGAGGTTCACGGTCGCGATGATGACGAACATGCCGTCCTTGGCGAGCATCTGGCGGTCGCGGATCACTACTTCCTGCAGGTCGCCGATCGAGAATCCGTCTACGACGAGCGGAGCGGACGGGACCTTCTCCTTGTGCCAGAAGAGCTTCTCGCCATTCTCGACGATGTCGATGACACTGCCGTTATCGGCGAGGATGATGCTCTCGCGAGGACGTCCTGCCTGCTCGACGGCCTTGGCGTGGCAGCTGGTCATCGAATAGTAGCCGTACGCCGGCATGAAGAACTTCGCGTTCACCTGCTGATTGATCCAGATGAGCTCGCCGGTGTTTCCGTGGCCGGTCGAGTGGACGTCGGAAGAGCGGTAATGGATGAGCGTCACGCCGTTACGGTAGAGGTTGTCCTTCAGCTTCTGGACGCTGATCTCGTTGCCCGGAATGACGGACGATGAGAGGACGATGGTATCGCGGTTCGTAAGGACGATGTTCTTGTGCTGCTTGGTCGCGATGCGCATGAGCGCCGCGAATTCCTCGCCCTGGGCTCCGGTCGCGAGGATCACGATCTTATCGGGAGGGTAATCGCCTATCTCCTGCGCGCTTATGAGCGTGTCCTTCTTCACGGTGAGGAGGCCGGTCTTCTGCGCGATCTCGAGGTTCGTCTTTATGGAGCGGCCCTCGGTGACGATCTTCTTGCCGAGCGACTCCGCTATCTCGATGATGCGGACCATGCGCTCGAACTGGGACGCGAAGGTGCCGATGATGAGACGGCCCTGCACGGTCTTGATGATCTCCTCGAGCGTCTCGTGGACCTTGCGCTCAGGGACGGAGAAACCGTCACGTTCGGCGTTAGTGGAGTCCGCGATGAAGAGGAGGTTCTTCTGCGCTCCGAGAGCGCCCCACTTCTTGGCCTCAGTCTCTGTCGGGATGCCATTGTTGTGGTCGAGCTTGAGGTCTCCCGTGGCGATGACGTTGCCGTACGGAGTCGAGATGGCGATACCCATGGAGTCAGGGATGGAGTGGGTCACGGGGAAGAACTGGACCTTCGTGTTGCTGATGGTGAGGGTAGATCCCGGCTCGACCGTGATCACGTTGAGCTCCGGCATGTCGGGATACTCTTCCTGGCGCTTCTTGATCATCACCGCGGAAAGGTTCTGCGTATAGATCGGGGGATTGCCGAAACGGCCCATCAGGAAGGGGATGCCGCCGATGTGGTCGAGGTGGCCGTGGGTTATGAATACGCCCTTGATGCGGTCCTGGTTCTTCTCGAGGTACTTGGTGTTCGGGAGGACGTAGTCGACGCCCGGGGACGTGTCCTCGGAGACGAACTGGAATCCTACGTCGAAGACGAAGATGTCATTGTTCGTCTCGATCGTGAACATGTTGCGCCCCACCTCCTCGACGCCGCCGAGCGGCACGACGCGCACGACATCGCGGGCAGGCGCTTCAGGATAGTAGTCGGCCACTTTCTTCTCGCGGGGTCCTCCGCGATCAGCATTCGGCGCGCCGCCGTTCGAGCGGCGTACGGGACGCGCTCCGCGGGAGCGAGAGCCGCCGCGGGAAGAACGTTCTCCCTCTGGACGCGGACCCCTGGCACTGGCGCGAGGGGCGCGTGCGCGGGGAGGACGTCCCCCTGCTTCGCGCGAGGCTTCCGGACGCGCAGGCGTCGCTTCGCGGGACGGGGTAGTCGGATTAGAGCGGGGGCTTGGCGCCGGAGCCGGCGCAGGTGCTGCTGACATAATATAAAATGATTATTAGTTGTTAGGTAGTTCGCGCACGCCTCTGCAGGCGGTAGTGCGCAATGGGCAGTCCGTAGGGGGTGAAAGGGACGTATCCCGGTTTCGCTATGGACTATCTATTACTCACTTACGCGCGCGAGGAATGGCCATACGTACTCGCTTTCCCGGTACCAGGTCGCTACGGTCGCGAAACGGTCAGACGGCGACGCTATCTGCGGAAGGCGGACACCGTATAAGCTCTTAGGTACAGCATACAGGAAGTCGGGTGCATGAGTAAAGGCGGCCGGGAAATCGCCTGCTATAAGGTCGGAAATACGTTGAAGATCGGTCCGGACTATTTCCGGGTCGCGGGCGGCGCGGGCTTCTTCGAGGAGCGCATCGACGTTCTTGTTGGCATATGCCGCTATGTTGAGGCCGGGATCGCTGCGCTCTCCCGAATCCCAGAACGCGAAGAGATCCTGATCGCGGCCGATGACCATGCCGAAAAGGAGCGCTTCATAGGCGCGGGGACGGATGACGCTCGCCGCGAGATCTCCTGGCTCATAGAGCTCTACCTCGGTAGGTACGCCGAGCGCTTCCCAGTCGGTCTCGATCGCGGCCGCGATGGCCTTAAGTTCCGGAATATTCGCGGTCTTGAGCGTGACGGAAGCGAGCGAGACTCCGGCTTTCGCGTTCGTCCATCCGCCGTTCTCGGCATCCGGCTCCCAGCCCGCTTCAGCGAGCGTGGCGCGCGCGAGCTCGATCCCGTCCCCTTGAGGCAGGGGAGGCGCGATCACTCCGCTTCCTGGCGGCACGGGCCCAGCCAGCGGCGTCGCGTATCCGCCGAGCACGTCCGTAACGATGCGATCGCGGTTCACGGCGACGGAGAGCGCCTCACGGACCTCATGCCGCGCGAAGGCGGGGTTCTGATCGCTGTTGAAGAAGGCGCCGAAGATGCGGGAGTATGGCGCAGTCATCGCATCAGGACTCGCGAGGCCATGGGCGCTCTCGATGCTTCCTGACCTGCGAGCCGAGCGCAGGTCCGCGAGGTCATCGAAGAACTTCACCCGGATGCGGTCGAGGTAGGGCCGTCCGGTGACGAACTTCGAGAATGCCGACAGTTCGTAGGAAGTGATGCTCCCGTCGCTCGAGCGGGTGACGCGCGCCACCTTGAAGGGGCCTGCTCCCACCGGTTCGATCATGAGAGGGGAGAACGGGAACTCATCCGCGGGAATATTACGCCAGAGATGAGCCGGGAGGATGCCGAGCGTAGTGTCTGCCAGGAACGGCGAATACGGCTTAGGAAGAAGGAAGCGCACCGTGCGGGCATCGACGATGTCAGCCTTGATGTTCGCCCAGTTCGCGAGCTCCGGGCTCTTGAGGGCAGGATCCTGCGCCTTCTCGACAGTGAAGACTACGTCATCGGCGGTGACGGGGGTGCCGTCCGAGAACCGCGCGTTCTCGCGGATGACGAATACGTATTCCTTGCCGTCCTCAGAGACGGTGTAGCTCTCGGCGAGTACGGGAACGATACTGCCATCACCGCTTACTCCCATCAGGCCCGCATACGTGAGCGCGGTCAGGTCGCGGTCCGCATCGGAGAGCGCCAGGAGGGGATTCACGAATCGGGGATTTCCGATCACTCCCTCGGTAAGGGACCCGCCGCGCGCTGGAACCTGCACGAGGAGAGACCTCTCGAGCGATACTGTCCCCATGAGGCTCACTACGAGCAGGAAGAGCCCGAGGATGCTCACGATGAGCTTGTCACCGGGACGCAAAGCTCGGATATGCGCAGAGACACGCTCGAAGGCCGGAATGGTCCGGCGCTTGGTCAATACGGAAAATAGGGTAGAGAGTCGCGAACGCGACATACGAGAGGAGGTTAGACGAAGAACCCGGCGATAGCCGAAAGCACGAAGAGGAGGGCGGTCACGATGGTCGCATTGAAGAGGAACTTCTCGGCACCGCGGCGCTTGTAGAAAGTGGACGCGAAATTGTCGCCGCCGAACGCGCCGCCCAAGGACGCGCCGCGGTTCTGCAGTACGATGCCGGCGATGAGCAGTACGGCCAGGGTTATCTGTATGTAGGGCAGGGCCGGGATCAGGGTCTCCATTTGCCTGGGAGAATAGCACGGAACCCCGAAAGGCAAAAGCCCTCCGGGAGGAGGGCTTTTGCGGATTCCTCCCTATGGCGGCCCTAGCGCTGGGGCATATCGATCGAAACGCCTTCGGTATCTCCGAGGCTAATAGAGGCTCCTGTCTCGCCCGGGGCCCTATCCTCTGATTCACCGTTAAGCATGCCTTCGGTAACGATGGCTTCCGGCCGATTGACGGTGATGGCTTCCGGCGCGTCGGCCGATTTCATGCCTGCCAGAGCTTCCTGGCTCGCGGGCATGGCTGCCTCTGTGGCAGCAGGGGAGTTCTGGGCGAGTTCGCGAACGTTCTTGTCAGTCATCTCCCCGACCGCGTGTACCGCCCCGATGCCAGCTGCTGCGATGGCTGCGGCCTTCACCTCCTTCTTCTTAAAGAATTCGAATCCCATATAGTTCAGTATTATATTTCGATATGTCAAAAGTATACTCGGCTCATTTGACGCTCAGATAGGGGATTCATATACTGTGGATAACTTTGGCGGGAGAAAACTCGCGCCAAGTAGGGAAATACATATTTTCTTTATCAACACCGTTAAGCGAATCACTTTCCTATGGCAAAATCTACAGAAACGCTCGCTATCAAGCCGCTCGGAGACCGCGTCGTGGTCAAGCCCGTCTCGAAGGATGAGGTGTCGAGTTCGGGAATCATCATCCCCGACACGCTGAAACCAGAAAAGCCAGAGCGCGGCACGGTCGTCGCGGTAGGTCCCGGAAAATACGGCGACGAAGGCGACCTCATCCCGATGACGGTGAAAGTCGGCGATTCGGTCCTCTTCTCCAAATACGGCTATGACGAAGTGAAGATCGACGGCACGGAGTACTACATCCTTTCAGAATCGAACGTGCTCGCGATCATCTAAGTCTCGCTTCCCTTCCTACTTATTTCTTAACGAACACACTATCGTGGCAAAACAGATCCTATTCGGTGAAGAAGCGCGCAAGAGCATCCATGCAGGTCTCCAGAAATCTGCCCAGGCAGTGAAGGTCACGCTCGGTCCCCGCGGCCGCAATGTCGTGCTTGAGAAGAGCTACGGCGCTCCCCGTATCACTAACGACGGCGTCTCTATAGCGAAGGAGATCTCCTTCAAGGACAAGTTTGAGAACATGGGCGCTGAGATGGTGAAAGAGGTCGCGAACAAGAGCAACGACGTCGCAGGTGACGGAACTACCACTACCGTGGTGCTCCTCGAGGCGATGGTGAACGAAGGTCTCGCTTCCCTTACGCGCGGAGCCAACGCCATGGGTATCCGCTCGGGCATGGAGCAGGCGCGCGATGCTGCTGTCGCTGAACTCAAGAAGATGGCGAAGCCCGTCGAAGGCCGCAAGGACATCCAGCAGGTAGCGACTATCTCCGCGGAAAGCGAAGAGCTCGGCCGCATCATCGCCGAGACGGTCGAGAAAGTCGGCAAGAACGGCGTGGTCACGGTCGAGGAGTCCCAGGGCATGGACCTCTCATACGAGGTAGTCGAAGGGCTCCAGATCGAGAAGGGCTACGTGTCCGCCTACATGGTCACGAATCCTGAACGCATGGAAGCGGAGATGCGCGATGCGCAGATCCTCGTCACCGATCGTAAGATCGGCGGCATCCAGGAGATCCTTCCTCTGCTCGAGAAGGTCGCGGCCGCAGGCAAGCGCGAGCTCGTCATCATCGCTGATGACGTGGAAGGCGAAGCGCTTACCACGTTCGTAGTGAACAAGCTCAAGGGCACCTTCAACGTGCTCGCGGTGAAGGCTCCGGGCTTCGGCGATCGCAAGAAGGAGATGCTGGCTGATATCGCAGTCATCGTGGGCGCGGAAGTGCTGTCGAGCGACATGGGCATGACCTTCGAGACTGCCGAGCTCTCGATCCTCGGAAAGGCGACGCGGGTCGTCGCCGGGAAGGACACGACGGTATTCGTCGGCGGCAAGGGCAAGAAATCCGATATCGAGGCGAGAGTCGCGCAGCTCGAAGCGATCGCTTCGCAGGCTACCTCCAAGTTCGATAAGGAGAAGCTCGAGGAGCGCATCGCGAAGCTTTCAGGGGGCGTCGCGGTCATCCGCGTGGGTGCTGCTACCGAGACGGAGATGAAGTATCTCAAGGACAAGATCGACGATGCGGTGAAGGCGACGAAGGCTTCCATCGAGGAAGGCATCGTGCCTGGAGGAGGGACCGCGCTCGCGAAGGTGTCGCGCCTGCTCCGCACCGAGGACTGGGACTTCGATACCAAAGACGAAGAGCTCGGATTCGCTATCGTCGGACGCGCGCTGGAAGCTCCGCTCCGTCAGATTCTCCTTAATGCAGGCAAGGACGACGGCTCGGTCATCGTCGAGCGCGTGCAGAACGCGAAGGGCTTCGCCGGTTACGACGCGTTGAAAGGAGAGGAAGTCGCCGACATGGCTGAGGCCGGCATCATCGATCCGGTGAAAGTCACCAGGAGCGCGGTCGAGAATGCCGTCTCGTCTGCGGCCATCCTGCTTACGACGGAAGCCGCGGTAGCGGATATCCCTGAGCCTAAGCCGGCTAGCGGCGGAGATATGGGCGGAATGGATTTCTGATCTCTTCGCATATAAAGATTTCGCCCCCGGCACGGCCGGGGGCGTTTCTTTTCTCCGGCCCGCTCCTTAGAGAGCGTCCGTCTCCTCATATTCCTCCATGCCCAGGAATCCCTCGACCGCGGCTATGATCAGAGGCGAAAAGGCGAGCAGTACGGCGATCGCTGCGAACATAATCCAAGCTCCCGAAAGACCATGCTCAGAACATAGCGCTACCGCATGCCTTTAGCAACGCTTGAGGCTGCACGTCAATCAGCTATACTGTATAGGTAATCACGCACTACTTATGATCACTATCTACATCCTGCTGGGCATCCTGGCTCTCATCGTGCTCTGGCTCATCTTCACGTATAACGGCTTCGTCGCGCTCCGCAATCGCGCGAAGGAAGCATGGTCCGATATCGAAGTGCAGATGAAGCGCCGCTATGATCTCATCCCTAACCTCGTGGAGACCGTGAAAGGATACGCCACTCACGAGCGCGAGACGCTCGATAGCGTGACCACTGCGCGTACGGCAGCGATGGGCGCACAGACCGTCGAGCAGCACGCAGAAGCGGAGAATATGCTCACCGGCGCGCTCAAGTCGCTCTTCGCCGTGTCCGAGGCGTATCCAGACCTCAAGGCGAATACGAACTTCCTCGAGCTCCAGCGCGAGCTCTCTGATACCGAGAACAAGATCATGGCATCACGCCGCTTCTACAACACGAACGTACAGACGCTGAACACTGCTGTGGAATCCTTCCCGGGCAATGTCATCGCCGGCCCGTTCGGCTTCAAGCAGATGGATCTCTTCGAGCTTGCCGACGGGGAGCGCGCGGCAGCCGAGCAGCCGGTGAAGGTCGCATTCTAACCTCGGCATGGATACCGCCGTCATACCGCAGAAGAAGCAAGGAAGGTTCGCGACGAGCTATCAGCTGGCTAAGGAAAGCTTCTCCTTCCTTCGCAAGGACCCGGAAATGCTCTGGTTCCCGATACTCGAGATGCTCGCGGGCATCGCCTTCCTCGCGATAGTGGCCGCTGCAGGATATGTCGCGTATCAGAACGGGATGCTCCCTTCTATCTCGGAAGGGGCGGATGGCGGCGAGGCGCCGCTGACGTATGTGGAATACATGTTCATGGCTGTCGTGTACCTGGGGCTGGCGTTCATAGGAGCCATGGGTCAGGGTGCTATCGTCGCGGTCGCTCATAAGCGGATGCAAGGAATCGATCCTACCTTCAAGGACGGCGCGCGCGCGGTCTTCGAGCGTCTTCCGGCTCTCTTCCTCTGGGCCGTGTTCACCGCTACCGTCGGCGTCGTCCTTCGATTCATCGGAGAACGGCTCGGATGGCTCGGAAAGCTGTTCGATTTCGCCGGACAGGTCGCGTGGTCGCTCCTCACCTTCTTCATAGTCCCGGTCCTCGTGATAGAGAAGCAGCCCGTACCGGCATCCATACGCCGCTCGGCAGGCATCTTCAAGCAGCGGTGGGGAGAGGCCCTCATCACTTCGGTGGGGCTCGGAGCATTCTTCGGCGCTCTCATGCTCGGGGTCATCCTGCTGTTCGGCGGACTCCTCATCGTGTCCGTCATCATGGAGAGCTTCGTGACTACGTTCATATTGTTCATCGCGATGCTCGGCTCCTTGCTGGTCTTGGGATTAGTGCAAGGGACGCTCTCGACGGTATTCAAGACCGTGCTCTACGAATACGCGGCGACAGGAATCATCCCTTCTGCGTTCTCTCCTGAGCTCGTCACCGGAGCGTTCCAGGCGAAAGGAAAAGCATAAGGATATGCTGAAGGACGCTCAGAAACAGATAGACGACTGGGCACAGCAGTTCGAGCAGCCCTATTGGGCGCCTCTCTCTCAGTTCGCTGCGCTGACGGAAGAAATAGGGGAAGTGGGCAGGCTCCTGAATCATCTCTATGGCTCGAAGCCGAAGAAGACGACGGAAGCTTCCCAAGAACTCGGAGGAGAGATCATGGATGTCTTGTTCGCTGCGATATGCCTCGCGAACAGCCATGGCATCGATCTGGACGCAGAACTCACGAAGAAGATGGACAAGTGCTATGGCCGGGACAAGGACCGTTTCGAGAAGAAACGAACAGGCGAGTAGCACGTCTTAACCTATATAAGGAATCATCATGGCGAATCTCTACCAAGAACGATCCGAGAACGTATTCAAGACCTACCTGCTCATGGCGGGATTCCTCGCTGTGGTCGCCGGCGTGGGATGGGTCTTCTCATGGTACTACGGCAACCCGGCGATCTTCTACGGGGCGATCATCTTCTCGGTGGTCATGAACGTGGGCAGCTACTGGTTCTCCGATAAGATCGCGCTGTCGATGAACGGCGCGCGTCCCGCGACACGCGAAGAGTATTTCGATTTCTACACTATTACCGAGAACCTCGCGATCACGGCTGGGCTGCCCATGCCCAAGCTCTATGTGATCGAGGATCCGGCTCCTAACGCATTCGCTACCGGGCGCGATGAGAAGCACGCAGTGGTCGCTGCGACTACCGGGCTCCTCTCGATGATGACGCGTCCTGAACTCGAGGGCGTCATCGCGCACGAGCTCTCCCATATCCAGAACAAGGACATGCTCGTCATGACGGTTGCCGTCGTGCTCGCGGGATTCGTGGCCATCGTGGCTGATATCTTCATGCGCATGTCGCTCTTCGGCGGAGGCAATCGCGATAGCGACAGCAAGGCGGGTCTCGTGCTCGGCATCCTCGCGATAGTCGCGGCTATCCTGGCCCCTATAGCGGCCCAGCTGATCCAGCTGGCTATCTCGCGCCGTCGCGAGTTCCTGGCCGACGCCTCCGGCGCGCTCCTTACCCGGTATCCGGAAGGGCTTGCCTCGGCGCTCCAGAAGATAAGCTCATACGCCCGCCCGATGATCCACGCGAATCATGCCACTGCCCATCTCTTCATCGGGAATCCGTTCGGCGCTGATGCGGGGAAGTTCATGAACCGGCTCTTCTCGACCCACCCTCCGGTAGAAGCTCGCGTCGAGGCATTGCTCGGAAAGGGCGCGTAATCTTACGCACCCCGCCCCATTGCGCCCAGCGCCCCCCGGCGCTACGCTTCTTAGGCAGTGACATCGGTGTCCTGCATACATAATCTTTGGGAGGAAGCTGTGCAATCATCGTCGCGTCCCTACCAATCTACTCAATCCAACTCCGGCCGAGTCGGCCGCTCCGGCGGCCATCGCCCCGGCCAGGGCCGCGTGGGGAACCCGCACCAAGGGAAGAAGCAGAAGCGTCTGCACTGATCTTCCTTGATCGCCATTTTGGGGGCGGCGCTGATTGCAGCGTCGCCCTTTCGAATATGCTATAACTGTCGCACGGAGGCGTCGCATAGCGGTCTAGTGCGCACGCTTGGAAAGCGTGTGAACCGAAAGGTTCCGAGAGTTCGAATCTCTCCGCCTCCGCAAAAAGAAAACCCGCGAAAGCGGGCTTTTCCTTTTGCGGAGGCGAGCACAGCTGGGAGCAGGACGGGAGAGATTCGAAGACCCTGTGAGCACGATACTGAGCTTTCTGAAGCGAAAGGAGCGTCCATAGGGTGTACTGAAACTGTAAGTTTCGAAAAGCGTAATCGCGGTCTCTCGGTCGGATTAGGTGCTGGTATCTAGCATTCGATTCATTCGGTCCCTAAAGTAGGACGACTATAAGGAAAAGTGCCTATTCTGCGAACTCACAAAATAGAAAGACCACCTATTACCGGAGTAAGGTGGTCGTTTGGGTTGTGGCGTTGTTGCCGTGGCTCGTTTTCACGAGCAAGATATCTAACGAAGATAAGTACGATACGCAAGGTACTGTTTGTCTGGATGAACGACCAGACCCGTGTTGGAAGCTACTGTTCCTTTACCGATTGCGCCGTACCTTTCCGGTGGTTCGCGCGCTACAGATATTCAGAATTCCCACTACCAAACTATCAGTACTACTATACACGAAAGATATTTACTGTCAAGTCATCCGTGATGATTCAGGGTCTAAGAAAGGCCGCTCGACCCATTTCATTTGCGACTCTTCATAATTCGCTGAGTGAAGCGAGAAGCTCGGTAGTATAGGGGGCTGATTCGCCCCGCGCAGATTAGAAGCGTAGTTTAAAAACTGCGGGGATGGACCGGATGATAGAATGCCCCCATGAAGCGGATCGCAATCCTCCTCGTGCTCCTGGCACTCGCTCTGATAGCTGCATTCGCGGTAACGCAGCGCGCGCAGGCTCCTCTCTCTTCTCCGGTCACTGGATTCGGGAAGCCGTCTTTCACCTATGAGATAGCCGATACTCCGGCTCTCCGCGAGCAGGGACTGAGCAGACGTACGGAGATTCCGCATGACTACGGCATGCTGTTCGTGTTCGATACGCCTGAGCGAGCGGGGTTCTGGATGAAGGACATGCAGGTACCTATCGATATCATCTGGCTCGATGAGGAGGGAGCCATCCTCGGCATCGAGAGGTCTCTTTCGCCGGATACGTACCCGCAGGCGTATTACCCGCCGGTAGCCGTGCGCTACGTGCTGGAGACTCGGGCAGGGGAAGCGGCGCTCAAGGGCTGGGAAGTCGGTACGATCATCGAACTGCCTGATTCGCGGAAGTAGTATTTTTATTGTATAGTATTGACGGACCGATCCAGACGATCGCTCCGTCGCCTCCGGGCGCTGGAGAGGAAAGTCCGAACACAGCTGACGGAAACGTCAGAGACAGGTAGCGGGTAATGCCCGTCCGCAGCGATGCGCGAGGTGCGAACAGAAACGACCGATGCCGAAAGGCTAGGTACTCTCTCCGAGAGTGGGCTGGCAGCGATGCCAGACTGAAACGCGCTAAATCCTTACCCCTGTGCAAGGCCGTGCCCGCATCCTTCCGATGCGTGGAGCGCCGCTCGAGGCTATCGGCAACGATGGTCCCAGATAGATGATCGTCTCCAGCCCCGGTTCTCACGAACTTGAGCTGGAACAGAATTCGGCTTATCGGATCGATCCGACTTCGCAGAACCCGCCGCAAGGCGGGTTCTGCGCATACCTGTCCCCAGCCACGCGCTTCGCATGCGTCAGCGCACGCTATACTTACTTCTATTATCAGGGCCGATTATATATTCCTATGCAAGAAGAGAAGAATCCTTCCTCAGCTGCGCCGGTGCGCGCGAAACGCGCGTCGTTCGACGTAGCTACCACGTGGTCCATCCTCGCGACGTTCGCGCTCGGTGTGATCGCTTTTATCCCGTCCGCTACTATCCCGTTCGTATCCACGAAAGTGACGCTCGTCATCATCGGCGCGCTCGTCACTCTCGCCCTGTTCATACTGGCGCGCCTTACGCGCGGCAACATCATCGTTCCGCCGCTCGCGCTCCTGGGCTCGTTCTGGCTCGTGCCTCTCGCGTACGCATTATCAGCGCTCTTCTCCGGAGCCGGCATCGGTCCGTCATTCTTCGGCACCGAGTTCGAGACCGACACCTTCGGGTTCGTAGTCCTGCTCGCCTCGCTCGCCAGCCTCACTGCGCTCGCGTTCAGGCGCGTCGGAAGCTACCGCCTCTTCTATAAGGCGGGAGCGATGATCATCGCGCTCACGCTCGCGGCGCAGATCGTCTTCCTTATCCTCGCGAAGGTGATGCCGAACTTCCTTTCGCCGACCGCGAACCTCATCGGTTCGTTCTCTGACCTCGGCATGTTCATCGGCCTGGGCCTTACCATCGCCCTGCTCGCGCTCCGCTTGCTCCCTCTGGCCGACCGTACCCGCATCATGCTGTATGTCATCGGCGCGATCGGGCTCTTCATCCTGGCGCTCGTGAACTCATCGCTCGTATGGATCCTCGTCGGCCTGGTCTCGCTCGGCCTCTTCATCGAGGCGATCATGCGCAACCGTCCTTCGAATGAGGATGACAGCGATCTCGATGGCGTGGCCCTGCTCCTTTCCGAGTCTGAAAAGGATATGTCCGCCTCGGTCCGGTCGCTTGCTGCACCGCTCGCGACTCTCGCGGTGGCCCTCTTCTTCATCATCGGCGGCTCGACTATTGGCACGGCTCTCGTGAACGCCTTCGGCGTCTCCGTCATCGATGTACGACCATCATGGCAGTCCACTTTCGAGATCGGCAGCCACACCTACGCATCATCGCCTCTCTTCGGATCAGGCCCGAACACCTTCGGTACCCAGTGGGTCAAGTTCCGTGACCGCAGCCTCAACGAGACTGTCTTCTGGAATATCGATTTCCCGGCAGGCATCGGCGCGATCCCTACGTCCTTCGTGACCACAGGCCTCGCCGGAGCGCTCGCGTGGCTCGGGTTCCTCGCGCTCTTCTTCTTCTTCGGCCTCCGCGCCCTCCTCCTCCGTCTTCCTGAGGATTCATTCATCCGCTTCGTATCGCTCTCGTCCTTCACGGGAACGCTCTACGTGATCGCGCTGATGGTCTTCTCGGTGCCAGGACCGATAGTGCTCGTGGCAGGATTCCTGCTCGCCGGCATATTCGTCTCCTCGCTCCGTTACGGAGGGAATGCGCGTGAGGTCGGCATCATCTTTGCTCGCAGCCCGCGCGTCGGATTCGTGATCGTCTTCGGACTGACCCTGCTCCTGCTCGCCGCGATCCTCGCCGCATATGTCGTAGTAGGACGCTACCTCTCCAATGTCGCTTACGCTGAAGCCGCTTCCGCGCTTTCCGCAGGCGACCTCGAGGGTGCCGGGAACGGCGTGACCCGCTCCGTGCAGTTCGCTCCGAGCGACCGCGCGTACCAGCTCGCCGCAGCTATCGGCATCGCGAGCATGAATCAGATCGCATCTGACACCACACTCTCGCAGGCGGATGCGCAGCAACGCTTCCAGTCGGTGCTCTCGTCGTCGATCGAGGCAGCGCTTACCGCTACCCGACTCGCGCCGAACAACTACCAGAACTGGGCGATGCTCGGCAGCGTCTATCAGACGGTCGTGCCGCTCAATATCGAAGGCGCGTATGAGAACGCGAAGACCGCGTACGATCGCGCTGTCGCGCTCAACCCGACAAGCCCGGTCCTCCCGTATGTCGGAGCGCAGCTCGAGATCGCGCATAAGGATGCCAAGGCAGCCGAGGCGAATCTCATGCAGGCTATCAACCTCAAGCACGACTACACTCAGGCGATCTTCCTCCTCTCGCAGCTCCAGGTAGAGCAGGGACGTGCCAAGGAAGCGCTCGAAGCGGTAGAGGCGGCAGCGTACTTCGCTCCGAACGATCCTGTAGTGCTCTTCCAGATGGGTATCCTCCGTTCCGCGAACGGCAATACTCCCGGAGCTATCCAGGCGCTCTCTCGCGCAGTCGAGTTCAATCCTCAGTACGCGAACGCCCGCTTCTTCCTCGCTGCCATGTACGCAGTCAGCGGACAGTTCCAGCTGGCCGAGGCTCAGCTCCAGGCTATCGCCGCGCTTTCACCTGAGAACGCGCAGGCCGTGGCTGCGGATCTCGCGCAGATAAAGGCAGGCAAGAACCCGTTCCCTCCAACCCGCCTAGGAGCGCTCGGCATCCCTCAGGCGCCGCTCGCAGAACCTCAGGCAGGCAAGCCAGCAACCGCAACCGTCCCTGCCGCGAAGTAGTTCTCAGGTAGTGCATGGTTCGCCGGATCCTACAGAAGCTCACAGCACCCGTACGCGGCCTTCATCAGGCCGCGTACGTGCTTGCAGGGCTCACCTTGGCTTCCCAGGCGCTCGCACTCTTGCGGGACCGGCTCTTCGCGCATAGCTTCGGCGCGGGCGAGGTGCTCGACCTCTATTACGCGGCGTTCAAGGTGCCGGACCTGGTATTCGCGCTCGTAGCTTCGCTGGTCTCTGCCTACGTGCTCATCCCGCGCATCGCGGGAGCAAGCAAGGAGGATTCCCGGAAGCTGCTTTCCCAGACCGCGTCCTTCCTCTTCATAGGGGGCGGATTGCTCTGTCTCGCGCTCGCGTTCGCGGCACCGTACCTGCTGTTCGCGCTCTTCCCGGATGCTGCGGATTCCGCGCTCGCGGACGACTTCGTATTGCTGGGACGCCTGCTGCTCATCCAGCCGATCCTACTCGGGCTCTCCGGTATCATCACGAGCGTCACGCAGGTAGAGAGGCGCTTCTTCCTGTTCGCTATCTCTCCCGTGCTCTACAATCTGGGCATCATCGCGGGCAGCGCGTTCCTCTATCCCCTCTACGGACTGCCTGGCATCGGTATCGGCGTGATCGCCGGCGCCGTGCTTCACGTGTCGGTCCACATCCCGGTGCTCATCCGCGCGAAGCTCCTGCCGCGGTTCGTCCTGCCTGATCGCCGAGTGCTGTGGAGCGTGATGCGCGACTCCGTCCCGCGCTCGCTCGCTCTTGCCATGGGATCGCTGACGACCCTCCTGCTGGTAATGCTCGCCGCAAGGACCGGCTCGGGCAGCATCTCCGTCTTCACGCTCGCCGGCAATCTGGCTGCGGTGCCGCTCTCGCTCATCGGCGCGTCCTACGCGACCGCGGCGTTCCCGGTGCTGGCCGAGTCGATGGAGGCGAAGAAATACGAGGCTTTCCGAGTGACGCTTACCGCCGCTGCGCGCCATATCATCTTCTGGTCGGCGATCGTCTCGGTGCTGACGCTCGTGCTGCGGGCGCATATCGTGCGCGTGATCCTCGGCACTGGCGCGTTCGACTGGGATGCGACCCGCCTCACGGCTGCCATCCTCGCGCTCTTCATCCTCGCGCTCATCGCGCAGGGAATCGTCCTGCTGGCCTCGCGAGCATTCTACGCAGCTCAGAAATCATGGAACCCGCTCTTCATCCAGGCCGCAGGCGCCGTGATCTCGCTGGCATTCGCGTGGGGAGCCCTGGCGCTCGCGGCCAGGTTCCCGGATATCCGGTACTTCGTCGAAGTGCTCCTGCGCGTAGAGGATGTCGAAGGATCAGGGATCCTGTTCATCGCGCTCGGCGCCGCTCTGGGGCAGATCGTCACGGGCGTGCTGGCGCTCATGACGCTTCGCAGCGTGGCTCCGGGCGTCGCCCAGTCCTTGCTGCGGCCGCTCTTCGAGGGTCTCGGCGCTGCTATCCTCGGCGGGGCAGCCAGCTACGGCGTGCTCTCCTTCGCAGGTACTATAGCGCCCCTCACCACTCTGCCGGTCATCCTCATAGAGGGCTTCGTGGCGGGCATGGCCGGCCTTATCGTAGCAGGAGCGATACTTGCGCTCCTCGAGAATCAGGAATTCAAGGATCTCGTGGACTCCCTCAAGCGGATGAAGTTCTCCAAGGCCCTCAAGCCGTCTGGCGCGATCCTATCCTGATAGCCTGGCGCCCTCGGGCGGCAGTACTTGCATCCGAACGCCTTTCAGGACACTCTGAACCTATCTTCAATGAATATCCGTAACTTCAGTATCATCGCTCACATCGATCACGGAAAATCCACCCTCGCGGACCGGCTTCTTGAGCGGACGGGAACGATCGAAGCTCGCAAGATGCGCGACCAGGTCCTGGACAAGATGGATCTCGAGCGCGAGCGCGGCATCACGATAAAGATGCAGCCCGCCAGGATGAGATACGCGGGCGCGGACGGGACGGAGTACGTGCTGAATCTTATCGATACTCCCGGACATATCGATTTCGCCTATGAGGTTTCCCGCGCGCTGTCCGCCGTCGAGGGCGTGATACTGCTCGTCGATTCTACGCAGGGCATCCAGGCGCAGACTCTCACTACGCTCGGCATGGCGCGTGCCGCCGGCTGCGTCATCATTCCCGTGCTCTCGAAGATCGATTCTCCTGCGGCTCGCGTGGATGATGTCTCCCTCGAGATCGCAGAACTGCTGTCGGTAGATCCCGATACGATCCTCGCGGTCTCGGGCCGCACGGGCGAAGGGGTGACGGAGCTTCTCGAAGCCATCGTCGAGAGGGTTCCTGCGCCGCGCCCGTCCGCGGGCGGTCCTCGCGCGCTGATCTTCGATTTCTCTTACTCCACCCACCGCGGCATCACGGTGTTCGCACGCATCTTCGATGGCGCGTTCAAGAAAGGCGATGTTCTCCGGTTCGCAGCCGCAGGCGAGCGCTTCACGGCGCTCGAGACGGGCATATTCATGCCCGACGAGGTGGTAACGGAATCCCTGTCAGCAGGCGAGATCGGCTATATCGTGACGGGCGTGAAGGAAGCGGGAGTGGTCAACGTCGGTGATACGGTCATCGCTAATGCGGGATCTACCGACGGCCTGGAAGGCTTCGAGAGGCCGCGACCGGTCGTATGGGCTTCCGTGTACCCTGAGAGCCAGGATGACCTCACGGAGCTCAGGCAATCGCTCGAGCGCCTGCGGCTTTCCGACTCGTCCCTTACGTATGAAGAGGAGTCTTCGGGCGTGCTCGGCCGGGGATTCCGGTGCGGTTTCCTGGGCATGCTCCATCTCGAGATCATCGTCGAGCGTCTCAAGCGCGAGTTCAACCTCGAGCTGATCGTCACGATTCCGACTATCGCGTATATCGTGACCGACAAGAAGGGGAAGCGAGAGACGGTCTATACGCCCTCGAAATTCCCCGCATTCGGAGATACGGAATCTATCGAGGAGCCATGGGTGAAAGTCACGCTCATCACGCCCTCCGAGGCGCTCTCGAACATGATCCAGCTTTTCCATGATCACGAAGGCAATGTGCTCGAGACGGAGACGCACCTGGACGGCCGCATCGAGCTCCGGGTCGAGATGCCGCTGCGCGAGCTCATGCGCGGCTTCTTCGACAAGGTGAAGAACGCGTCGTCCGGCTATGCTTCGCTTTCCTATGAATTCCTCGACGAGCGTCCGGCTGACGTCGTGAAGCTCGAAATCTTCGTCGCAGAGGAGCCGGTACCCGCGTTCGCTCGCGTCGTCTCCCGTCGCCGCGTGGTCGAGGAAGGGGAGCGCATGGTAGAGAAGCTCCACGAGATCCTGCCGCGTCAGATGTTCGTGCTCAAGATCCAGGCGCATGCATTGGGGCGCATCGTGGCTTCGCGCTCTATCAGCGCGCTCCGCAAGGACGTGACGGGATATCTGTACGGCGGCGACATCACGCGCAAGATGAAACTGCTCGAGAAGCAGAAGAAAGGAAAGAAGCGCCGTGGGGAGCACGCGAAGATGGAGATCCCGCAGGAGGTGTTCATGAAGATGGTGCAGGAGAGCGGCCAATAATCTCGCTCACCCTTCTCGTCCCGAGGCAGGCAACGCCTTCTAGGGCGCACAGGAACGCATAGTCGCCTTCGTGCGAAAAATGTCGAAATCGCTTCGCTCAGCCCGCTCCATTTTTCTTCGCGGTTCCTTGCTTCCTGGCTGCTTCCAGGAAAAGCCTCGGGCCTGAGAAGGGCTCGCTCGAGAGGGCGGGATGAGAAGCGCTTGGTATACTGGGGAGATGGTCAGGAAACCCTCGAGGAAGCGGATGAGCGAGTATGTGATCGCAGGCGCGCTAGCGCTCGTTATCGTCTGGCTCCTGTTCCTCATATGGGGTATCGCGCGCAAGGAGGAGATCGCGCGCAAGGCGATGGAAGGCCGCAAGGCTGAGCTCGCGGTGCTCGAAGAGCGCAAGGCGATGCTCACAGGGAACCTGGAAGAGCTGAGGAGCGAACGGGGCCAGGAGGCCACGCTTCGGCAGACGTACGGCGTCGCGCGCCCTGGCGAGGAAGTCATCATCGTCGTGCCGCCGAAAGAGCCGCCTGCCCAGCCTAAGCTCCCGTGGTGGCAGAAGGTCCTCGGCTTCTTCGGAATCTGGTGAGCCCTAGGTTAGGCACGATTCTCTCGAATGCGGCCCTTGCGTTCATCGTGATATACTACGGAAAAGCTAAGCAATACATAGACTATGGAACAGAAGACCGTCACTATCTACAGCACGCCGACCTGCCATTTCTGCCAGATGAGCAAGGAGTATTTCAAGGAGAATAACGTACCGTACACGGAGCACGATGTGGCTGCGGACATGGAACAGCGCCAGATAATGATCGACAAGAGCGGTCAGATGGGCGTTCCCGTCATCTTCGTCAACGACGAAATGGTCATCGGCTTCGATAAGAAGCGCCTTGAAGAATTGCTCGGTCTCGGAGAGGTCGCCGCTGCATAAGCCTTCCTCCACGAAACCCCGCGACTCATCAGTCGCGGGGTTTCGTGCTAATCTCTCGATACGCCTCTGCGCGCAACTCCATAGGAATGGACTGCGCAGAGCGCTCATCCGCCCTTGTAAACAGCTTCATATGAATGAACTGTTTGCTAGAGCTTCGCTCGGCAAGCAAACATACGATCAGAATCGTATGTTTGATGCCTCGCTCGCTCTCGTAGTTCAATGGATAGAACGGAGGTTTCCTAAACCTTAAATCCAGGTCCGACTCCTGGCGAGAGCACCCATACGGAGTGAATGTCTTGTGCTCTCGCCCGCCGCGATTGTAGGGGGAGTGATATACTAGAGGGACTATGCCTCCGCAACAGATGGGCCCTGATCTCGGACCGAAGCCTTCGCAGACGCCGGTGCCTCCCGGGCACCTGGAGGCTCTCTTGCAAGAGAATCTCGCCTTCGTCAAGGACAATAACCGGCTGCTCCGGCTTATTCGTCGCGACGCGCTCCTGGGGATGGTCGCGAAAGTCCTCCTGTGGCTGGTTCTCCTGGGCGTGCCGCTCTTTTTCCTCGGCACCTATCTCGGGCCGCTCATGCAGGCATTTACGGGAGCTCAGGGGACCGCTCCAGGCCTTCTCGGAGCCCCATCCAAGGATCAGGTCAACAAGCTGATCCAGGAGTATAAGGACGCGTACCAGTAGCAGCCTGAAGACGTGAAAATAGGGGGGCGGTATGCTAGAATCGGGTCACCGGAGCGACCGTGGCTCCGGATACCAAATTGCTCGGGTAAGAAGATGCTTCGCACTTCTTGCTCAAGCTGCGTTCGCAGAACAAATGAAAGAGAGCTTTCTGTTCGATCACTTGCTTGAGTAAGAAGATGCTTCGCACTTCTTGCTCAAGCTGCGTTCGCAGAACAAATGAAAGAAGACTTTCTTTGTTCGTGCTCACTTGCTTGAGTAGCTCAGTTGGTAGAGCGCGCCCCTGAAGAGGGTGAGGTCACCAGTTCGACCCTGGTCTCAAGCACACAAGAACATAGGCTCTAAGGGCGGTATAGTTATACGGCATGATGAAGAGCATCCTCGCCTGGTTCCAGATGAATGAGCGCCATCTCGGCGCATTCGTATTCATCATCGGTTTCGCGACAGACGTCGCTACGTTCACGCTGCTCGACCTATCCGCGGTCAATCTGCTGTTCGCGTTCTATCTAGCGGCCGCCGCCCTCTGCATACTCTTCAGCCACCTGCTGGTCTCTCTCGACGGAAAGGGAGGAACAGTGCGCCGTACGTTCCTAGTCGTCCTTCCTCTGGTCGCTCAATACCTGCTCGGAAACCTGCTCTCGGGCTTCCTGATCTTCTATACGAAAAGCTCGGTATTGCTCGTGTCCTGGCCGTTCATCGTCCTGCTGCTGCTAGTCTTCATCGGGAACGAGTGGTTCCGGAAATACAGGGACCGTATCGTATTCTTCACCACGCTCTTCTTCTTCGCGCTTTACGCGTACGCGATCTTCGCGCTCCCGCTCTTCCTGAACGCGCTCGGTCCTTGGGTATTCATAGGAAGCACGCTCGCGGCGAGTGGCGCGTTCGCCGTATTCCTTCTCCTCCTCTGGCGCTGCGGGAAGGCGCGTCTGGCTTCGAGCATCATGCCGATCATAGGAAGCGCGCTCGCCATCCTCATAGTCGTCGTAGCGTCCTATTTTACGGGACTCGTGCCGCCTATACCCATAACCCTCAAAGACGGAGGGATCTATCACCAGGTAGAACGGAGAGACGGGAACTATATCCTCCAGGCGGAGCCTCAGAAGCCGTTCTGGGACCCGCACGCCCAAATCGTCCATACCGTGTCTGGACAGCCGCTCTACGCCTTTACTGCCGTGTTCGCACCCATCCGCTTCTCCGCGAGCGTGGTCCATCGCTGGGACCGCTATGACGAAAAGAAGAAACGGTGGGTAACGGCAAGCCGTATCACGTTCCCGATAGCGGGCGGGCGGGCGGAGGGGTATCGCGGATACTCCGCGCAGAGCGATCTCGCTCCCGGCCGATGGCGCGTGTCAGTGGAGACGCCCGGCGGACAGGTCATCGGGCAGCTCAGATTTACGGTCGAGAACGGCGCGCTCCCGGCGCTCCACGAAGAAACGCATTAAGCGAAAAGGCCCGGGAAATCGTTCCGGGCCTTCTGGCTGTCCGGCGGATCCCTTCTTATCCCGCCTTGACGCGCAGCTTCGTCTGACGCGCCTTATCGAGCTTCGGAAGGATGATGGAGAGGAGTCCGTCCTTCGCTCCTGCCGAGGAGTTATCGACATCGACTTCCTGAGGGAGGAGTATCGTGCGCGAGAATGATCCCCAGAACAGTTCGCGGGTGAAGTAGTCGGAATCGGTGACGGAATCCCGCTCATCGCGGGAGCCCTCTATCACGACCATGTCCCGGCTTATGGAAACGTTGAGCTCATCGGGACGAACGCCGGCGACGAACGCGCGGATGACGATCTCGTTCGGTGTCTGGTAGACGTCTACGGGAAGCTGGCCGTCAGCCTGCTCCTCTTCGACGGTAGTCATGATGCTGCGTGCAGGGACCGTTGCCTGCTGAGGCAGCGGCGCGTTCGAACGGACAGGGGGCTGCATCGGAAGGAGGTCGTCGTCGAAAGAATCATACCGATCATCCACGGGAAGCGAACCGGAAAGTCTGTCGAAGAAAGTGCGCTTTTTCATGGTAAGAAGGATCAGCAGGTGTTTTTTGGTAATCGATGGTATCGGAGATATTTCAGAAGTTCGAAAAGCGCGAAGAAGATGACGGCTCCGCTCCATACGACGAAGAAGGCGAGGAGCGTATACGAACCGCTTCCATCAATTATAAGGAAGTTAAAAAGAGCATGCAATGAAATCGCTAGGATAAGTCCTGCCGCTACGCAGAGCGTGCGTATGGCGCGGTGCTTCAGGAATGAGAATCCGAGCGCGAATCCGATCGCTGAGGAGGCTACGACATGGAGGAGAGTGGATCCCACGAAGCGCAGATTGCCGGTAAGGAATCCTTCGAGCATGTGCCCGCCAGAAAGGGGCGCGATGAGGAAGAGAGCGTTCTCGAGCGCGGCGAAACCGAGCGCGACAGTCATCATATAGACGACGAAATCGACGGACTCGTTCACTGCCGGCCGCCAGAGGACGATGATAGCTGCCAGGAGGTATTTCGCGGTCTCCTCTATAGCGGCCCAGGCGATAATGACGGGAAGGCCCGCGGGAAGCACAAGGACCGCGATGCGCTCGAGCGGGAGTACGAGAGGGACGGCGAGCATGCCTGCTATGAGGGCGAGCATGACGACAGACTTGGGCTCAGGGCAGCGGGTATCTTCCTTGAGGAGGAAATAGAGCCACACGAGAGCCGGAAGGATGCCACCGAGGAAGGCGAAGAGGGCGGTCTCGAAGGAGATCATGCCCGTAGTATACAACGCGCGTTATGGCCTAATTTGGGTACAACGCCGAGTGAGAGAGCGGAGCCGAAGTGTACTTTTTCAGGAGCGAACACGGGACGTGTGGTTTCAGCCGACTTGCGGGAGGCATTAAGAAACTATACGGGGACCCGTGGAGCGGATGCAAAAAGATACTTCGGCGCAGCGAATGAGCTACGCTGTAGCTTTAATCGGCCACGAGGTGACCATGAGGAGGTCGGCGTCGGGCGTAAGGCTTTTCCATATCTCTTCTGTCACGAACGGCATGAACGGGTGAAGGACTTTGAGGACGTCGGTAAGGAGGGAGCAAAGGAGCGCTTGGCGAGAGGCTTTCGCGGCCATGTCCGTGCCTGCGAGGATAGGCTTCGAGCTCTCGAGGATCTCATCTGCGAGACGGTGCCAGGCATAGTGATAGATCTTCTCGGCAGCAAGATGAATGCGGTACTCCATCATATCGTCCGTAATATCCGCTATCGCCGCATCGAGCTCTGACCTGAGAGCTGCATCAGCCTCTGAAATCATTGCGTTCGGATCCGCACCTTCAGCATTCTCAAGGATGAAGCGGGCTATGTTCCAGAGCTTGTTGGAGAAATTCTTGTATCCTTTCACTTTGGATTCGTCGAAACGAATGTCGTTCCCTATGGCAGATCCGACGAGGAGCCCCATGCGCAGCGCGTCAGCGCCATACTTATCTATCATCTCGATAGGGTCGATGCCGTTGTTGAGTGACTTGCTGAATTTTCGTCCTTGCTTATCTCTCACTAGGCCGTGGATCATGACGCGCTTGAAGGGAACCTGTCCGAGCAGGAATCCGCTCGCGAGAATCATGCGAGAGACCCACAGGTTGAGAATCTCATAGGCAGGAGACATGAAGGCGGTGGGATGATAGGTCGCGAGGTCATCTGTCCGTTCAGGCCAGCCGAGGGTAGAGAATGTCCAGAGCTGCGAAGAGAACCAGGTATCGAACACGTCAGGATCCTGTTCCCAGCCGTCTCCTTTCGGTGCCTGGATGCCGCAGTATGTTTCGTCTCCTCGGTACCAGACCGGTATACGATGACCGAACCAGATCTGACGGCTGATGCACCAGTCGCGAAGGTTCTCTATCCAGTAGAAATACGTCTTACGGAAATTCTCTTGGGGCATCTCTACACCACCGTATTCGACTGCTGCACGCATGAGCTCCTTGAGGGTAAGAGTGCTGCCGCTTTCGATACCGGGGATATGAGATTCGGGAATAGTGAAAGGCTGATTCACGTTCACGAACCACTGGACTTTCGGAAGGGGTTCGACGATGCCGCCGGTGCGCTCTGCCGTCGAGACATTCTGAGTAATGTCTTCCTCCGAAATCATAAGACTTTCTTCGCGTAGCCACTCCGCAACGACTTCGCGTGCCTCAGTAACCTTGAGTCCGCTCAGTCGCCCCTCGACGGTCATCTTTGCGTATTCATTCAACACCACTCGATCTCTAGGCAGGTCATGACGCTCAGCTATCTGCCAGTCGATCATGCTATGTGCCGGGGTCACGCCAAGCGCTCCGGTCCCGAATTCAGGGTCTACTTCCCGGTCCGCTACGATTCGAATACGTAACGGGATGTCACAGAATATGACTTCATATTCCTTGCCGACGAATTCCGCATATCGAGTATCGTCTGGGTGTACGGCGACGGCGACGTCACCGACCTTGGTCTCAAGCCGCGTTGTCGCGACAGGAATAGGGAAGTCTTTGGAATATTTAAAGGTATAGAGCTTCGCTGCGCGTTCCTCGTGGACTATTTCATCGTCCGAGATGGTGGTCTGGCCCTTAGGGTCCCAGTTCACGATCCGGTTTCCGCGATAGATAAGGCCTGCGTCATACATCCGCCTGAAGGCAGTCGCGACAGCGGCATTACGCTTATCGTCCATGGTGTACGCATAGCGCGACCAATCGAGGGAGGCACCCATGCGCTTGACCTGGCTGAGTATCGTGCCCTCACTCGCTTTCGCGAATGCAGATACGCGCTTTACGAGCTCTTCTCGTCCGAGATCATGACGGCTCTTTCCTTCTTCTTTCTGGATATTCTTCTCTACACGGGCCTGGGTGGCGATGGCGGCGGAGTCGGTGCCTGGTACCCACAGCGCACGCTTTCCACGCATGCGTTGGAATCTGACGACCGTATCCTGCAGGGAATCCTCATAGGCATGCCCGAGATGGAGAATGCCCGTTACGTTCGGGGGAGGAAGCGTGACCGTAAAGGGCTCGCGGTCGGCAGCATTGGGAAGGTTGTCCGGGTTGAAATACCCGCTCTTCTCCCAGGCATCGTAGATCCGGGGTTCGGTCGAAGCGGGGTCGTAAGGCTTGAGGAATTTGTCATCCATCATGAAGAGAATATAGCAGATATACGGCTGCTGCGCTCCTTGAATATTGATTTAATCCTATTAATGTCTTATAATACATATCACCGTTCTTTACATTGCCCAGGGCTTATCTGGCCCCTGAAGCGCACATAGACAGTTAGGAGACGTCATGACTTCGATGGTGGCGACGAATGACAATATGAGAATGCACTGGGTGACAGACATCGTCTGTCGCTATCCGGAACGTTTCAAAGTCGATCCTGCCGGCTTCTTCGCCTCCAGGAAAGTAGAGACCACGATCAGTTTCGAACGCTGGCTCGCCCCTGACGCATGTCCGCTATGGTTCTCGACGGTAGTGGGATTCAGGCTCCATCGCTTAGGACCTGCCCTGGTCGATGAGCAGGAGCACGGCCCGAGCGAGCTCTACATGAATCCCTGGCTGCTCGCGTACCTTTTCGGGCATGAGCTGCAGCTTAAGGGCGAGCGTCCGCTCAGGGCAGGTCAGCCGATCTACTCCTATGCCGACGGCACGCATTGCATCGTGTCGACGTGGCATGCGCATCGTAAACCGGTGTTCGACGTAAAGCCTACGTCGAAGATCGACTGGGCGAGCGGCACGCTCCTCCTCACGCCCCTCAGCAGGCATTAGCGACATCCCCCGGACACGTGCCGGGGGATTTTCTTATACCAGCGAAAGATTGCCGTTCGCGATCATAACGTCCGGCTCCATGAAATCCTTACGGAGGGCACGATAGTATCCCGCGATCCCTATCATCACCGCATTGTCGGTGGTGAAGGCGGGCTTAGGCAGATGAAGCGTGACATGAGGATATTCCTTCTCTATCTGTGTCTTGAAATGCCGGCGTATGTGGGTGTTGGCTGAGACGCCGCCGCCGAGCGTGAGCGTCTTCGCGTCAGTCTCATCAATCGCGCGAGCGGTCTTCTTCCAGAGGACATCGGCGGCCGCGTCCTCGAATGCGCGTGCCATCTGCTCTCGCTCGATCCCGGAAAGCTCGCCGTGCTGCTTGATGAGGTACATCACCGCGGTCTTGAGGCCGGAGAAGGAGAAATCGCAATGCGGGTCGCTGATCATCGGACGCGGGAGCTTGAACGGATTGCTCCGCTCGTCTTCGCGATCGCGTTCCGCGAGTCGCGATACCTCGGGCCCTCCGGGATAGGGGAGTCCGAGCATGCGGGCGACCTTATCGAATGCCTCGCCGACCGCATCGTCACGGGTCTGCCCGATGAGCCGATACCGGAGCCACGGTTCCATCGAGACGAGTTCGGTATGCCCGCCGGAGATGAGGAGTCCGAGCAAGGGAAGCTCTATCTCATCTATCAGGAGATCTGTCCCGTCCTCGGTGACGAGGGACGAAAGCAGGTGGCCTTCCATGTGATTCACCCCGATAAGGGGCTTGTCCCAGGCAAGCGCGAGCGCTTTGGCGAAATTGACCCCGACCCACAGTGCCGGCTCGAGTCCCGGGCCGTGCGTAACCGCGATGGCGTCTATATCCGGTATCTCGCTCTCGGAAAGGAACGAGAGAAGCTGTTCCGCGAGTTCATACTCGCGAGACAGGAGTTCGCCGAGCGTGCCGGGCAATCCCTCTGGAAGCGCTCGGATGTCTTCTCGTAGCAGCTCCGCTTCCTCGAGCGCTGCACGCAGCAGCGGCACGAGATTCTTGGCATGCTCGCGCTTGGCGAGCGCAGGGAAGACGCCCCCGTACTGCTGGTGGATGTCTATCTGCGATATGAGCGCGTTTCCGAGCACCCGGAACCGAGCGGAACGCTCGTCGCCATCCGCTTCTAGTATGCAGATGGCGGTCTCGTCGCACGAGGTCTCAATGGCCAGTATCTTCATGGGGGACTGGAGTCCAGGGGACAGGCTCGTTCCAAGGAATCGAAATGCCCGCCGAGCCCGGGTGACCGTTGCCTCCGTACTTGCGCGCGATAGCAGCGACATCGATATCGCCCTTGCTCCTCAACGAGACCCTGAGGCCATCGTTGCGGACCTGGGCGATAAGCGCGACGCCTCCGTGCTTGGTGTAGATGCCGTTTCCGACATCTGAGGTGAAGATCGACGGGGCGCTCGCGAGGTAGCACGTCATGCCTTCGAAGACGACCGGTTCAGCGCGTTCTACAAGGCTGTCGATGATGAGCGTGCGGTACTCGACATACGTCGCACCCTTGGCAAGCGCTGCTGCGCGCGCTGCAGGGTCTTCGAGCTCCTCTGCGAGCGCATCCCAGTTCTCGAACGTGAACGGCTTGGTGTAGGCATACGCGAGTATGGTGCGCGCGTCGGGGAGGAGCCATCGGTAGAGATCGCCGTCCTCGACATACTTGAGGAACTCGGGGACCGGCCGGTCAGGATGGAAATAGCTCCAGGCGATGGTGGCTCCCGAACGGTTCGCGTCGAACACGTATTCCGGCATGGTGCGTACGACGCCTTCGACGCCTTCATGGTGATCGAGCACCGTCACGGAGAGCGCTTCGGCCTTGATGCGGTCCATCACTTCCTGCGTGTAGCAGAAGTCGATGAAATAGACATGCGCACCAGCGAGCGTATCGGCCGGCTCTTTGCCGTGAGCGAGCGGAAGATATTCGACCGTATCGCCGAACTTCTTCCATGCGCTATAAGCTCCGCCGAACCCGTCGGGGCAGTTGCCGTGATAGCAGATGACCGTTCGTTCGCCCTCCATAGATTAGGTACCTTCCTGCCAGGAGGCGAGATAATGCTTCTGTCCGTCGGTCAGGGTATCGATAGATACGTTCATCGATGCGAGCTTGACGGTCGAGATCGTCTTCTCGATCTCCTCGGATACTTCATAGACTGCCGGAGCGAGGGTGGTCTCCTGGACGGCCATCCATTCGCAGGCGAGCGCCTGGGTTGCGAAGCTCATGTCCATGACTGAAGCGGGGTGGCCTTCAGCCGCAGCGAGGTTCACGAGACGGCCCTCCGCGAGGACATAGATGCGCTTGCCTCCGACGAGATATTCGTCGACGAAATTGCGCACGCCCTTGTTCTCCTCTGAAGCGAGCGCCTTGAGATCGTTCAGGTTGATCTCGACATCGAAGTGGCCTGCGTTGCAGACCGTGGCGCCGTCACGCATGAGGGCGAAGTGCTGCTTCGTTATGACATCGATGTTCCCGGTAACAGTGCAGAAGAGATCGCCTTCCTTAGCAGCTTCGGTCATCGGCATCACGCGGAAGCCGTCCATCGCCGCTTCGAGCGCCTTGATCGGATCGATCTCGGTGACTATGACGCTCGCGCCCATGCCGCGCGCGCGGTCAGCGAGCCCGCGTCCGCACCATCCGTATCCGGCGACGACGACGGTCTTTCCTGCGAGAAGGATATCGGTAGCGCGGATGATGCCGTCGAGCGTCGACTGCCCGGTGCCGTACCTGTTGTCGAACATGTTCTTGGTCTTCGCGTCGTTCACGGCGACGATAGGCATCTTGAGCGCGCCGTCCGCAGCCATCGAGCGCAGGCGGATGACGCCGGTCGTGGTCTCTTCGGTGCCGCCCTTGATGGTTGCCAGGAGTTCCGGATGCGACTGATGGATGGTCGACACGAGGTCGGCGCCATCGTCCATCGTGAGGTCAGGCGCGAGCGCGATGACTGCTTCGAGGTGCCTGAAGAACGTATCGCGATCCTCGCCCTTTATCGCGAAGACAGGGATGCCGTCATGCTTCACGAGAGAAGCCGCGACATCGTCCTGGGTAGAGAGAGGATTCGACGCGCAGAGCACGACGCGGGCGCCGCCGGCCTTGAGCGCGCGCATCAGGTTCGCGGTCTCAGCGGTCACATGCATGCAGGCGGCCACGGTCTTCCCGGCGAACGGCTGCTCCTTCATGAATGATTCCTTCACTGCCTGGAGCGCCGGCATATCGCGAGCCGCCCAGTCGATGCGCTTCTTTCCTTCATCGGCGAGGCCGATATCTTTTATGTCGTATTCCATATATAGGGGCAGTATACAGCCCTAGAGCGGCCACGTCTCGCTGTAGGCAGATTCGTAGCGAGCCTTCATCTCTTCACGACTTGGCGCATGAGCCTGGGTGCCATGGGACTCGACAGCGTACGCCGCTATGACGGACGCTATCTTCGCAGAGGCGGTGTCTGAAAGACCTTTCTGGTGTCCTGCTATGAAGCCTGCGCGATACGCGTCACCGGCTCCCGTAGGATCAAGAAGCGATGCCGGTACCGGCGCTATGCGGACCTCTCCGTCCTTCGTTACGAGCCTGGAGCCTTCGCTTCCGAGCGTGACTACGAGGAGACGTACGCGGGCGAGCAGCTCATCCTCGTTCCATCCGGTCTTCTCGATAACCATCGCGAGCTCGTAATCATTTACGAAAAGCGCATCTGCGCCCTCAATCGATTCTCGCAGCTGCGCGGCCGACAGGGCTGAGGTCTGCTGGCCCGGATCGAAGAAATAGGGAATGCCGGCTGCCTTAGCGGCTGCGGGCACTGCCGTCATATCCTCTACCGACGTCGGAGAGACAAGCGTGACAGATATATCGCTAAGATCGAACGGTTCAGGATATGCGAGGCTGCCGGCACCCGGCGCGAAGGCCGTTATCTGGTTATCCTTCATATCCGACATGATGTACGCGCCTGCGGTGGGAAGCTCGTCAGACACTATGACTGAGCTCGTATCTATACCGAGTGCCTCCAGCCGTTCCTTATAGCGAGGGAAGTCAGTGCCCGCAGCGGCGAGAAGCTTCGGTGAGATACCGAAGAGAGAGAGGTTGTACGCGATGTTGCCTCCGGTGCCCCCGAACTCTTCCACTACCTTGCTGATGAGGAAGCAGACAGAGAGCTGGTGGATCTTGTCGGGCAGGATGTGGTCCTTGAATTCGCCCGGGAACGTCATCACCCGGTCATAGGCGAGCGAACCGGCCAGAAGTATGCGTGACATACGGCCCACAGTAGCACGAGGCATAAGAAAACGTCGTGACCCGGGAAGGTCACGACGTAGGCCTCTTGCCGAACACTATCAGCACGCCTGCGAGCAGAAGACCTAGCCCGCAGAGGCTGAGAGCGACGTGGCCCGTGTTCGCGAAGAAAACGTCGATTCTCTGACCGACCGCATGCATCGCCTGCGCTAGGAATCCCATGGCTACCTCCTAGGGAAATCCTAGCATCGGGGCCCTGAGCTCCTGAGCGTTATGCACTATTACGCGAGAAGCGGGGGGGGGGGGGCGGGGGGGCGGTGGGTGGGGGGGGGGGGGATTGAATGAGCGCCCGAAACGCACG
>CAYWEI010000009.1:0-125 GCA_964457265.1 uncultured Candidatus Saccharibacteria bacterium
CCGGATACCTCTTCACGCGCACCAACAAGGCGCCGATGGTCATCCCTGTCCTCATCGGGGTCTAGCGGATCCATCAGGACGGTCCGATCGCATCGTTGAAGACCGCCGCACGCCATGCCGCGGGG
>CAYWEI010000009.1:135-3982 GCA_964457265.1 uncultured Candidatus Saccharibacteria bacterium
CCCCCACCCCATCGTCCACCCCCCCCCCCCCCCAGGCGGCGCTCTTCTTTATATGAGTATCCGCTCGAATGGCAGCGAAGTGGTGCCAGTGAATCTAACCCGTTAGTTCCTACAGGGTTGAGATTCGCTGGTATCACGAAGCGGCATCTCTATGCATACCGCTTCGGCGCAATGTTACAATCGTATAAATATGCACCCGCGCCTGATCCTTTCCATCGGCAACTTCTTCAGCGTTGCGCACTTCTTCCTCATCGTCTATATCATCGCGCCGTACCTGGCGCTGTTCATGCCCGCGTCCCAGGCCGGGCTCGTGGTCTCCCTCGGCGCGATATTCACTCTCGCGGTTTTCCCCTTCATGCCTCGTCTCGTCGCCGCATACGGGGCCAAGCGCCTGGCGATCGCGCTCGCTTCCCTGCAGTCCTTGACCCTCTATGTGCTGGCCGGTTCCCCCACCTTGCTGCTCATCATCGGCTGCATAGCGCTCTCCTGCGCATTATCGCCGCTCATCGCCTACCAGCTCGACCTCCTCCTCGAGGCTACGATGCGCAACGAGAATGCGACAGGCCGCGTCCGCACCGCGTTCCTTACGGCCGGCAATATCGCGCTCATAGCCGCCCCGCTCGCCATAGGATTCCTTCTCGACGGTACGGAACGGTACTCGTTGGTGTTCCTCGTCGCCTCCCTCTCGCTCGCGCCCTTCATAGCGCTCTTCCTCATCGAGCCCCTTCCCGAAGGAGACCCGCCGGCATTCAATAGCGTGCGGATGACGTGTTCCTGCATATGGAACGATCCGGATCTGCGAGCGGCGGCGCTCGGTAATGGCGTGCTGCAATTCTTCTATCACCTGGCGCCCCTCTACATACCGCTCTATCTCCACAGTGTCATCGGCATGCCATGGGACACGCTCGGATGGGTCTTCGCCATAATGCTCCTTCCCTTCGTATTCATAGAGTATCCTGCCGGGTGGCTTGCCGACCGGTATCTCGGCGACAAGGCGTTGCTCACGGCAGGCTTCGTTATAGCCGGCATTTCTTTCGCCGCCGTAGGATTCATCGATACGAGCACTCCGCTCATCGCGGTTGTCCTCATACTCCTTATCAGCCGCATCGGCGCAGCGCTCGTCGAGAGCATGGTGGAGAGCCATTTCTTCAGGCGCGTCTCTGAGCGCGATCCCAATACCATCAGCGTCTTCCGGATGATGCGTCCGTTCTCAGCGCTCACCGCCCCCGTCTTCGCGAGCATCATCCTCTTTTCAGGCAGCTATCTCGCGTTCTTCCTCATCTCCGGCTGCCTGGTGGCTGCTCTCGGCATCATATCCGCGCTCGGCATACGCGACAGCCGTATCAGCGGATAATCCGTATCCGTTACGCGGGGAGCCGGAAGCTCTTGCCTGTCTTCTGGATCAATCCTTCCTTGAGGAGCGAGGAGAGCTGCTTCGTGACCTGTTCCTGCCGATCTTCAGCGAACAGGGACGATAGGCGAGGCTCGGTCTTCGGTCCTTCGGCAAGCGCGCGCAGGATCGCTCCGCGCACCTGACGCCCCGATCCTTCGAAGCGGGATTGCTTCGCATAGCCACGGCTCTTCGCGTTCACGCGCACCCCCGCCCTCTTGAGTGACGCGCCATAATCCATGAGCGCCGAATACCATTCGCGAGACCTGCCTTCGGGATATGCCTTCTCGAGTATCGCCACGATCTCGCTATCGCGCACCTCCTCGGCTTCCGCGAAGAAGTG
Organism: uncultured Candidatus Saccharibacteria bacterium; assembly: GCA_964457265.1. Lineage (GTDB taxonomy): Bacteria > Patescibacteriota > Minisyncoccia > Phycocordibacterales > Phycocordibacteraceae > C7867-001. The sequence goes on from CAYWEI010000009.1 coordinate 1,869, forward strand.
ATGCACCACGGCCGTCCGGATATTAGTCTCCACGAATATCACGTCGGCATTCGAGCTGAATGCTGCTACCGCGCGGGCCGTATACGGCCCCGCACCGGGAAGACGCTCAAGTGCGTCAGGAGAAGCCGGCATCTTCCCCTTGAAATCCTTCATGACGAGCTTCGCGGCCTCATGGAGCATCTTCGCGCGCCGGTTGTAGCCTAACCCTTGCCACAGCACGAGCACGTCAGACAGCGGAGCCCGGGCGAGAGACGCGACATCCGGAAAACGAGCGAGGAACGCGGCATAGAACGGGATAACCCGATCTACCTGTGTCTGCTGAAGCATCACTTCAGACACCAGGATGCGGTATGCATCCTTCGTCTTCCTCCAGGGTAGCTGGTGCCTGCCCTGCTCTTCGTAATACGCGAGAACGAGATTCCTAAACCGTTTCGGCGTCATGCGCCTTCTCTGCGACTGGCGCGTCGGCAGGTGCGGATGCGGTGAATACGGGCGCTTCGGGGACGATAAGCATCGCGATCAGGTAGCCGAGTACGCCTGGTACGAATCCCGTGATAAGGGTGATGAGCACGTAGATGAGGCGTATGAGAACCGGGTCCGTTCCGTAGTATTCGCCTATTCCGCCCATGATGCCTGCGATGATCTTGTTGTCGCGGCTGCGATAGAGTCTTTTTTCCATATAGTCCTAGTATACCAAATACGGATAAGTTTCACGGCCCCTACCTCCACTTATTTCGCCTTCGGCCAGCGGAGGGCTGCAGGCGGCCATATTTTTGTGAGCGGATGGGATTCGCAGGCATGCGGAAGCGCCGGACAGACATAGCGCCCGTAGAGCACGAGCCCGTTGTTCACGTACTTCCACTCCTTCTTGGGAATGAGCGCCTCCAGGTCTTTGGATATCTTCGTGAGCTCGGTGTGATCGGTCAGGTCGAACCTGAGCGCAAAGCGGCGCACATGGGTATCGGTCGGGATGCCTTCCCAGATCTCGTGGAGTTCGCCGAGGACCACGTGCGCGGTCTTGTATGCGATGCCAGGCAGGAGCACGAGCTCTGCCTCGGTCTTCGGAATCCGCCCGCCGAAGTCGTCCCGAATCATCTTTGCCGCAGCGATGACGTGCTTCGCCTTATTGCGAAAGAACGTGATGGAAGAGATCTCTTCCATCAGCGTAGCAAGGTCCGCGTATGCGAAATCATTCACGCTCCGGTATTTCTTGAAGAGCGTCTCCGTTACCAGATTCACTCGCTTATCCGTCGATTGGGCCGACAGCATGACCGCGACGACCAGCTGAATAGGCGTCTTGAAATTGAGCTCGGTCTTAGGGACGGGATACGCTTTCTTGAGATATGAGACTATCTTCTTCGCCCTCGCCTTCCGCTCCTCGCCCTTCTGAGATAGGGAGATCTCTTTAGGCATATGCCGTTAAGTCCTTCAGGACTTCCGCGGCATGCACTTCAGGCTTCACGTTCTCGTACGCCTTCTTGATCTTGCCATCAGGCCCGATAAGGAACGAAGTGCGGAAGACGCCGTAGTATTCGCGACCCATCATCTTCTTCCGGCCCCAGACGCCGTAGGCGTTCACTGCCTCCTTATCCTCATCAGCAAGCAGCATGAACGGCAATCCGTATTTCTCCGCGAACTTCTTATGGCTCTTCACGGAGTCCGGCGAGATGCCGAGCACTACCGCATCGAGCTTGCTGAAATCTGGCATCGCGTCCCGGAGCATGCAGGCTTCCTTCGTGCACCCTGGCGTATCGTCTTTCGGATAGAAATAGAGGAGGACGTCTTGCCCGAGAAAATCAGATAAGGAATGAGAGTTCCCATCCTGATCCTGAAGCGTGAACGCAGGAGCCTTAGTGCCCGCCAGAGGGAGAGTGCTCATGGTACGGGATCAATCGATAGATACGTCAGCGAGGTCTTCAGTCTCGTGACTGAAAGCATGATGGTACGCGAGCGCGACTATCGCGCCGGTAGCGGCCAGGAACAGTATGAATACGACGAGCGATCCGATGACCGGAATCACGCCGACGAGGTAGAGGACGAGCATGCCGAGCAGGGCGAACTTCCATGTCACGTCCGATCGCTTGAACACGCCGCGCGCGAGCGCGGCGCCTGCG
>CAYWEI010000009.1:3992-23345 GCA_964457265.1 uncultured Candidatus Saccharibacteria bacterium
CAAGATCGTCGGCTGGGCCATGGGCCTCACCATCGATGCCGCCCTGGTCCTGCGCGCCCTGGCCATGGCCCTCGCTCATCGCCACCCCCCCGCCAATCTCCTCTTCCATTCCGATCCCGGCGTCCAGTACGCCCCCCGCGCCTACCCCCCGGGCGGCGGGGCGCGGCCCGCCTGCGAGGATGCCCGCGCACAGGTACCCGAGCATGAGCAGGAGCGCGTAAGCGGCGGCGAGCATGAATGCGACCGCCATTCCCACGAAGGACGCTAGGAGGAATATGATGAGGACGGGTGCTGCAACCACGACCGCGAATCCGAGGAGCGCGAGCAGGATGAAGCGCCCCGGCGTGCGCACCAGGGCCCGGTCAGCGACCGTCTGGGCGAATACCGGAAACAGCCCCGTCAGGAGGCCGACGGCGATCAATAGCGCGGTTATGCGCACGATGATGAGCACGCCCGCGCCCGCGAGCGCGAAGGTCTTGGCCTGCTCGACCGTGGGCAGATAGGAAGCGGCTCCCGTGTAATCCACTCCCCCGTCGACCACCGCATCGGAAGGAATGCCCGCCTGCTGCGGCGCATCATACTTAAGGACGCCATGGATGACGGTGCCTGCGGCGAGCGTGAGGCGATCCGATGCCACTACCTCGACATCTCCGTCGAAGATTCCCGAAAGCTCCACGTCGGCACCATAGATGTGCACGGCGCCTCCTGCATTCGCGAGCCGTACGTTGCCGCCGATGATACGGATATCGTTCGCGGTCGTGGATGCGGTGACTGAACCTCCTGCGAGCATCAGGTCGCCCTCGACGGGCCCATTCACCGTTATCTGTCCGCCGATGGCTCGCACATCTCCCAGGACCGGCTTATTGATGAGCACCGTGCCTCCTACCAGGAGCGCATCGCCGGCTACCGGAGCCGAGAGCGTGAGGGTCCCGCCCAGCGCCGCGACGTCGCCCGGGAGCGCTGCGGTCACGGTGACATCCGTTCCCGAAAGGTAGGCATTACCCTCCGGCACGTCAGAGACCACGAGGGTACGGGCGTTCTGAAGGGTCGCCGCAGAAGCAGTCAGGGGAAGCGCCCCCAGAAGGAGGATGACCGCGAAGAAACGTGAGCGGATCATGATAAGCCTATTCTACCATGAAGAGCGCAGCGTCAAGACTCCGCTGCGCATACGCTCCGTGCCGCGCTATGGCCCTCAGGACCGCTATCCAGCCCCCGGGCCAGCGGGAAAAAGCTGCTGATATACTTCTCTCCCATGGAACCCGTACGCAAGAGCGAAGAGGAATGGAGGGATGAGCTTACGCCTGAGGAGTACCGGGTGCTCCGTGAAGCCGGCACCGAAGCCGCATTCGCGGGAAGATTCGTCGATACACATGAGACGGGCATGTATGCCTGCCGTGCGTGCGGTTCCCCGCTCTTCTCCTCGGAGAAGAAGTTCGATTCGGGGAGCGGATGGCCGTCGTTCACGGACGCGGCCGTAGCAGCGAACGTAGGGACCCGGCCGGACGATTCCCACGGCATGCATCGCACCGAGGTCTATTGCAAGACCTGCGGCGGACACCTGGGACATCTCTTCGATGACGGGCCAGAGGAAGAAGGCGGCAGGCGCTACTGCATCAATTCCCTCTCCTTAGGATTCGATAAGGGATAGCCTCTGCTCGAGCCGCTACGCGCTCTCATCCGAGAACGGGAGGCCCCCGATGTAATCGGTCTTTCCGAGCGGCACGCCGTTCTTCCGGAGGATCCCGTAAGCAGTCGTCATATGGAAGAAGAAGTTCGGCAGCGCATATTCGGTAGCATAGCCGAACCCGTCCATGGAGCGGTCAGGGATGAATGGGAGGACGACTCGCTGGGTCTCGGATTCAGCGAAGTCCGCTTCTCCTATCGTATCGAGATACGCGATCGTCTCCTTGATACGAGTGGTCAGAGTCTCGAGCGAATAATCACCGTCATCGAACCGAGGCATATCCTTCCCGGAAAGACGCGACGCCGCTCCCTTGGCAGTATCGCAGGTGATCTCGATCTGGCGTCCGAGCGGGAACATATCTTCGGCAAGTCCGTCGTTCATCAGGCGGAGCAGTTCCTGGGTTCCGAGATGCGCTTCGGCCTTCTCGAGGATCGGGCTCAGATTCTTCAGATGCTTCTTGAACAGAGGGACCGTGACGGAATAGAGCGTAGTTTTCATGGAATAGATGGTTACCTGATAGGTACACAGTACCTGACCTTCGCCACGCCCGGTGGGGATAGCGCAGGATTGGGCGAACTTCATGCTCCTGCTGATACACTGAATTCATGACAGAGACAGCCGTATTCGGGGGAGGATGCTTCTGGTGCACCGAAGCCGTATTTAAAAGACTCAAGGGGGTGACGGCGGTCGAGAGCGGCTATACCGGAGGTACCGTCGCGAATCCCACTTACGAGCAGGTATGTGGCGGACAGACCGGACACGCAGAAGTCATCCGTATCGAATACGACCCCGAGCTGGTCTCGTATGAGACGCTCCTGACCATCTTCTTCGCGAGCCATGATGCCACCGAACTGGATCGGCAAGGGGCGGACATCGGGACCCAGTATCGGTCTGCGATATTCACCATCTCCGCTCAGCAGGCGGAAGCGGCTCGCGCCTTCATAGCGAAGCTCGATGCCTCGAGCGAGGACGGCGACCCCATCGTGACGGTCGTCGAGCCGCTCGGAGCGTACTACCCTGCCGAGGAATACCACCAGGACTACTACGCCCGGAATGCTCAGGCTGGATACTGCCGCGTGGTCATCGCCCCCAAGCTTCAGAAAGTGCAGAAGGAATACGCGGACCTGCTCGCGGGCACATAAGGAAACCTCGGACCTTGAGCCTCGGTTCTAGGAGATAGAGGGAAAGGGACCTTTACAGACGATGATCGAGAACGGCTCTGCTGTCTCGTCGACCAGTTCATCCTGTTCGACTTATCCATTCATGTCTCCGTTATGCGCATATCCAACGCTATCGGCCTCGGGATACTTATCATCGTTCTCAGATTCCTCGCCCCCCTCGTACTTTCCGAAGGCGAAAAGACTGTCATCGCGTTCTTGCGTGGGGCTACCGTCTCTGCGACCGTAGCGACTGACCTTGCCGCAAGCGCAGGATCGATACCGCTCTCTCACGAGCCGTTCGTCCTTCCGCAAGCGACACCCATCACCCGATGACCTTCTTCTCCCCTTCTTCTCGACCGGACTCACCCTCCGGTCTTGTCGTTGGATACCCGTTGGTCCCCTCCTTTTCCCGCTGATTCACCTCGTCCTCCTCGAAGCCGAAATAGTGCGCGACTTCGTGCCAGAGGGTCTCCCGTATCACGATGCGGATAGCATCCCTGAACGCGCGATCCATTTCCTCCGCCTCTTCGATGATCGGAAGCCGGTAGAGCGTGATCGTATCGGGAAGCGTCATCCCCACGCCGTACTCGCTCCCGCGATGTACCAGCGGTATTCCGCGATAGAGCCCGAGCAGGGTTTCCTCCGGGAGTAGCTCTTCTTCCTCTCGCACCTCCGGGCTCGGCTCGTCCTCGATGAGCAGAGCGAGGTTCTCTATCCGGGAACGATATCGCGCCGGTACCCTTTTCCATTCCTCTTCCGCTATCTGGACGAATTCGCGTTCATTCATGAGCACAGTATACTTCTCTGAATGCTTGAAGCTATCGGCATCTCCCTTCCTGAACTCGTGCGCGCAGCCGGATATCTCGGCCTCTTCGTCATCGTCTTCATGGAAAGCGGCACTCCGCTGGGAGCCGTGCTCCCGGGCGACAGTCTCCTCTTCACGGCCGGTTTTCTCGCGTCCCAAGGATGGTTCGCGATCCTGCCCCTGATTACCATAACCACCACTGCCGCGATACTCGGCGATAGCGTCGGCTACTGGCTAGGAGCGACACTGGGCAAGAAATACCTGGGCAGACCCGACTCCTTCTTCCTCAAGGAGAAGCATGTCAGGAAGACCGAGGAATTCTATGTGAAATACGGCCCGCGCGCCGTCATATTCGCCCGATTCATTCCCGGCGTACGGTCATTCGTCCCCATACTCGCAGGAGTAGGGTCGATGCGATACCGCACCTTCGTCACCTACAACGTCATCGGCGGCATCCTCTGGGGTACCGGCGTCACCCTGCTGGGGTATTTCCTCGGGACGTCATTTCCTGAGAGTGAGCGCTATCTCCTGCCGATCATCGGAGGCATCATCGTGGTCTCCCTCCTGCCCGTACTGACGGAGTACCTCGCGCATCGCAAGGCGAATCGTCTCAGTCGGTCTTCATAGGCGAGGCTGCTTCGTGCGCTCGCGCCGCGCATCCTATCCGCTAGCGTGCCCGTACGGAGAACGCGAGCGCGACTAACGCGAGACCGAGAAGATAGCCCCCTGCCACATCCGAGAGATAGTGCGCGTTCAGCACGAGCCGGCTGAGGCCTACCGCGAGGATGATAATCGCGCACGCGCTCACCGCGACCGCCTTCTGGAAGCCGTGAAGCAGGCGGGCCGAGACGACGGCGAGGAATCCGTAGAGCGCCATGATCGCCGTAGCGTGACCGCTCGGAAAAGAGTAGGTGAGCAAGGGATCGAACCAGATGAGCGCGTCTGGGCGAGCACGGGACACCAGGAGCTTCGCGAGATTAGCGAGCGCGGTCGTTCCTATGAGTATGAAAGCGAGGCGCGCTTCTAAGCCCGCGTTCTTGCGGAGGAAATACGCGCTCCCGAGCGCGACGAGGATGATGCCCGACGTGCTCCCTAGTTCCGTCACCGCGAGGAAGACTGATATCCAGGCAAAGGTCTGGAGTGGCGCGACCGCGGTCGCGCCGATAGAGTCGAGGCTCCGAAAGGAACCGGGTGCCGCGAGCTCCACGAGCGCGAGCGCGGCGAACAGGGTCCCCGCTATCCCTCCGACGGCGAGCCAGCGATAATTCATATGGTCAGAGCTTCCGGCTATCATATGCCCAATGCAGTAGCGCTTGCCTCTGCTTCGTATGACACGTGGCGTCGCCGGCCCGGCATGCGGACCGGACTTGAGCCGCATGGCGCACCATCTGCTTCCACCGCTTGATCTGCCGTGCGTCTTCAGCCGGAGTACGTCTTCCCAGATAGTACCTGCAGTACCATTGGAACCAGCCGAGCGGATCCTGGTCCGTGATCCATCCCTTGCGTATCCATTCCTCTCGGGATTGCGAGGCATCGACGCCGAAATGATTCAGCGAGATGTCTTTCCCATGGTCCGATATCTTCGCTCTGTCGAGCCAAGATGCCGGGAACTCGCCGAGCATCGCCGCAGGGAAATAATCGCCGCCGAACACCCCGAGCGAGAGCATCTGGCTCGGGGTGAGATCGGGATCGAAAGAAGGATCGAATGATTCCCCTTCTGGTGCGGATAGCTCGTAGGGCGGTCCTTGGAGCGGATCTTGAACGGGCATCTTTTTCGGACTCATAGGAGGGAGTATAGCAAGACGGCCCCGTTCGGGGCCGTCTTGCAGGAAGGAAGAGATTATTTCTTCTTCGCGAGCAGCGCGTCTATGAGCGGCGCCACTTTATCGATCGGCTGAGCTCCGGAGAGGAGCGTGGTGCCGATGATGATAGCCGGAGTGCCGTTGATGCCGAGCGAGGTGCCTTCGGTACGGTCGGCGACGATAGCCTCCGTGTACTCAGGTGTCTTGTCCTTGAGGAGCGCAAGGACGCGGTCAGCATCGATGCCAGGGATAGTACGGGTGAGCGCCTCTATGCTCGCCCGGTCCCCGAAGCCCGCAAACTCATCGTCCTGCTTCTCGGCCATGGCGATGTACCAGTCATAGAACCGGTCAGGATGAGCCTCCCAGACAGCGCGAGCGAAGAGCGCCGCATCCATGGAATCGGTCTTGTGATCGGTCTTGGAATATTCGTCGAGGAACTGGAAATCCTTGAACACGATCCTCACCTTCCCGGTCTTCACGTACTGCTCGTAGACCTGAGGCATCGTGGTGAGTTCGAGCTGCTTGCAATACGGGCACTGGTAATCGAACCATACGGCCATGACTACCGGCGCGTTCTTCTCGCCCACATACGGACCGGTGTCCGTCTTCACGTCCTTGATATCTACCGGCTGCGCAGGAGGCTGCTGTCCGGGCTGCTGCGCGACGTTCCCTGCACCTCCTTGCCCGAAGGCTAATGCGGCCGCGATGATGCCTGCTCCAATAAGCACGGCTATCGGGGTCAGGTATCGGTCGAGGAATGCTTCCTTTGCTTTAGTATCCATACGTGAACTGCGAGTACTTATGTGGTATGCCTCAAGTATAGCAAATCCCCGGAGCCTTGCGGTTCCGGGGATTTGCTACGCTTCTTCCGTTAAGGAATGAACGTGAGCGCCATTCCCGCCATTCCGGCGCGGCCGGTGCGTCCGATACGGTGAGTATAATCCTCGTACGTCGATGGCAGGTCATAGTTGATCACATGCGAGACGCCCGAGATATCGAGACCGCGGGCCGCGACGTCGGTAGCCGTAAGGACGTTCGCATCGCCGCGCTTGAAGGCGATGAGAGCCTTCTGGCGAGCGCTGTGCGTCTTGTTCCCATGGATCGAATCGGACTTGATTCCCATGGCACGGAGGTCCTTAGCGAGACGCTCGACGCCGTGCTTGGTACGTCCGAAGACGAGCACCTTGTCGAATCCCGGCTGGCGGAGCAGCTCCACGAGCTTGTCGAACTTCTGCGAATGATGGACCTTGATGACGTCCTGCTCGATGGTATGCGAAGTCTCGCGGGTCTTCACCGAGACGGCGACAGGGTCCTTGAGGAACGCGCCGATCAGCATCTGGATATCGCGGGACATCGTAGCCGAGAAGAAGAGCGTGTGGCGCTCCGCGCGCATCTTCGCGAGGATGAAGCGCATGTCCTCGATGAATCCCATGTCGAGCATGCGGTCAGCCTCGTCGAGGACGACGGTCCCGAACTTCGAGAGGTCGAGATCGCGGCGCTCCATGAGGTCCTTGAGACGTCCCGGAGTACCGATGACGAAGGAAGGGCCGCGGCGCAGGACGCGGATCTGAGGAGTGATATTCGCTCCGCCGACGCAGGTCACCGACGCGAGAGAGAGACCCTTCGAGAATCCGAAGAATTCAGCCTCGATCTGGATCGCCAGCTCGCGGGTAGGAACCATGATGAGCACGCGCTCGTCCTGGCCGAGGGCGCGGAACTTGAGCACTTTATCGATAAGAGGAATGAGGAATGCAGCGGTCTTCCCGGTACCGGTGTTCGCCATGCCGACGATATCCTTGCCCAGGAGCACGTGAGGGATCGACTGGTCCTGGATAGGGGTCGGGGTCACGTAGCCCTTTGAGATGATGTTCGTCTTCAGGCGCTCATCGATAGCGAAGTCTGCGAATCCGTGGGTCGGGACGTATGCCTCGACTTCCTCATGAGGCTGCGCCTTATTGACGAGCTTCGCGAGGTCCACGTGCATCTCCTGGAATCCGCGGCCTCCGCCACGGCTTCCGCCGCGTGAGCCGCCACGGTCACCTCCGCGGTCGTTCCCGCGATCGGAACTGCGGGAATAGCCTCCGCGTGAAGAGGAGGAAGAAGATCCGCTGTCGCGACGTGGCGCGCTTCGCGCTCCATTGCCTCCCTGCGGACGGCGACGCTGCTCTACGGCGGCCGTGACCGGTCGCTTGAAACCGTTATCAAGCGCGAATTTCATGCCTGCTTCGTAAGCAGAGCTCATGCGGGTATCACGTCCTCCGGGGCGACGTGCGGGCGCGCCGCCACGGCTTGCGCCGCGTGAACGCTGGTTGTTCTTCTGATCCATGTAGTGTTGTTGTTCGCACGGGTACGCCGTGCCTTTGGTATATAAGGTCGCCAGAATCTGGCTCCAACCGTTCTCTCGAGCGTTTCAGGCGTTGCGGCTTTGCGCCGCGTAGCCCCGTGGTCCTTGCAGCCGTCAGCTTTCGGACAAACAATGGAGTAACCGTTGTGAGAGCAGTATAGCAAACTTATCGAGTTTAGCAAGCTGTACCCGGAAAACGCCCAAACGATGCGGCGTCTTCGTCAGGACTGAGCACCTAAGCTCTCTTCTTGGCTCTCGTCTTCGCGGCTTTCTTGGCAGATGCGGACTTCGCGGCAGGAGAGCGTCGCGCTGAGGCTTCACCGCCCTTCTTCCCTCCCTTCTTGGCGGGAGCGGTCGAGGTCTTCTTTCCTCGTCCGCTGCCGGATTTCTTCCCGCCGCCGGTCATCTTGTTCACCGTGGCCCAGGCGCGGCCTTCTGCCTCGTCCTTCGACAGTCCCTGCGCCTCATACCCTTCCTCGATATGCTCGGCTTGACGCTTCTGCTTATCCGTATACGCTGATTTGTCGCCTCGTGGCATAGCGGCAGATATTACGGGATCGGATTACGCCCCTGCATCAGGCGCACGAGCACCATGACGATGGCGACCACGAGGAGAAGATTGATGAACCCTCCGAGGGTATAGGAGGTGACGAGTCCCAAGATCCAGAGCACCAGAAGGATGACGGCGATGGTGTAAAGCATGGAATGTAATTACCCGGCTAATGCGAGTACTGTAAAAGAACCTATCTGGAGAATGGATGAAGGGTGGCCTATACGGGACAAGAAGAAAAGGACCCGAGCTTGCGCTCGGGTCCTTTTCTGACTGAGTTAGGACGGACCTTGCACAAGAGAAGTACTACTTGCCCTTGTTGCGTGCCTTCACGCGCTCGCTCTCGTTGAGATACTGCTTGCGGAGACGGACCGAAGTAGGAGTGATCTCGAGGTACTCGTCTTCCGACATGACTTCGAGTCCGCGCTCGATGGTGAGGGTGTAAGCCGGTACCAGGTTGATAGCCTCGTCGTTTCCGGATGAGCGGACGTTCGACTGGTTCTTTCCCTTGGTCGGATTCGCCTGCATCTCCTCGCCCTTCGAGGTGTTTCCGATGACCATTCCCTCGTACACTTCCGTAGCAGGAGTGATGTAGAGCACGCCGCGCTCTTGGAGGCCCCAGAGGGCGTAGCCCAGCGCCTTGCCGGACGCCATGGAGATCATGGAACCTACCTGGCGCTTCTTGATCTCGCCTGCGTATGGCTTGAAGCCGAGTACGCGGGAAGAGAGGATGCCCTCGCCCTTGGTATCGACCACGAACTGGTTGCGGTAGCCGAGGAGTCCGCGCGTAGGACCTTCGAGCGTAAGGCGCACCTGATCGTTAGTCTGCACGAGGTTCTGGAGGACGAACGCGCGAGTACCGAGGCGCTCGATGATAGAGCCCTGGAATTCGGTCGGCGTATCGATAGTGACTTCCTCGAATGGCTCCACCTTCTTGCCCTCTTCCTCACGGATGATTACCTGCGGCTGAGAGACCTGCATCTCGTAACCTGCACGGCGCATGTTCTCGAGGAGGATAGCGATGTGGAGCTCGCCGCGGCCGGAAACCTTGAAAGCGTCAGGCGAGTGGAAATCGACCTTGAGACCCACGTTCACCTCGAGCTCCTTCTCGAGATAGTCGCGGAGCTGGCGGCTCGTAACGAACTTACCCTCCTTACCTGCGAACGGAGAGTTGTTGACGAGGAAGTTGACGGTGATGGTCGGCTCGTCGATAGCGATAGCAGGCATCGCCTCAGTCTCTGGATCCGTAGTGACGGTCTCGCCGATGTACGCGTCACCGATACCGGCCACGATGACGATGTCGCCGGCTACCGCTTCCTCGACGTCGACGCGCTCGATACCCTTGAAGGTGAAGATCTTGGTGAGCTTCGTATTGCGAGACGTGCCGTCCGGGTTCTTCACGATGACGTTCTGCCCGGCCTTAACGATTCCTTCGTACACGCGTCCGATAGCGAGACGTCCGAGGAAGTTGTCGTATGCGAGGTTGAAGGTCTGGAGCTTGAGCGGCTTTGCCGACTCAACATCGCTGGCTGTCGGGGTTACGTTCTCAAGAATGACATCGAGAAGCGGAGACAGGTCGACACGAGGATCGTCGAGCTTGCGCATAGCGACGCCTTCGCGGCCGATAGCGTACACGGTAGTGAAATCAGACTGCTCGTCGGTAGCGCCAAGCTCGTAGAAGAGCTCGAGCACCTGCTCTTCGGCGCGCGCAGGATCTGCCGCCGGCTTGTCGATCTTGTTGAGCACGACGATAGGCTTCAGGCCGAGCTCGAGAGACTTCTTGAGCACGAAGCGCGTCTGCGGCATCGGACCCTCCTGCGCATCGACGATGAGGAGCACCGAATCGATGGAACGGAGCACGCGCTCGACCTCGGAACCGAAGTCGGAGTGTCCCGGGGTGTCGACGATGTTGATCTTGGTACCCTTGTACTCGATAGAGGTGTTCTTCGAGTAGATGGTGATGCCGCGCTCATGCTCGAGAGCGTTGTTGTCCATGGACGCCCCTTCGGAGGCAGCACCCGTCTGCTTCATGATGGCGTCGGTCAGCGTGGTCTTGCCGTGGTCCACGTGCGCGATGATGGCGATGTTGCGAATTTCCATAGGGTCGGGGTGACGTGGGTAAAATAAAAATGCCCCAGGGGCTAGTGAAAATAGAATACCGTTATATAGGTACTGCGTCAATGCAGCCCATAAAGACGAAGCCTCGCCGAGTCCTCAGGATGAGGAGGTTCGGCGAGGCCATGCTTATGTCGCAATGAGCTCGAAGGTAGCCAATCCTGGCCGGAAGTACGAGAGACCTTCCTGAGACGTAGTGATCAGATGCACGCCCCTCACCCCGTTCGGCATGGGATAGGACTCATCCAGAAGGATAGCGAACAGCTTATCGTCGATATCCTGACCGGACATGAAGAACATGCAGGGCGAACCGTCACCAGAACCGAACGGGATCGCCATGGCGGGAAACCTGAAGCCTTTCCCTATCTCGTCGTTTATTTCAGCGAGCGTCGAGACAAGGACACTCCTCGTAGGAACACCCATCGTACTCTCCTGTTTAGACGGTTATCTGCGACTATACGCCTCTGGCAGGGTCCCGCAAGGAGCTGTTATTTCAGGTATTTGTTCACGTTCGCCACCTGGCCCGCGTACGTCGCCGAGCAATGGATCTGGCCGTCGGGATCATGGAGGTAGAAGACGCAGGAGGTCTTCTGGGGATTCAGCGCAGCCACGATCGAGTCGAGCGAGGGATTCGCTATCGGGTGCGGAGGAAGCCCCCGGTATTTATACGTGTTGAAGGGAGAGTCGAGCTTCTTGTCTTCCGATCTCGGTACCGGCCACCAGTTCCCTTCGGCGCCTCTGATGTACTGGAGCGTCGCGTCGACCTGGAGCCCCATGCCGTCGTCGATGCGATTCCAGAGGATTCCTGCGATGAGCGCCTTATCGTTCTTGGCCGCTTCGCGCTCGATGAGCGAGGCCATCGTGATGACGTCGGTCCACGTGCGGCCGTTCTTGATGACCGTAGCGGCATACGGCGCGAACACTTCCTGGAACCGGTCACGCAGCTGCTCGGCGACTTGCGCAGGAGACTCGTCCGAAGGGATGAGGTAGGTATCGCCGAAATAGACGCCTTCGACTTGCGAGGGCGAGGGGGCGGTATCGACCGTGAGCCAATGCTCTTTCTCTTCGGGAGTCCATTCGAGCTTCTTCGCCAGGATCTCGGCGATCTCCTCCTTGCGGAGGCCCGGACGCAGCGTCACCCATGCGAGATACGGGGGATGCGCGAGCGCTTCAGCGACGCTCCACGCATCCATCGACGGGCTTATCTCGTATCCTCCTTCGCGTATGCCGCGGATATTGCCCGTGAGAGCGAACGCGATGCGGAACGCCGTGATGCTCCGGATGTAGCCTGCGACCTTGAGGTCATGGGCGATAGTATCGAATTCCTCGTCCGGCGTGACGATGAATTCCGAAGTCGATGCATACGTGTCGACCGGCCCGAAGTACCGGGCATAGGCGAGCAGGAGCGAGGCGAGCACTACTACGCCAGTGACAACCGCTATAACGAGCATCCGGCGCGAAGGGCGCCGGCGTCGTATCGTCTCCAGTATCTGAAGATGCATGTACGGCACATTGTAACCTACGAGCAATCAGTCCTGCCTGAGGAAAAGCACGCGAGCCACCTTCAGCTCGTCGAAGGAATAAGCTCCCTTCAGCTTCGAGTAGACCGGGGTAAGCTTTTCGGTGCCCTTGTCGGCGAACGCTTCATATATCTTCGGCAGGCCCTTCCGCAGCTTCTCGGAGATGATCGACTCCAGCGTTTCGACGGATACGCGCCCGCTCTCGACGAGCTTGTCTGCATGATCGGAAATGGTCCCCACGGTGAGCGATCGTTCCTTGGCTATCTCTGCGATGGTCTTCCCTTCCTCGATGAGAGCGAACGTCTCGTCATAGGTGGTCTTCTTCACGGCCTTCGCTCGGGAGCCTTCCGGAGCGGCAGTAAGCGTGCCTCCGCACGCTCGTATGAAATTCCGCTCCATCTCCGCTCGCTCGCCGCTCTCTTCGAGTGAGCTGAATGCTTCCCTTGCCGCCTCCGATCCCTCGCGGAACTCTTGATCGAGCTTCGCTACGCGCGGATGCACGGAGAGCGCCATCTCGCTCCACCCCAGCAGGAAGAGTCCTTCAAGCCTGCGCACGCGAGAGAGGGCGACATACCCTTGCCCATGCTCGAACGCGCGCGACAGGTCTATGGCCGCCGCGTCCATGCTCATGCCCTGGCTCTTGTGTACCGTGATAGCCCAGGCGAGACGTAACGGAAACTGCGTGAGCTTCGCTCGGACCTTCCCGTTCTCTTCGACCGCCCAGTCCGCCGGCTGGATCGTGATCTCCCTCCCGTCGCGAGTCTCGATGATCGGGTAATCTGTCCCGTTCTCGAAATCGATGACGGTCCCGAGCGTGCCGTTGGCATAGCCTGCTGCAGGATTGTTCTTTGTCGCCATCACGACCGCTCCTTCCTTGAGCACCAGGCGTTCCGGGGAGAGGCATCCGCGCTTGAGAGCCTCGGATAGGGCGGGCGTACCCGCAGTCGACATCAGATACGTGTGCGCCTTGTCCGGGAGACGCTGCAGGCGCTCCTCGTTCATGCGGTCAACGTCCGCGTTATGCGTGAAGAGCTGCGGGACTCCCTCGTCGACGACCTGATATTCGGCTTCGCGCGCAGTGATGGTCGAGACGTGCGTGTGATCCCAAGCGCCGCCGCGTATGGCCGAAAGGACCTCCAGGAGTTCCTGGTCATCCTGGCGATGCTGCTCCGAAAGGTAGCAGATCATCGGACGGCTAGCTGCCCAAGCCGGCGATTCGAAAGCGAACGAAGCTTCCCCTCGCGAGACCGGAGGGAGCTGGAAGAAGTCGCCCACGAATACTACCTGGAGCCCGCCGAAGGCATCATGCGGCTGATGGCGCACTTCGCGCGCCACTTCATCGACCATAGTGAGCACATTCGAGGAGAGCATCGATACTTCGTCGATGATCAGCACCCGCGCTTTCTGCAGGCGCTTCGCGACATGCTCCTTGCTCGCGATGGCATCGAGCAGCTGCGGCGTCATGCGTTCCGCGATGCCGATCCCGCTCCATGCATGCACGGTCATGCCTCCTACATGCGTCGCCGCGATGCCGGTGGATGCGGTTATCGCCGGTTCTATCCCGTGCGCGCGGAGCCAGCTGATGTACGCGTTGACCGTATGCGTCTTGCCGCTTCCGGGTTCTCCTGTCAGGAACACGTTCGCGCCGGTCTTGAGGATGTTAAGAGCTTCGTTCTGAGTCATGCGGGCATACTAGCAGACCCGATATCAGGGCGTACTGGAAAAGACATAGGAAGAATCTGGAGGCTACCGGTACTCGATGCGGAATGTTAGTCGATAGCTCGCCGGATCAGACGGCGACTGCTGCTTCTCCGGAGTGACGCTCGCAAGCGTCACGTACGCCGTCTCGCCGGACACCTGCTCGCCGAGCTTGAAGGTCATCTCGCTCGTTCCCATGCCGTCCGCAAGCGTGCCTTTCACGCGGACCGTGCCCGCCTGGACGCATTGCACGTCGGCCGGGCAACGGCTGTCCTCGAGTATTTCCGCCGGGGTGACCGTGACGCCAAACGCGGTCACGCTCTCGCCGATCCCTGCAGTCAGGGTCTCCGCCGTTCCCGATGAAGGCAATGCTTGCGCTGACGTGCCGCGATCTTCACGGTACGCGGTTATCAGGTACCGATTCCCGACCATCTCCACCGTGAGCGATACCGGCACGCTTCCCGCATCTCCTCCGCTCGTGATCATGGCGATAGCTCCTTCGACCGCATAGACGGTCGGCGTCACCGCGGTCACGCTTCCTATATCTATGTGATCGGGCCAAGGGCTCGAGGTCAGGCGGCCAGGGGCGGTTCCGGGATCAGCGGCCCATGCATCGACGAGCTCAGGAGAAGCGTAGGGTCCGTACGCCTGGCGTATCTCGTGCCCTGCCTCCGGGGAAAGCAGCGATACCGTGCCCAGCTGGTTGCCGAAAGCTCCCACGAGAGTACGGACGTCCCCTTCATGCTGACCATCGAGCACGCCTTCCGGATGGGACTGGAAGTAAGAGAGCCCGAGAGCCCCGAGGACGAGGACGGAGCCTACGATCCAGAGATACATGAAGGTGTGATGCTGGGTAACGTGTCTGTGGAATTCCATATATAGTAAGGATACCATTCTAAGCCGTTTAATTGACACTAACCGTATTATGGTGTAATATAAATAGTATGACTATAGCTGCAATCCTTACGCGCATCCGCGCTTTTTTCCGTTCCCTCCTCGCGCGCGCGCAAGCATCGTGGACCTGGTACAAGGCTCGTCCGCTATGGCAGCGGATCGTCATCGGTCTCATTATCCTCGGCCTCCTGGTAGGCGGGTTCATGCTCGCGACCGGCGACAAGAAGGCCGAGGATGCGAGCGATAAGAATCGCACCGTTACCTTGGCGACCATCGCGGAGCTCTCCGGTGACGGCAGCACGGTCGACCTCCTCGGCAGCGTGCGTTCCGTGACCGAAGCTGATCTCCTCGCGCAGAACGGAGGCACGGTCCGTGCCGTCCGCGCCCGTCTTGGCGGGACCGTCCCTGCAGGATTCGTCATCGCCGAGCTTGAGAATGCGGCCGAGCGGGCCCAGGTACTCCAGGCCGAAGGGTCGTATGATGCCGCGGTAGCTGCTCGCTCCGCGCAGTCGCTTCCCGATACTCAGAACTCGGCTCGTACCACCTACCGTACGGCCTACACGACCCTCGACAACGCTCTTGCCACGCAGGCCGATCAGCTCTTCGGCGGTCCGACTGCTGTCGGCCCCGATCTGCTCATCACGCCGCAATCTGACGTAGCTAACGCGCTTTCGCGCGAACGGGCGCGCATTAGCAAGCTCATGGAAACGTACGCCACGAATCTCTCGACGGCAGACAGGCGCGATCCTCAGACACTTCTGAACGAAGCCGAATCAGTCGCGCGTCAGGTATCGACATTCCTCACCCAGCTTTCCGATGCGGCGAATAGTCGCGAGTCGCAGCCGACAGCAGCCCAGTCAGCAGCTATCGTAGCTGCCCGCGCTAGTACGGATGGCGTGCTCGCATCGATACAGGCTGCTCGCAGCGGATACCGCGCAGGAAGCGTTGGCGCTTCCGCGAGCGCTGACGCGACGGTTAAGCAGGCCCTCGGCTCCCTTCGCGCGGCCCAGGCCAATCTCGAGCGCACGGTCGTGCGCGCCCCTATCGGAGGCCAGATCAACTTCCTCCCCATCCGCGTCGGCGATTACGTCACCCCGCTGATGCATGTCGCGACCGTAGCCCAGAACGGCGCGCTCGAGATCCTCGCCTACGTCTCCGAAGGCGACCGGGACCTCCTTGCCGCAGGAAGCAAGGTCACGATCGAAGGGAAGTATGACGGTGTCATCACGTCCATCGCTCCCGCTCTCGACCCGACGAACAAGCAGATAGAGGTGCACATCGCGGTCACGGGAGCCAGCGAGCTCGTGAACGGGCAGTCCGTCCATATCGCGCTCCCCGACCTCGCAGCATCCGAGACCCCTGAGAAGAAGGAGGCCGGCCCTGCCCTGCTCCCGCTCGCAGCCGTCAAGCTTCGTGCCGACGATCGCATCGTCTTTACCGTCGACGAAGCATCCCGTCTCGTCGCCCGGCAAGTCACCGTCGGCGAAGTCCGTGGCGACCGCATCGAGATACTCTCCGGGGTCACGGACGATATGCGCATCGTCACCGATGCGCGCGGTCTCTCCGAGGGAGAGCTCGTCGACACCCAATCGCCGACTTCTGTCCGCTAATATCCCTGCATGACCCGCTTCTGGACCTTCTTCATAAATAAGCATCATTTCACGATCCTTCTCGCGGTCGTGCTCATAGCGGCTGGCGTCATCGCTGCCATAACGATTCCGAAAGAATCCTCTCCGGAGATCCAGATCCCTCTCGGCATCGTCACCACGGTGCTTCCGGGCGCGTCGAGCGAGGATGTGGAGCGCCTGATCACTAATAAGATCGAGGACCGCGTTCTCGGTATCGAGCACGTCTCGAAGGTCACCTCGAGTTCAGGAGACGGGGTCTCTTCCGTCTCCGTCGAGTTCGACGCTTCTGCGGACATCGACAAGTCGATCCAGCTCCTCAAGGACGAGATCGATAAGGTGCGTCCCGAGCTTCCCGCTGAAGCCGAGGATCCCAACGTGAGCGACGTGAATTTCGCCGACCAGCCGATCATCATCGCCTCCATCTCCGGCGAGCTCGCTCCCGCGGAGCTGACCGCGCTCGGCAACCAGGTGAAGGATGAGCTCGAACGCATACCCGGCGTATCCCAGGTAGCGCTCTCCGGCGTGCGCGAACGGCAGGTCAGCGTGATCGTCGAGCAGGCCAAGCTCCGCCAGTACGGCGTCAGCCTCTCGGACGTGACGAACGCTATCCGCTCGTCAGGCCTCGCCTCCCCGCTCGGCTCCATAACCGTCGACGACATCTCGTACGCCGTACGGCTCGAGGCCGGGCTCACGGAAGCTGACGCCGTAGGCAGCGTCGCGTTCGCAGGACCGGGAGGCATACCGCTCCATGTGCGCGACGTGGCGAAAGTGGTCAACGGACTCGAGGACGCGCGCACCTATTCCCGCGTCTCGGTCGCCGGAGAGCCGTCCAAGCCTTCTCTGGGCATATCGATATTCAAGAGCCGCGGCGGCAACGTCGTCGCGACAGGAAACCAGGTGAAGGAACGCCTCGAAGAGCTGAAGCTGACCACGCTCGCCGGTACGGAGACCGTCATCTCGTACGACGCGCCTAAGGACGTGAACAATGACCTCTCCGAGCTTACGCGTACCGGAATGGAGACCATCATACTCGTCATGATCATGCTCTTCGCGACGCTCGGGTGGAGGGAATCCGTGGCTGCCGCCATATCCATTCCGCTCTCGTTCCTCATCGCCTTCATCGGCATCCAGGCATCAGGCAATACGATCAACTTCATCTCGCTGTTCTCGCTCATACTCGCGATCGGCATCCTGGTCGACTCCGGCATCGTGGTGGTCGAAGCTATCCATACCCGCTTCGTCGAGTTCGGAGACAAGAAGAAGGCCGCGGTGACAGCCATCAAGGAATACGCATGGCCGCTCTTCGCGGGGACCTTCACGACCGTCGCCGTGTTCGTCCCGCTCTTCTTCCTGTCCGGCATCATCGGCAAGTTCCTCGCATCGATCCCGTTCACGGTCATCTTCGTGCTCCTCGCGAGCATCTTCGTCGCGCTCGGGTTCGTTCCGCTCTTCTCCATGTTCATCATCCGGCCCTCGCTCTCGAAGCTCGAGCAGCGCCAGGAGAAATACAATGAGCGCGCGAAGGAATGGTACGAGAAGGTCCTGCGGAGCATCCTCGGCGATAAGAAGAAGGAGAATCGCTTCCTTATCGGCATAACGGTGCTCCTATTCATCGTCCTGACGCTTCCGGCTCTCGGCCTCGTGAAGGTAGTCTTCTTCCCGGGCGAAGATTCGAATCTCATATACGTCGAGATCGAGAAGCCGCAGGGCACCTCTCTCACGGAGACCGATCTCGCCGTGCGCGAAGCAGAGGAGCTGCTCTATAGCGATGACCGCATCGATTCGTTCGTCACGGAAGTCGGCGCCGGCAGCTCTTTCGGCCAGAGCGGTCTCGGCGGCTCGCGCGCCGCGAACATAAGCGTGAACCTCAAGGAGAAGCGGAAGCAGTCGAGCGCTGAGATCGTAGAGGATCTCCGCAAGGAGATGAGCGTCATCACGTCCGCGCGCATAACCGTGTCCGAGCCGTCCGGAGGCCCGCCGACAGGAGCAGCCGTAGCGGCCACCTTCTCAGGCGACGACCTGGGAGCCCTCGCGAGCGGCGTAGCGCAAGCGGAACGGATCCTTTCCGAGATCCCGGGCGCGACTAATGTCACCACGAGCACCAAGGATGACAGCGCCGAGTTCGTCGTGAAGCTCGACACGGCGAAGGCTACCGAGCTCGGCGTATCGCCGCTCGCCGTAGCCGATACGCTCCGTACCGCGCTCTACGGCGCGAAGGCGACCGATATCCGCACCGGAAGCGATGACATCGAGGTCCGCACGAAGCTGGACCTCAACCCTGCCTACCGCGATCCGTCGGAGACCACTCATACGACCATCGATGCCGTCCGCCAGCTCACCGTAGCGGGCACCTCAGGCCCGGTGCCGCTCGGCTCTATCGCCACCATCAGCTACGAGGAAGCCAACACCGCTATCCGCCACGAGGACGGCGAGCGCATCGCTACGCTCTCGGCAGAAGCCGCGAAGGGCGCTAATCCTATCGAGATGACCGGCGAGTTCCTCAAGCGCATGAAGGAAGTGCAGCTTCCTGAAGGGGTATCCATGAAGACCGGCGGCGAGAGCGAGGACGTGAACAAGTCGTTCGCGGAGATGGGACTCGCCCTTCTCGCGGGCATAGCCCTCATGCTCGCCATCCTCGTGCTCGAGTTCAACTCGTTCCGTCACGCGTTCTATCTCCTCTCGATCATCCCCTTCTCTCTCATCGGCGTGTTCATCGGCCTCATGGTCACCGGCTCGCCCCTCTCGCTCACCTCGATGCTCGGCGTGATCGCGCTCGCAGGAGTCATCATCAACCATGCCATCATCCTCATGGATTCAATCGCTCGCATCGGACGCAAGAACCCCGGCCAGTCCCTGACCGATGTCGTGGTCGAAGCTGCGTCATCCCGCTTCCGTCCTATCGTCCTCACGACGATAGTGACCGTGGTCGGCATGATCCCGCTCTCTTTCGCTTCGGCGATGTGGGGCCCGCTCGCGTTCGCGATCATGTTCGGCCTCGCGTTCTCGATGATACTCACCCTCGTGCTCATCCCGGTCCTCTATCATCGCTGGCCTGGAAAAGACGTAGAGGAGAACTTCAAGAGCCACTGATCCCCGCGGGGCCCAAAAAAAAAACCCCCCCCCCCGGGGGGGGTGTTGTTTTGGGGGCGCCGC
>CAYWEI010000009.1:23355-28098 GCA_964457265.1 uncultured Candidatus Saccharibacteria bacterium
GACCCCCGCGCGCAATAAGAAACCGCCCGCATGATGCGGGCTGTTTCTTATTGCGCGCTCCGATCCTTAGGAAGCACGAGCTGATGCGGATGCGTCGCTGGCGAAAGCGGCCTGGATGCGTTCCAGGATGCGCGCGCGGGTGCGGGAGGTCAATCGGGCTTGAGCGCTCGTCGAAGGCGTGCCCATGCTTGCGGTAAGGCTGGTACTCGCAGAACCGTCCATCGCAGCGGAGCTATCATCGCTTCCTCTTCCTTCGTCGACCATCCCTGCTATGTCTGCTTGGAGCTTGGACTCGAGATCGTCCTGCTTCATATCCGTAGCCATCAGGAACGAATACCAGGGATAACGCACCTTTACCGTGCCGTTCTCATCGACATGCACCTTCACGATCATAGGCGCAGGAATGACGCCCAGGAAGCGTGCCTGATGTCGATAGCTCACGTCCATGTTCGAGTCGTCCATCTCTACGGAATCCATCCGGGCATCCGAGCGGACCAGTCCGGTAGCGAACGAATCCAGAGCCTCGTTCGAATCAACGTCCATAGCGTTCTCGACGCCTACCTGCGTTCCATCGTCCTCAGCCTTCACGGCCTCGCGATGAGTGATGCTGGAATGGAATCCTGCGGAGTCCTCACCCTGGCCTCCAGTCTGATTCGCATCATCAGGACCGTCGCCTATTCCCGTAGTAACGTTGATGCTGCTACCCGTAGCGGAAGAAGTGCCCTGACTTCCTTCGCGCGCAGGATCGCTTCCTCCTTGCGAGTCTGCGGATACGGAGCCCTGGATAGTCGTATCCAGTAACGGAGCTGCATTTGCTGCGGGTGCGAAGAGGACGAGCGAGAGAGCCAGAGCCGTAGAGGTAATGCCGTAGATGCCGTTTTTCATGAGTATAAGTAATGAATAAGCGGCTCGGCCGCGTGTTCCGACTATCGCATGCCGCGTATTAAGCCTGAGTGAAGAAGTTTTCCGATGTCTCCGCATACGCCGTGAGACGTAGTGGTACACTGGGAGCATATGGATACCCCTGCCGCGAAGAAAGTACTGATCGTCGAGGATGACAACCTGCTCCTGGTTACCCTCTCGCACCAGTTCGAAGACGCGGGGTACGAAGTGTTCACGGCGCCCGACGGCGAAGCGGGCGTGGCCAGCTTCTTCGATAATCACCCCGATGCGGTGATCATGGACGTCATGATGCCGCGCAAGGATGGCGTCGAGATGCTCGAAGAGATACGCGAAAAGTCTCCTGACGACAAGACCCCCTTCATCGTGCTCAGCAATGCGAACGACATGGACTACATCGCTCGCGCCATGGGCAATGGCGCGGTCGCCTACCTCCTCAAATCGGATCGCCAGATCGATAGCATCGTGAAGCTCGTCGAAGAGAAGATCCATAAGGCATAGCAGGCGCTATTGCGACTCCGCCTTCCCTCTCCACGTACGCTACCGTCACTCCGCGAAGCACCTCACCCGCCCGAACCGCCCCGCTCCACCGATGTATCTTTTTGCATCCGCTTGACGGGTCCCGTACTGTTTCTCTTCACCTCCCGCAAGTCGGTGGAAACAGTACCTCCCGTCTGCACTCCTCAAAAAGTACATATCGCTTCCGCGTTGCGGTTCTCGCGTCCAGACGTACAAGCTTAAGGAACGGAGGCGAAGCGTCTCTTTTTGCGTAGCGAACAGGGGCCGTTCAGTTTCAGCCGAATTGCGGGAGGCGTTAGGAAACTGAACGTGGGACCCCTGGAGCGGAGCAAAAAAGACGCTTCGCGGAGTGACGTGCCCTACGTAGATTCAAATCACCGAACAAGAGCTACCCCACGTCCGGTATGGAGAGAGTGAACGTGGATCCTTTGCCAGGCATCGAGGAGACCGTGATGCTTCCCTTGTGCAGTTCCGCCGCCTTGCGCACCAGGAAGAGCCCCAGACCCGTTCCATATTGTCCGGACTTCACCGCTTCCGCCGTGCGATGATAGCCCTCGAATATGCGCGACTGCTCGTCCTCGCTCACGCCGTCCCCATGGTCCGTCACGCTGAATACGTGATTTCCCTTTTCCTTAGCATACGAGAGCTCTACCGAGGTGCCTTCTTTCGTATACTTGATCGCATTGCTGAGCAGATTGAAGAACGCGTGATGCATCATCTGGCGGTCAGCGAGGAACGAGTCCGGGCTGGCCAGAGACGCATCGAAGGATATCGTGACGCCCCGCTGGTTCGCGGAAAGCAGCAGGCTATCCACGATATCGCGCAGGAACGGCTGTATCTCGATTCGCTCTTTGGACAGCGCCATCAGCCTCCCAGTCTCGAGGGCCGTGAAATCGAGGAGGTTATTCACCCGACCGATAAGGGATAGGCAACTTCCATGGACCAGCCCCAGCACATCCCGGGTACGGGCATCGAGCGATACCTTCTCGCTCGTGAGTATGCCC
Organism: uncultured Candidatus Saccharibacteria bacterium; assembly: GCA_964457265.1. Classification (GTDB taxonomy): domain Bacteria; phylum Patescibacteriota; class Minisyncoccia; order Phycocordibacterales; family Phycocordibacteraceae; genus C7867-001. Next base: position 25,779 of record CAYWEI010000009.1, read on the forward strand.
TCTATGGCCCATCGGATGCCCGTGAGAGGGGTGCGTATCTCATGGGACGCTATGGAAAGGAACTCGGCCTTCTGGGCGAGGTGAGCGGCTTCCCTCTTGCGGGTTCGTTCCCCGGCGACAAGGAGCGTAAGCAGCACGAGCATGGCAAGCGGCGGCAGGATCGCGTACGCGAGCGTATCGGCGAGGAACTGGTTCGCAGGCAGGTCGATGCCGAGCATCGCGACTATATTCCCGTCCGCATCCCGTACCGGCGCGTAGCCCGATATCCAGATTCCCCAACGATCCCGATCAGGCCCTTCCGTGCGGGCCATGCCATCCGTGAAGATCGCTCGCATCGCCGGCGTAGCTTCGTAATAGATCTGGCCTGGAGGCGAATAATCCTCAGAAGAAGGATTCTCGGAATCGAGATAGAAGAAGAGCTCGCCGTCCGCATCGCGTCCTATGAGGTAGACGAAGCGTACATCGCCGTTCACTCCGCGTATGCGCGTGAGCAGGCTCTTGAGCTCCTGGTAGGAAGCGAGTCCCGTATCGGCCTCCGTCGCGCTAAGTTCTGCCAGATCTGCCACCGGTACTGCTTCGGCGATAGTTCCTACGCGTTCAAGGATATGCGCGCGGCCTGAACGGTCGACCTGCGAATAGACATACGCCGAAGAAGCCAGGCCCAGCGCGACGAGAAGCAATACGGACACGTAGAAGACTGGCCCGCTCCGTCTCTTCCGTGCGTAGGGCAGCAGCATGGAGATTAGGGATTACCCGTGACGCGAGTCAGGTCGAATGGCATTCGCGCATCTATCTCATTGCCATCGCCGTCCAGCTGCCGGATCGTATCAGCGTCTACGACGCGATAGCGCATCGGGGATTCCCCGTCAGGATCGAGCGTATAGACGGATGCGTCCGGATCCGTCTTCGTTCCGCGCTCCGTCGTCCAGAACCCGGCGGCCAGGTAGGGCTCCGCGTCCCTCTCGAGGTAGGTCATGGAGAGGCGGTACGTGCCTTCGGCCAAGGATTCGCTATCCTTCACGAGCGTGAGTTCGGTCCTGATGCCAGGACAGTCCGCGCAGGGCGTGACTCCTTCGTAGGTCCCGAGCAGCAGGGACTCGTCAGGGGCGGGTGCTGGGGCCACGAGGCCTGCCGGAGGCGGCACGAGGGCGAGTACCGTGAGAGCGAGCACGGCGAAAGCGCCGGCCGCGATGATGTGTTTCTTTTCCATGCGATAAGGATACCAGAGAACAGCCTGCCGGATGAGCGCGCTGAGGAATAGGAAAAGGCCCCGTGCGGGGCCTTTTCCTATTCGATGAAGCGAGGAATCCTAGTCCATCGCGTCGAGCTTCTCCTGAAGCTCGAGAACCTTCTCCATGAGGTCCTTGATGAGCGCGGCGCGCTCATCCGCGGTCATGGCTGGTGCCGGCGTGCTAGCGCTAGCGACTGCAGCGCGCGTAAGCGGGCCGAAGTAGCCGGATGCTGGCGTGACGCCATGCGCAGCCTGCCACTTCACGAGGGCAGCCTTCGTCATGTCGCCGAAGTAGCCGGTAGGAGCTGCGATCGCGAGGTCTCCGGAAGCGATAAGCATCGCCTGGAGCGCGGTCACATCAGCGCCGGTGGATCCTACGGTGAGGTCGGCCGTGAAGTTGTATGTCGACGCACCGAGAACCTGTCCGTTGCTTCCTCCATCGACAGAACCGTTAGATCCGTTGTCGTTGCTGTTCGAGCTCGAAGAGCCGGAACCGCTGCGGCTGCTGCCTCCGCCTCCGCCGTTGTTACGACGTTCGACCGTTACCGTACGGGTCGCGGTAGTCGTGTTACCAGCCGCGTCAGTCGCGGTGTAAGTGAGCGTGTAGGTTCCGTAGGTGTTCACATCTACCGTACCGGTAGTAGTGACCGTAACCGAACCGTCGACTGCATCGACTGCAGTAGCGCCTGGATCAGTGTACGTCTCGAGAGCATACGTGCTGGTTACTGCATCACCGTTGAGAGTGATGACCGGACCGACCGTATCTACCTCGAAATCGTATGCGGTAGCAGCAGTGCCGGTACCGATGACGACATTGTCGAGATTCTCGGTGTATCCGCTAGCGTACGGCTCGCCGACACGGATGCCGAGGAATCCATCGTTCGCGAGGATGCGTGCCTCTGGGTACTGTGCGAGGATCTCGCTCCAGGTCTTTGCAATCGTGCCTGAAGTAGCCGTACCTGGCCACATGGTGCCTGAGTATGTCCACTTCGCATTACCATTGTCGATAGTGTCCCAGGTCTTCCAGGCGTCCTGGGAGATCGAGGCGCTGTTATTCCCTGGGAGATACGTGAGGCGCTTCTGCCATAG
>CAYWEI010000009.1:28198-29538 GCA_964457265.1 uncultured Candidatus Saccharibacteria bacterium
GGGAGATCGAGGCGCTGTTATTCCCTGGGAGATACGTGAGGCGCTTCTGCCATAGCTACGTTGAACTGGAGGTAGCCAGCGCGCTTCGCGCTCGCAGCAGCACCGTTCCCAGCCGAAGCGTTGTAGGTGCTGTACTTGAGCGTGGTGATGTCAGCGAGCTTCGTACCTGCGTACGCATAGGTCGCGAGGTTGCGGCGCTCTGTGCCCGTAACGCTGATCTGGACACTCTCCTCGCCGAGAGGAGCCGTGGCAGGACCGGTTACGAAAGAACCGAGCGCGTTGTCGATCACATCAGTCTCATCATTGTAGAAGAACCACTTGCCGGAGCCGTTGGTCTTCGCCTGAGATGCAGCTGCAGTCTCGAGGTCTACGGATCGCACGGTCTTATTCGTAACCGTCGTAGTCTCAGCATTGCGACTCGCGGAAAGCGCGACGTGATCGAAGAGGAATCCTTTTCCTGCGACTCCTGCTGCGGTATTCGCACGGAAGAGCAGGGTCTTCACGATACGAGGAGTCGGCTCGACGACGCCGGCGTAGCGGTAGTAGTCCTCCCAGCTCGTGCCGGTGTGAACGAGTACGCCATCGACATATACCTTCACGACATCGTTTGAAGGGCCATTAACGGCATCGAAGGTCAGCTTTACATTGTGTACAGCGGTGCGATCGAGTCCTGTCTTGACGACCGTCTCTACGAACTCAGGAACGGTGCCGCCCTTAACCTCATTAAGGGCCACATCGATACCCGTAGCTGTATCCGTAAGACGGACAAAGCTCATGCGGGAACCATCTCCGCGATCCGGAGAAAGGTTAACGGTAAGTCCTGGCTGCTCTGTAGCCATGGTCGAAACGAAGTCGAATGACATCTCGAAGTGGTTGTCACGGACGCCAGCCGGGAATGAGCCCGCTGTCGCGCCGTTCTCGCCGACAGAGCCTGCAAGAGGGGCGGCGAACATCTGATCGCCGAATGAACCTGAAGCGTATGAGTTCGAGAAGCGGAGCGCTTTTAGACCGAATGCCTCAGGACCTCCTGCGGCCTGGTTGTCGACGATTTCCTGATCGAAAGAGGAGTTCGTCACTGTCCATCCGTGCTGGGTGTTCACCGAGCCGGTCGAGAACATAGTGTCGAATGTTCCATTGTCGGAAGTGTAGACGGGAGCGACCGTAACGGCACGATCCTCCGAAGACGTCTGTGCGTCGTCCGCACTCGTCGTATCGGTGACTGGCGTAGCCGGCGCTGCAGGAGCGACAGGAGTTGTCGCATCCGCTGCAGGTGCAGCAGGCTCGGCTGGGATAACGAGATCAGCGATGATCTCAGCTGGCGCTTCTTCGCCGATCTGCGC
>CAYWEI010000010.1:0-13264 GCA_964457265.1 uncultured Candidatus Saccharibacteria bacterium
GCTTGAGGTCACAAATGCAAAAACCGCCAGAGTTGGCGGTTTTTGCATTTGTGAGCTTAAGCTGGCTGGATTGGAACACCTTTGAAAGTACAGTACTAAGCTGGAATGCTGTTTTGAAAAGTCCCTCTTACTTAGCAAGATAGCCTTAAGCCATTGGATATCAATCACTCTTAATTACCCATTAGGGAATAGAACTCTCTGGCGGCAGCGGTTCTTGCTCCTCGCTGTCTACTGCAGTCGTGTCAAAAGATATCACCGAGACTCTTGGAATCTGCTGAAAAGTATTTCTAACTAGTTCCAAGTTGCTTGCCTCATCGTTCTTGATGATCAGGACAATTCCATGAGTAGCCTCGTATCCATTCATATATCGTTCCACATTCTTGTAGGAGGGAGACTGATCTATAGCTGTGCCCTTCAAGTCTGTATTTGATGTAAGTTTTACTTCAATAAGAACTGGACCGATAAAGCCGTACCGGACGAGGAAGTCCACTTTTTTGCCGTCTAGAAGTTCAGCCTCCCTATACGCCTGAACATTGAAACCCCTTCTGAGTAAAATATTCTCAATCTGAGGTTTAATCGTTTGCTGAATAAGTTTCTCGTATCCTTGCCTCTGTCTATCAAAGACTTTCTCACCAACAATAATTTTGTATGCTCCCTCACCCTCAATCCACTGTCTCAAATCTTTTTGCAGGGCGCTTTCTATCTGAGCAAATAGATCATCTGAAGTCTGTATTTTGCGATTATCAATTTCTTTAGCGGCGTTATATTTTTGAATTGCTTCTGAAGCGGTTCTAGGTTTACCCACATATGCAAGATAAGAACGCCTTAGTTGAGACATTCGACTAGCAAGCCAGTTTGCTCCTTCTTTGTCCCTCATCGTAGCTATTCTCTCCTCTAGTTGTCTTAGCGGGGCATAGCTCCTCGTCTCCTTTAGATTGTCAAAATATGCATAAACTATCCCCCACATGTATTCAGAGTAAGCTTGGAAATCCTTTCCTCGAGCCCATATTTCCATTGCCTGATCCAAGAAATTCAAATAGTCCTCTTCATAGCCAGAGTACTTAAGATCCATCAAAGGCTTGGCAAAGCGTTTATCGTGAGAGATTTCATCTTCAAGATCACTCACACTATGCACGCCCTCAGGGCGAGTAAAGGCTGCGGCATGGTCAACTATTTGCTTTAAACGATTCCGAATTGCGTCCGGATCCGCATGATTTGTTATGAGTAAGCCGTTAGCAATATCTGCCAACCTGCTCTCATAGGTCTCACTCCCCGCATACTTGTCAGCAATCTCTTTCAAAAAGGCAGGATCGGGAGCAAGTTGATCTAGAACAGATAGAGCCTTTTCGCGTGCATACTTATCGCACAAAGGCTCAGTTATAAAACCTCTAAGCAACGGAGTAGCTTCTAGAATGTGGTACTGCTCGATTGCATCAATAAAACTATCTGTCCTGTGTCGCCAGAGATCAGACTTACGATCCTTATATACCTCAAGAACCACTTCCATTTCCTGAGGTTGAACATCTTTTACCAGATCAAAAATTGCTGCCAACTTATCGTGGAAAGCGAAAGGAATGTAGTTTAGTATATGTTGCCTAAACTGTGAGGGATCAACACCAAGTTGCTTGGCTGTAATAATCGCTTCCCCAAACAAGTGAATTGCACTACTTGTAGTGTAGGTCTTTGTATCAGCACCTTCACTAGTAATTTTCAGATCACTCTTAGCTGGATCAATAAGTTTAAATACAGTTCCGGTAATTAAAGACCTTAGGCGATCTCGCTCTACTTCAGTTATTAATGGATCAAGTCGCGTCAGGTTGTCGTTATAAAAATCAAAAACAGATTGATCGTACTGACCTGGGGCAGGTTCAAGTCGAGTTTTAAACTCTCTTATTAATTCAGCATTCTGCTTTTCAACCCATGGATCAGGCTCCGAAGATCTTTGTTCAGACGCCTCATACTCCTCCTTTAAGAATTTACGACCCGCCTCGTATATTTCTTCAGCCTCTTTTTTGCCTGAGTGCCGTATTCGAGCCATTACATTAAAGGCCACCCAGCGCTCATCCACTTCTATCATTGCTTGTAGGTATGACTCGACATCATCCTTTTCAATTATCTGAGCAAAGAATGCATGCGAGAAGTAGAGACTATTTTTTCCGTCAGAAGTACTTTTAATGCGGTCAACCATTTTAGGCACAAAGTCCGAGTCGCGCGCTCTCAAAAGAACCCAAAGCTCCTTAATAAGAGCAGAGTTCTCAGCGTCATGAGCAACATTCATATGAACTGCTTCTACCAACGCCTTCATCGAAAGCTCGATAATTTCTTCATCAAGAAAATCAACAATACGATCTATGAGTTTCCGATCTGTATCTCTAAAGATGCGACTGTCATCAAGAAACTCTCGTCTGAAGTCAGAGTCATCTATAAAAGCTTGTAGAAACTTCTTAAGCGAGCCTTTCTCCTTCATTGCAAAAAGCCCATATCTGCCGTGAAAGTTATTGCTCTTTATAGCACTAATGAAATGAGCAATTGAAGTGGGGTGGTCGGGAGCAATCTCCGTGCAAAGTCCGAGGAAGCCTTCGTAGACGAGCTGGTCCTTACCGCTAAGGTTGGGCAACTCGTCTATAACCGATGGGTCTTTAAGTTCCTCGAGAGCCAAAAGTGCATGTCTTTGTAATACACCATTGTCATTTTCATCAGATACGAACTCAATAAGCTTTTTGCGCCAGAAGGCAGTATCAACCGATACGCCAGCTCTCAAAAGATATGCAACTATGTAAGCAATATTGCCAAGAGGAACAAAGCGGGCTGTACCTGTTTTTTGTTCCGCGTTCTCAACGGAGGTCTTAAGATTCTGTTCAAGAGTCGGGTCGTAGAATCCTGGCAATGCAGAGGCAAGTCTGCCTGGGATCCACTGCAAGGTGTTCTCGTGATAATCAATAGAAAGTTCAAACAAATCCTTCCTTACTTCGGGAGTCAGTCTTCGTGGATCCACTCTGCTCAAGAAGTTTAGGAACGCCTCGTCCATAACTTTGAAACCAAGCGATCTCATGCCAGAGAAATCAATCAACTGGCTAAGTAGCTCTGGGTACATATCAACAAGAAATGTAAGAGCATTGAACCAAGAAGGATGAATTTCCTTTGCTTCTTCGTCTATTGCAAGCGCCGCCGCCGCTTTTGCTGGATCGGGGAAACGACTAATTTCCTTTGCAGCCAAGTACTCTTGAAACTCTGCGTTATCAAACTCGATAGAAGTAATGTTGTTCTTCAAGAGAGAACAATCATAGAAGATCTCAAGATCAATTTGTGTGAGAGCAATTGCAGTCAGTTCAGATTTAAGCTCATCGAAGAAAGTCATCAGCTCGTCCTTAGTAAAGGTATTTGTCTGATAGATCTCCATTGTGAGAGCAAGCTTTTCAAGCACTCGCTTTGTTATGGCTTTCTTATCAGAATTCAGTTTGATATCTTCATGCTCAAGCTTTTTGTATATGAAATACTCAAAAAGGTCATTCCTTGAGACCTTTGTCGCCGCGTCCACTCCATTGTTCTTTAAATAGTCCTCAAGGTAGAAAAGATAACGAGGAGTTTGTATTACCAACATGCTATGTCCAAACGAAACAATCCTAAGTCTTAATTCCTCGATATCTTTCTCCGAATGTCCTGCGGCCTTTAGGTATTCTTGAACTTGCCCCTGTGTGAACGGAGGAAGGGTGATATAGCGATACTCTGGGAACGAGTTCGAGTAGCGATTTATAAATATCCACCTAGATGAAATATATAAAGGAAGTTCAGGATGGCTTAACGAGATTTCCTCTATCTTTGCGATAATTTCTGGTAGTTTATCTGACTTCACTTCATCAAGAGCGTCCAGTAAAAGTGCTTTGGGCTTCTCTGTTTCTTTGGCAAGAAAAGCGTCGATCTTTTTATCAAGATTGGATGTGCGTAGGGGTATAAGTTCCGTTTCATATCCAGACACAGAAAGGTGCTCACTCATCCTTCTCATTAGCAAGGATTTTCCAACGCCAGGCTCTCCAACAATCAAATTCCTGTTGCCCTTGACTAGGTCCTCTATTTTTGACCCCTTCACATCCTCAAACATTGAAAACCCACCATAACGATCAAAAGACTCCTTCGCTTCTTTGAAGTTCGGATAGATCTTAGTGATCGGATTGATGTATTTAGGGAAGATGTCCTCCATAGCTTGTATTGTACGACTTTTATTGTGTAGAGGTTAGTCGTGTTTACGAGTATAATAACCCTGTACCGTAGGGTACCCAATTGAATACGAAATAGCCCTAAACCGGCGGCGGAAGCCTCGGCATGGGCGAAAATCGCAGAGCATAGAAAACCCGTCATCAGGGCGTGCTCTGCGTTATAGGGGGAAACCCCTATAGGAGCTTCGGCTCTACTGGTGGCGGGTTTTGTGTATATACGCCCACCAGCCTTATATCACTAACTGTTAAGACAATGCGTACATTTCTCGGAATAGTAGTAATCCTGATCTCGTTCTTCTATCTAACCCCTACGGGCATAGCCATCATTCGCAAGCGCACGAATACCATGGCGATCTTCGTGCTCAATCTCTTCCTCGGCTGGACAATCATCGGCTGGGTAGTAGCACTCGTCTGGGCAGTCGCTCAGGACGCTACCAAGCCCCAGACCATCGTTCAGAGCTAGCTAGACCGGCTCTGGAAGTCAAAATCCTGCTTTCTCCTGCATGGAGGGAGCATATCCGCTATCTTCCAGTGAATCAGCAACTCCCTCGGCTTCAGGGGCATTCTGGTGATTTCGCCGGCGAAACTATGCTAATTGGTGCAGTTTGTATGCGGATTCATGCGGATAAACTCGGATTTTGAGAAGTAAATCGGATTATAGGTTTTTGAATAATACGGCTTAGTTAAAGGCTATTTGTAGCTTTTGTACTCCGATTGGCTCCGATAAATCCGAGTATGCAATCCGCACGCTTGTAGGACTACTTAGGTGTGCTTAAATATATACAGCCTTGGTCGTTGAAAGCAGGAATAATGTTCAACAAACAGCAGACGACCCAAAATCTACCTACAAAACTACCTTTCAAATTCTTTCCCAAAATCTTCATTCAAACCTTTAAATTCGTTGAAAGCGCCTAGCCCTCGTCCGGTTAGTCCCGAAGCACTCAATACCAGGCTTTTGCCTTGGTCTCATTCTCAAAATTTAAGGAAAGTTTGGGCGTATATGCCGATGATCTATCTGACGAGCAGATAGATGTTCTTCGTATTGGTCTTGACCATCTAGCAGGTCTCGCATTTGATGGGTGGCTGAAGCGGAGAAATGAAGAAAACATGCGCATTTTAAGTAATGAAAGCGAAGATGAGTAAGGCTGATAACTATTGCATTGCTCACGCTCGTGTAAGCTCGCTCAAGCAATCTAGCGAGGGTGAGAGCTTGGAGGTTCAGGAGAATACCCTGAAGCGGTTTGCCGACCTCAAAGAATTTAAGATATTTCCTAATGGGCAGGTCTTCAAAAGCACCATTTCAGGCAGAAAGCTGGATAGAGGTGATTTTGAAGAAATATTTGATCTCCTGAAGAAGAATCCAGGCGTCGTTAAGTTTTATATCTTTAGATCCATAGACCGATTTACCCGTGCGGGAACTGGAGAGTACGAGCGTCTTAAAGCTGAGTTTGCAAAGTACGGTGTGCAAATGCTCGATACCAACGGTGTCATTCAACCCTCCAAGAATACTCTCGAAGAGTTTGGACAGTCTTACAGTTGGAGCGTATTGAATCCGAGTGAGATCACAGAAAATGTTATGGCTACAACAGCCAAGCATGAGGTAAATACAATCCTTACCCGAATGCTCGGTCAGGAGATACGACTCACTCAACAGGGCTATAGAACAAGGCGTCCTACTGACGGCTATAAAAACAAGAAGATTTTTGTTGAGGGTAAGAAGAAAACTATTCAAGAGCCTGATCCAGACCGCGCCAAATTCTTCATAGCAATGTTTGAACTCAGGGCGCAGGGCAGATTAAGCGACGCTGAGATTGTTGAGCAGGTAAATGCTATGGGTTATGGGTCTCCGATTCAAAACAAGTGGAGCAAGGACAGGACAAAAATACTCAGTCAGAGGGGCGGTACTCCGCTTACAATCAAGCTTCTTCAGCGAAACATTCAGAACACACTATATGCAGGTGTGCTATGTGAGAAATGGACGCACTACAAGCCCGTGAGAGCGCAGTACGCGGGACTTGTATCAGTAGACACATTCAACAGAGCCAATCGCGGGAAGCTGACTATCAAAGAGTTGCCGGACGGTAGCTTTGACTTAGTGCGTTCAACTGGAGAACTTCAGAGAAACAGAAATAATCCTCTCTTTCCGTACAAGTGCATACTCTGTCCGTTCTGCAGGAAGCCGTTTACTGCTAGCTCACCGCGAGGAAAATCAGGGAAGAGGTTTCCCAAATATCATTGCTCAAGAGACCATGCCTATTACGGCGTTAATAAAGCTGATCTAGATAGTGCTGTAGAGAGCTTTATCTCTAGCCTGAACTTCAGTCCTCAACTCACTGAAGCAATAGAGCTTACTTTTCTGAACAAATACCGTGAGCGTGAGAAAGAGATCGTAGATGTCTCTAGCACCATAAGCCGGAACATTGCCGAGCTTGAAGAGAGAAAGTCAGATGTTCTGCAGGCAATCATCGCCACAAAGATCCCTGAAGTGAGGGAGGGTCTAGAGCACGACTATGCACGCCTCGATGTGAGGTTGAAATCTGCAAGGACTCAAAGACAGAGAATAGAGATCACAGAGGACGATATTCACTCTTTCACTCGTGAGGTGAAAAGGGTTATGGAACACCCCTCTGAAATACTGCTAAATCCTGACGACATAAGGCTCCAACGAGACCTGCTAGGTCTAGTCTTTGAAGAAATGCCGACTTACTCAGAACTAGTTAATGGAACACCCAAAATGTCTTGGATATTCAAGCTATCTGAGAACTTTAAGCCCGATAAAGCACAATTGGTGACCTCACGGGGAATCGAACCCCGATTTGATCCGTGAGAGGGATCTGTCCTAACCGTTAGACGATGAGGCCGAAGTGAGGAGGAGAGAATGATCTTCTGAGATTATGCTCTCCGTCCGAACGAGGTCTCATAAGATTACCTATGAGACCGTCTGTTGAGTTATAGCAAAAAACTCGAGAATCTACCACCCTTTCTCCCCTGAGGAGGTTCAGGTCAGGGATACGGAGACTCCCTGCAAGCAGCCAGGGTGCAAAGAGTTTTGAAGAAAAATGGAGCGGGCTGAGCGAAGCGATTTCGACATTTTTCGCCACAAAACGAGTATGCAACCCTGAGCGCCCTGGAAGGCGAAGCTGGCTCCGTACTCTCTGACCTGAGCTTACGATCTACCTCCTCTTCCACTCCTTCTCCTGCCGCACGAGATTGCACCGGTCAGCCGGATCTGCCAGCAGCTTCTCCACGATGCGTTCCATACGGATGCCCTGCGAGCCCTTCACCAGCACCACATCCCCTTCTCGCACCATGGCCAGCAGGGCTTCCGCCGCCTCAGCAGACGTATCGAACGCGCGCGCCTCTTCCTCCCCTTTACCTTCCGCTATCGCTGCCTCATATATAGCCCGAGCCCGGCTTCCTACAGAGAACACCACGTCAGCCTCTTTCGCGGCTCGGACTCCTACTCGTTCATGCTCAGCCATAGAATACCGGCCGAGCTCGAGCATGTCTCCCAGGACCGCGATACGCCGCTTGGCCTGCGGGATGAGGGCGAGCGCGGCGAGCGCCTCTTCCACGGCGGCAGGAGACGCATTATACGTCTCATCGATAACCATGCTTCCCTTCACCCCTTTGAGGATCCGGCCGCGGCCAGGCGGCGGCAGATACGTAGCCAGTCCCTCGAGCGCTTCTTCGGCGGACAAGCCGAGCGCGCAGGCGGTGGCGAAGGCCGCAGCAGGAGCCAGCAGCTGGGGGCGACCCAGCGCGCCTTCGATACGGATCAGGTCGTTCCGGCCGTTCATGACGAGTCGCGCTTGCATGCCGAAGCTCTCCTCATCCTTGAAGAACGCCGAGTCGGCGATACGCACGTCCGCATTCTCAGAGAACCCGAAGGTAGTGATATGAGCCGGCAGCCGGGCGCTCATCGCGATCGCATGAGGATCGTCCGCGCATATCACGAGCTCGTGTCCGCTCGTAAGCGCATTCGCCGGAGTGAACTCCTCGTCCCGCACCGCCTGCGGAGTCGCATAGGCTTCCACGTGCACCGGGACGTCCGGAAGGCGCGTCACCACGACCGCATCCGGGGCGGCGATCCTCAGGATTTTCTCGAGGTCGCCAGGACGATCAGCGCCCACCTCGAGCACGAGCAGCTTCGGATAGTGGCTCGGTAGCACTATGAGTCCGAGCGCATGCTGGAAGACGCCGTACCAAGCTGACGCGTTCTCCCACGGGTTCCGAGCACCGATGATAGTGAGCGGGACGCCGAATTCGCTGTTATAGCTCTTCTCGCTGGCGCGCAGGAAGAACCTCTGCGAGAGCGTCGCCGCCACAGCATCCTTAGTAGTGGTCTTCCCCACGCTTCCGGTGACCATGATTATTTTCGGACGGTATTTCCTGATGATGACCCGCGCCATGAGCGCGAGCAGGCCGGCGATGGGGGCTTTGAGGATGGATTTCATAGCTCCTAGTATTCTGCCCTATCCGGCGGAATCTCGTAATAGTTGATCAAGAAATGGGTCAATTCCATGAACGGCTTGGTAAGCGTCTCTGACGCGTACTGCACCCCCTGCGGCTCCCTCGTATACATGACGATCACGAACTTCGGATCATACGCAGGAAAGTAGCCGAAGAAGGAATGGAAGTATTTCCCCTCCGCGTATTTTCCGCCCGGTCCCGCCACCTGCGCGGTACCGGTCTTAGCGGCGACGCTCATCTCAGGAATCTTCACCGTCCCGTTCGCGAGCTTGGTATCGACTACTTTGACGAGCATGCGAGTGGTCTCCTCGGTGGCCTTCGCGCTGAATACGCGCTCCGGGCTTCCCCACGATAGCTTCTTCTCGATGCCTGACTCGAGCCGTATAGCCCGCACGAGGTGAGGCGTCACCACCTGTCCCCCGTTCGCGAGCGCTCCCAACGCGCGTACCATCTGCACGGGAGTCTCTGCGATGCCTTGCCCGAATGATGCGGTCGCATACTCCACGTCGCGCGGACTCGTCTCTATGTTGCGGATATCGCCGGCCACTTCGCTCGGCAGATCGATACCCGTCTCCGTGCCCATGCCGAGTTCCTTGAGGTAATGACGGAACTTCTCATGACCTACCGCAAGAGCGATATAGGACGCGCCCATATTGAGCGACTGCGAGAGCACCTCCTGCATCGGGGTTATGCCGCGCGCCTTGAGGTCATAGTTGCAGAACGTCTTGTTATTGAGAGTCCGGCAGCCGGTGTCGTTATAGGTCGATTCAGGCGTGATGACGCCGGAATCAAGGCCCGCGGCCATGGTGAGCGCCTTTACGATCGAGCCGAATTCGTACTGGTGCTCTACGAGCGGATTGCCGAAATGCTCGGGATCGCCATGGATGAAATCATTCGCATCGAAGGAAGGCGCGGTATCCAGCGCGATGATCTCTCCTGTTTCGGGATCCATGATGATCGCGCCCGTTTCCCGGCTCCCGTACTGCGTATTCACGGATGCCAGCACTTGGTCGAGCTTTTCCTGCACCACCGGCTCGATAGTGGTCACTAGGTCGCCCTCGCGAGCGCCACGCGCGTCGACGACGATATCATCGATGCTCGCGAACAGCTCAGCGAAGAAATTCCCGAACAGCCCGACCGAGCCGCGACTGAGGATGTCGTTATAGTACCGCTCCAAGCCGAAGCGTCCCTCGAGGGTGTTGTCATCATCGAACGCGACGAAGCCGATGGATTGAGCGGCCCTCGTCGAAGCCGGATAGGTCCGCCAGCGCTCTCGCTCTACCTGTATTCCCGGAATATCGAGCGCCTCTACAGCGCGGCCCGCGTCTTCCGATACGCGCTTGGCTATCACCTCGTAGGGATCATCCTTGCTTCCAGCCGACGCATGGAAAGAATCGTGATCGACCGGTATGAGCGGGGAAAGCGCTGCATACGCCGCATCGGCATCCGTCATGTGTCCGGGATTCATCGCGATAGTGAATCCGGTCGAGAGCGCTGCAGCGGAAAGCACGGTGCCGTCCTTGCGCGTGAAATAGATAGTGCCTCGATCGAAGAGCTTCTGGCTCGCTGAGACGTACTGCTTCTCGGCGCGCAGCGCGTAGTCGGCGCCATGTACTACCTGTACGAAATACAGCCTGACGATAAGGAGGAGGGCGGCAGCGAAAAGGATCGCGGAAAGCAATCGTAACCTCGCTCGTATCGCCCGTCGCATACCGGTTAGCGGAGGGAGAGCGAAGGGGCCGCTGCCTTTACCGCGTAGGTGACCTTGGAAGGCTTCACGAGCCCTACCGAGGCGGGATTGGTGTCATCGACCTGCTCTACCATCGCGTAGTACTGGGTCTCCAGCTCTCCGATGTCCCCTTCCGTCTCGTGAACCAGTACTGCGAGGTCAGTCTGATACGTCGCGAGACTGACGGTCACGATAACCAACGCCAGGTAAGCGCCTACGAGCGCCAGGGCGCTGTATCCGAGGATCGAGATGGTGCGGTCAGGCATACGCGGGGAATGAATGAAGATTAATGGGACGATTGGCAGAAGCGACGCCGGCTTGGAACAATCGCAGCTTCGCGCTGCGGGCGCGCGGGTTGCTCTTCAGCTCATCTGCTGACGGGACGATAGGCTTGCGAGGCAGGAGCGCGCCCTTTCCGGCTGCGACCGCGTCCCGGAACATGCCTTTCACGATGCGGTCCTCGATGCTATGGAACGTGATCACCGCTATGCGCCCGCCCGCGGGCACAAGCTCGAGCGCTGAACCCAGACCCTCCCGAAGCGCGCCCAGCTCGTCGTTGACCGCGATACGGAGCGCCTGGAAGGTCTTGGTAGCAGGATGCAGGCGGCGATGCTGATACCAGCTCGGAGCTCCCTCTGCGATGGCGGCTACGAGCTGGTGCGTAGTCTCTATCGGAGCTTCCTCTCGGAAAGCGACGATGGACTTCGCGATCGAGCGGGCGAAGCGCTCTTCCCCGAGCGAGAAGAGGATGTCGGCGAGCGAGGCCTCTGAAAGATGGTTCACGAGATCAGCGGCCGTCGTGCCTGCGCTCGGGTCTCCATACGTCATGAGGAGAGGCTCATCGGCACGGAACGAGAAGCCGCGTCCGTTAGTGAGTTGGAAACCGCTCCATCCGAGATCGAAGAGCACCTTCGTCGGCGTAAGCTTCTCGTTCTCGAGAATCTGCGCCAAGTCACGGAAATTGCCGTTCACGAGGCGTACGGCAGGACGTTGGCTCGCTTCAGCCTTATCAACGACCTCCTGAGCGCGGACCAATGCGTCGGCGTCGGCGTCGATGCCCACCAGCGTCGCGTCTTCAGGAAGCTCGGAAAGCATCTTAGCGAAGTGCCCTGCCCCGCCGAGCGTAGCGTCCACGGCGACATCGCCGGACATGAGATCAAGGCCGGCGACGGCTTCTTCGAGGAGTACGGTGTCGTGGCGCGGTTCCATAGGATTATCCGAGGGCCCGGTTACCCAATGTCTCCGCGAACTGGTCGGCATCGCGCTCGATAGAGGCCGTATAGGTCTCCCACGCGGTCTCATCCCACAGCTCGACACGGTCGGAAACGCCCGCGACGACGCATTTGCTGCCGAGACCCGCATAGGCCTTGAGGTAATCAGGCACGAGAACGCGGCCGGCGCTATCGACGTCGGCTTCTGAAGCGCCCGCGAGCATGAGGCGCGCGAATGCGCGGCCGGCGGCTCCCCCGGAGGAGTGTTCGGCGAACCGCTGCGCCTCTTTCTTCCATGCGGACTTCGCGTATACGAAGAGGCAGTGATCGAGTCCGCGCGTGACGATGACCGAGCTGCCGAGCTCCTTCCGGAACTTTGCCGGAAGCGAGATGCGGTTCTTGGCATCGAGAGTATGTCGGTATTCGCCTATGAGCATGTAAATAAAAGGGGCGCAGGTGACGGGAACAGGTTCCCACTTCATCCCACTTACAGGTAAGTATATGACACTCGGCCCCACTTCCCTCCATCATTCCTCCCTAAAGTTGTGTATAACCATCATTTGACATGATGCGGCTCAGCGGCGTATGCTCATACGCACATGGCTCAAGCGCACCGTTGGATTTTTTCCCTCTTCCTCTACGTTGGACTCATTCGTCCGGTCGGGGTTTCGCTTGAGGTTTCTTCTCCAGAATAAGGATCAGGAAAAGACTTGAATCGAGCCCCCGACCCGGAAACGGTTCGGGGGTTTCGAATTTGATCTTTCACGAGAAGCAACGCTCAGACGTGCTTCGTATTTAGGGAGAATAGAAATGATCCAGCCTACCTCGATCCCTTTCGGCGTAATGTGCTCGACTCATGAGTGCTTCCCGGCGGCCGTCCAGGCTCTCGAGATTCTCAGGAGCTGGGGGCAGCCGACCGAGATACTTCAAGGCGAGAATGCTATCGGCACTGAAGGGAACATCTCCTTCATCGTCGCTCCGCTGGAGCAGAAGCCGGGACGGACCCTCCGCCTGCTTCCTCCGGAAGATGGTGAGAATCCTCGGATGTACGACGAAGACCTCAGGCAGCGTGTCAGTACCATCCTCTGGACGAAGCGGGCTCAGAGCATCATCGTTCTCAATGAGAAGCTGATCGATGCCAAGGGCGGCTTCCCTCATGAGCATGTCGTGCGGTTGCGCGCTTCGCTCGACCATCTCTGCAGGCAATGTTCTCGGAACGCCGCGACTCGCCCGAAGGCTGCTCGCAAGTCCAAGGCCGAGAAGATGCTGCTGCATCGCCAGCGGAAAGCAGAACAGGCGTACATGGGCCGGTAAAGGCAAATGGCAAGCGGGCGGTCCATCAGGACCGCCCGTTTTTCTTGCTCTATAGGGGAAAGTATCCTACAACTATCCCTACGCTGCGGTTCGGCGATAGCGAGCCTTAAACGGACATCCGACAGCTGAGGAGAAAGACATGCGCAACTGGAGCCTCGTATTCCTGACGGTCGGACTCGTGGCCGCCTACCTCGGCTTCACCGAGGTCACCGGCACCACGATCGAACCGGCACAGTTCATTTCCATCGTGTTCCTGGTCCTCTCCCTCGTATGCTTCGTCCTGCACGCGGCTCGGAAGAAGCAGGAGAAGGGCGCGGTGCGGG